>NZ_QWKZ01000224.1 GCF_003574085.1 Meiothermus luteus | reverse complement strand
GCCGGCGGCCAGGGCCCCATAAAGGGCTGCCCCGCGGGCCGAGGCCTGGGGGGTGGGGCTTGCCTCTATGGGGGTTCCCAGGGCGTTGGCGTAGATTTGCAAGATGGCCGGGGAGCGGGAGAGCCCCCCTGTGGCCACCACCCGCTCCAGCGGCCCCACGGCCCGCTCGAGGGTCTCCTTGACCAGCCGGGTGCCGAAGGCGCTGGCCTCCACCAGGGCCTGGTAGACCTGCGGTGGGTCGGTGTCCAGTCGGAGGCCGCTCAGCACCCCTTTGAGGCCCGCGTCCATGCGCGGGGTACGGCAGCCGTTCCACCAGTCCAGGGCCAGCAGGCCCGAGGGGGCCTGCCGGGCCTCCAGGGCCCGGTTGAGCCGCTCAAAGAGGGCCGTCTCGGAGGCCCCGCCGGCCCAGGCTAAGGTGCGCACCCACCAGGCCAGCATGTCCCCGGTGGCAGGCTGGCCGCACTCGTAGCCGTAGAAGCCCGGGAGGATTCCATCGGGCACGATGCCGGCGATGCCGGGCACCGCCCGGGCCTCGGGACTTAGGGCCAGGTGGCAGCTCGAGGTACCCAGAATGGCCACCATGGCCC
>NZ_QWKZ01000223.1 GCF_003574085.1 Meiothermus luteus | reverse complement strand
GCCCCAAAAACCCCCTCCTCTAGGCCGTGCCCCCCCACCACGGGAAGACCGGGTAGGGGGAAGAGGGCCTCGAGGTCGCCCATCCTCCGCCCAGTGACCACGTAGACCGGATACCGCGCCTTCAGGTCTCGAAGGACTCCTGGGGCCTCAGGGTGGGGCAAGGCGTTCTTGGGGTCCTCGCTTATAGGGGCCAGGGTGCCGTCGTAATCCAAAAAGAAGATGGGGTTCTCCGCTTTCATCGTTCCAAGGAGGCAATAAACCGCTCAGCCCAGCCCTGGATATCCAGGGCAGCTATCCGCTGTTTGAGCTGGACGAGCCTCTCTCTCCGTTCCTCTTTGGGCATGCGCAGGGCCCGGTCCAAGGCCGCGGCCATGCCGTCTAGATCGTAGGGGTTGACCAAAAGAGCCTCCTTCAGGTACTCCGCAGCCCCCGCCAGGTTGGAGAGTACCAGGGCCCCGTCGTCCGTGGTGTAGGCGTACTCCATGGCCAGGCTTTTATCGTAACCACATATGCAAGCGGTCTCCATTCCCAGTCCACTACCCTATCTAGCCCAGATACCCGACCCCCGCGAGCCCTTGAGGACCCAACATCAATGGCAAGACCTGCTGCT
>NZ_QWKZ01000222.1 GCF_003574085.1 Meiothermus luteus | reverse complement strand
CCCCAGGTACACCAGGCCCACCCCCACCCCTCGAGGCACGCGCCAGCGCTCCAAGGCCCGCACGATGGGCGCGGCCAGGTAGGCAAAAGCGGAGGCCAAGGCCAGGGTGACCAGCGCCCCCCGGGCCCCGCCCAAAAGCCAAGACAGCCCTTGCAACAAAAGGTAAGCCAACAGGGCATACACCGCTAGCCGCACCCAAAGAACCTTCCACACCTCGAGCAAATCCTGGCGCATCGGCTAATACGATACCCCAGGTGCGGTTGAGCAGCCCAAGGGCTTATCATCTGGCCATGCGCAGGTGGGCGCTTGCCCTGGCAACCCTGCTGGCCTCTGCTCTAGCCCAGCCCCCTCGGGAGTTCGCGCTGCGCTTTGAGCAGGCCTGGCGGCTGGTCAAAGAACGCTACTACGACCCCCAGCTCAAGGGGGTGGACTGGGAGGGGGTTGGCCGAACCTACCGCCAGCGGCTGCCCGAGGTGCAAAGCTGGGAGGAACTATACCGGTTGTTGGACGAGATGTACGCCGAGCTCAAGGACGCCCACTCCCGGGTGCTCAACCCCCAGGAGGCCCAGCGCTACTTGGGCCGGGTGGCGTGCCTACCTCTGCCCTTTAGGGAGGAAGAGCCGCCACCCACCCCCC
>NZ_QWKZ01000221.1 GCF_003574085.1 Meiothermus luteus | reverse complement strand
GGTCTCCAGCAAGCGAAACTCGGTAGGGGTAAGTTCCAGCCGCACCCCTCCTAGGCGGGCCACCACCTTCTCGCTGTCAATCTCCAAAGGCCCTACCCGAACCAGGGTCTTCGGGGCCTCGGCCAAAACCACCCTGCGCAGCACCGCCTTGACCCGGGCCACCACCTCGCGCGGGCTAAAGGGCTTGGTCACATAGTCGTCAGCCCCCAGCTCCAGGCCGAGCAATTTATCCAGGTCCTCGGCGCGGGCGGTCACCAGGATGACCGGGGTGTTCCCGCTGCTGCGGATGCGGCGCAGCACCTCGAGCCCGTCCATCTCGGGGAGCATGATGTCCAGAAGCACCAGGTCTGGCCGGGCTGCCCGCACCAGGCTCAAAGCCTGCCGCCCATCG
>NZ_QWKZ01000220.1 GCF_003574085.1 Meiothermus luteus | reverse complement strand
CTCCAGCACCCGGCACCGCTCGGCTACCACCGCCATCATCTCCTCCAGATCCTCGAAGTACCGGTTGGCCACCGCCTCGTTGATCAAAGGCCAGACCCGCTCCGCCGGTTGTAGCTCCGGCGAGTAGGGCGGCAGAAGGACCAGGCGAATCCCCGGCGGCACCTCCACCCTCGGCGACATATGCCACCCCGCCCGATCCAGCACCACCCAGGCCTCCTCCCCCGCCCTCAGCCAGGCCCTTAGCTCCTGCAATACCCAGCTCATCACCCCGGTGTCCATCCCATCCACCAGAAGGCTCAGAGGCTCCCCCGTCTCCGGCTCCCCAAAGGTACACACGTAGAACCACCGGTGGCGATGCGCCCCCACCGCCGCGCCCACATCCGCCGGTACACCGGCCTCAGCCCCAACCGGTGCTCGTCGTAGGCCAGAAGCCTCACCCTCTGCTCCGCAGCCCTGGCCGCCTGAACCTCCCGGAGGGGTTGCCCAGCGTGTGCAGGAGGCGGTAGATGGGGTAGAGAGAGACCTCCTTCCCCAGCACCTCCGCCACCCAGCGTTGCAGCTTGAGCCCCGTCCACAAGCCGCCGTCGGGCAGGGTTCCCTGGAGGGCCTGCAGCACCCTCTCCTGTTCTTCTGGGGTCAGCTTTGGCCTGGGGCCCGGGTT
>NZ_QWKZ01000022.1 GCF_003574085.1 Meiothermus luteus | reverse complement strand
CCCCTCCCCCAGGACCACCGCCACCGCCGGGACCCTAAGGCGGCTCATGCGCTGGATGCTTTGCGCGATGACCCAAGCCTGGCCGCGTTCCTCGGCAGAGATACCAGGGTAGGCTCCTGGGGTGTCAATGAAGGCGATGAAGGGGCGCCCAAAGCGGTCGGCCATGTCCATGAGGCGCATGGCCTTACGGTAGCCCTCGGGGTGGGGCATGGCGAAGTTGCGCCGGATGTTCTCCTTGGTGTCCCGCCCTTTTTGGTGGCCCACCACCACCACCGTGGAGCCCTCAAAGCGGGCGAGGCCACCCACCACCGCGGGGTCCTCTCCGAAAGCGCGGTCCCCCGAAAGCTCCACAAAGTCGGTCATGAGCTGTGCGATGACGTCTAGGGTGGTGGGGCGACCGGGGGCCCGGGCAATCTGGACCCGCTCCCAGCGGGAAAGGTTGGTGAAGGTTTCGCTTTTGAGCTGGGCCAGCCGCTCCCGCAGCACCCTAATCTCGCTGGATAGGTCCACCCCGCTGCTCGCAGCAAAGCCTTCGAGCTCGGCGATCTTGCTCTCCAACTCCTCTATGGGCTTTTCAAAATCTAAAGGCATGAAACCTCCAGGGGAGGGTTAGCTCCCCACCCTTGTAGGGTGCAGGAGTCCCAGTACCCGGGCCACCTGGGCCTTGAGCTGACGGCGGTCTACCACCTGGTCTACCATGCCGTGCTTGAGCAGGAACTCGGCCCGCTGGAACCCCTCGGGTAGCTCCTGGCGGATGGTTTGCTTGATTACCCTAGGCCCGGCAAAGCCGATGAGCGCGCCCGGCTCGGCGAAGATCACGTCGGCTAGGGCTGCGAAGCTGGCCGTGACCCCCCCTGTGGTGGGGTCGGTCAGGATGGAAACGTAGGGCAGCCGCCTGGCCCAGAGCCGGTCTAGGGCCAGGGTGGTTTTGGCCATCTGCATCAAGGAGAGGGCCGCTTCTTGCATCCGGGCACCCCCCGAGACGGCCACGATGACCACCGCCCGCTCCTCTTGGGCGGCCTGCTCAACTCCTCGGGTAATCTCCTCACCCACCACGCTGCCCATGGAGCCTCCCGCGAAGGCATAGTCCATCACCAAGAGTACGCTGGGTACCCCACCGATGGTGCAGCGTCCTCCTACGATGGCGTCAGGCCGCCCGGCTTCCCGCTGGTAGCGCTCGAGCCGCTTGGGGTAAGGTTCTGTGTCCACGAAGCCCAGGGGGTCGGCGGGCCTAAGGCGGGTGGTCTCCTCAAAGCTGCCCGCATCGGCCAGCATCTCAATGCGCTTGCTGGCGGGCATCCTGAGGTGGTGGCCGCACTTGGGGCAGACATAGAGGTTGTGCTCCAGGTCTTTTTTGTAGATTTGCGCGTCGCACTTGGGACACTTGGCCCAAAGCTCGGGGATGTCCCTGGCCTCGCCCTGGGCCCGGCGACGGCGAAAGAGCCGTTCTAAGGCCATAACGCCCTATCTTATACCCTAGAGAACAAAACCAGCGAAACCCCCACTGCTTGAACGGGGTTCAAAAAGTGGGCGCCGAAGGCCCCTAACGTAGATAGGGTAGGGGGTCCACCGCCACCCCATAGCGATAGACCGTGTAGTGCAGGTGTGGCCCGGTGGAGCGGCCGGTGGAGCCCACCGCGCCGATGGGCTGGCCTTCCTCTACCGTCTGGCCCCGCGCCACGTAGGCCGCCGAGAGGTGGCCGTATAGGGTGTGCAGGCCGTTGCCGTGGTCAAGCAGCACCATGAGGCCAAATAGGGGGTTCCACCCCACCTGGCTTGCGGTTCCCGCAGCGGTGGCGTAGACCGGAGTGCCCTCGGGGGCTGCCAGGTCTACCCCGTTGTGGAACTCATAGGCCAGCGTACCGAACGGGCTGGGACGGTAGCCGAAGCCGGAGGTGAGGCGGGCCTCAAAGGGAAGGGGGAGGCCCCTGGGGGTGCGATTTGATCGGGTGGGCTTTGGCCAAGGGTCGGGGGGCGTGGGGTTATCGAGGGACCGGGCGGTGGCCTCCAGCTCTAGGGAGAGGTTGTCCATCCGGGTTCGCAGACTCAGGAGCAGGCTTCCCAGCTCAACCGGTTCTCCCGCGCCACGGGGCGCTTCGGAGGAGGGCGGGCTGGGCTGGATGGGCCCCAGGCGAACCTCGGGCAGGCCCGCTCTGGCCCGCAGGCGGTTGAGCTCCCTTTCCAGAATCCCCAGGCTTTGCTGGAGCTGTGCGGCTTCTGCGCTGTAGGCCTGGTTCCGGCTTCGCTCGGCCTCGAGCTCCAGGGCCAACCTTCGGGCCTCAGCCTGAAGAGCCAGGAGCTGGGCTCGCTCGCCCGCGGCCTTTTCCCGGAGTGAGACTGCGCCTAAAACCAGCAGCACCACAGGCAAAACCGCTGCCCAAAGCGGTACCCGAAGGGTAAGGGCTGTGCGAAGGGGGTGTGGCCCTTTGGCCATGGCCCTAACATAATCCCTGCGGGAAGGCTTTAGGTGATATTTGACCGGGCTTATCCCCCCGGCTTGGTATTCTGGGGCAAGGCCCGGAGTTCGCCGGTCTGGCTGCGGCCTACGAAGACCGCTCCTGCCTCCACGTCCAGCGACATGGCCCGGATGTCCCCTTCCACACGGGCGGTTTTGGTCATGTGCAGCTTGCCGCTGGCGGTGATCTGGGCGTTTACCTGGCCGTGTACGATGATGTTCTGGGCCCGCACCTGTTCCCCTTCAATTTGGGCGTTGCTGCCGATTTCCAGGTCGCCCTCTACGATCACCGAGCCTTTGACCCGTCCATCAATCCGGGCGCTGCCGCTGGTCTTGAGGTTTCCTTCAATCTCGCTGCCCTCGCTCAGATAGGTGAGCACGGCCGGGTTGGATCTGCGTCCGCCTAGCACCGCCATAGTTTACCCGCATCATACCCTAAGCCTGGGCCGGCTTAGTCTAAGTATCGGCTAGGATTCACCTCGCTGCCGTAGCGGTAGACCGTGTAGTGCAGGTGCGGCCCGGTGGAGCGGCCGGTGGAGCCCACCCGCCCCAACGCGGTGCCTCGCTCCACCCGGTGGCCAGGCCGTACCAGGATGCTGGAGAGATGCCCGTATAGGGTGCGGTAGCCGTAGCCGTGGTCCACCACCACCGCCAGACCAAAAGGCCCCTTCCAGCCGGCTTCCACCACCACCCCGGCCCCGGTGGCCTGCACCAGGCTGCCATAGGGGGCCGAGAAATCCACGCCGTTGTGGAATTCGAAGCCCCAGCCAAAGGGGTTGCGTCGGTAGCCGAAGTAAGAGGTGATGCGGGTGTACCCGCGCAGGGGGTAGCCGTAGGGAGTGGCCGCCTCGCGCCGCAGGGTTTCGTGGAGGGCGGGGGAGACCTCGCTGAGTTGCTCGCCCAGGTTTTCGGTTTGCTGGGCGGCGTATTTCAAGACCTCCTCGAGCCCCGCCGGCACCCCAGCGCCCCCCCGACCCCCTTCCTCGTTGCGGGTGGGGGTCAGCTTGATTTTGGGCATGCCCGCTCGCTCGCGCAGGGCGTTGATTTCCTGCTCCAGTAACTCAATCTGCCTCAGGATGCGCTTGGCGTCTTGGCTTAGGGCGTTGTTGCGGGTGCGCTCTGCGGCGAGCTGGTTGTTGAGTTTTCGGGCCTGCTCGGAGAGGCTCACGAGCTGGATTTGCAGGTTGCGCATCTCGGCGGTGCGATGCCAGAGCCAAAGGTTCAGGCCGCTCCAACCCACCAACACACCCAGCACCACTAGTGGAACCCAAGCCGGGAGAGAAAAACTCTTGGGAGCCGCGCCGGTACGGGCCAGCCAGAGGGTGTAGCGGACAGGGTGTCGGCGCAGCGGCATCAGGTGCAATAAGTAACGCGGGAATGTGGGTCGCGTCAAGCTGTCTTAATCTTTCCTAATGAAGCTCACATCTACCCCTCCTTCGGGCTTGCCTTGTGCACGCCTCGAGGGGGAGCGGCGGCAATACGGTGAGATTTAGATGAAAAATCGCCCCCGTTACATAAAGTCCGGGGTCAGGCGAAACGCTCGGCGACCGCCACCGCCAGCTCAATGGCTCGCTCCACAGCCAGCCCTTTTGCGTCCAGAAGGGGTTCTTCCGCCCGGGTGCGCTGGGCGATGACCCCGGTCACGCAGGCCGCGGCAAAGCCGTAGACATTTCCCATTTTGAAGAGGGTTCCGGCCTCCATCTCGTAGTTGAGGATGCGTAGGTGGCGATACTCCTCGGTGATGCCCTGGAGGCTGCGCAGGAGGTGGGGGTTGGCCGAGCCTACCCGCTCCTGGCCTTCGTAGAAGGTGTCCACCGAGGCGGTGATGCCCAGCGCGTAGGGGATGCCCAGCCGACGGGCCTCCTCCACCAGGGCCACCGTCAGGAAGGGGTCGGCGCTGGCGGGGTACTCTGGGGGGGCTATGTCGTTGGCGGCGCCCTGACGGCACAAGGCGGCCTTGGAAATCACCACGCTGCCTGGGGGCACCTCCTCCTGGATGGAGCCGCTGGTGCCTACCCGGATGATGGTGCGGATGCCTAGCTGCACGAGCTCGTTGACCACGATGCTTAGGCTGGGGGCGCCCATGCCGCTGGTGGCGGAGAGGATGGGTTTTCCGCTGGGTAGTAGGCCCAGGTAGCTGTTGAGGCCTCGGTTCTCGGAGAGGGTGCGTACCTTTTGCAGCTTGGTGCGCGCGATTTGGCTGGCTCGCTGGGGATCGCCGCTCAGAAGGGCTAGGGTTGGAGGGGGGTCGCCCAGGTCCTCGGGGCCAAAGCCGATGTGGTAGAGCGTTGGCATGCTCCCATTATCGCAGGGCCGATGGGGTTCTGCCCTACGGTGGGTTTGGGGTATCCGGACCTAGCGTAGAAGGGAAGCCACGAGGGAGGTAAGGATGAGGGGCTTTGTTTGGGCGCTGGGTTTGTTGGGGGGATTGGCCCTGGCGCAGCCTCAGACCTATGCCGTGGAGGGGCGGGTTACCTATGCCGCCAGCTACACCCTAGGACGCTGGGAGGGCACCAACACCAGCCTCCAGGGGGTGGTGCGCTGGGACAGCCAGACCGGTGAGGCCACGGGCCGGGTTTGCGTGGACCTGGCCCGTTTTGACTCCGGCAACCCCTTGCGCGACGCCGATGCTCGAGGGGTCTTCAATGTGAGCCGATACCCCCAAAGCTGCCTCGAGGTGGAGCAGCTTGTGCCCTTCGGGGAGGAGGCGGTGCTCGCCGGGGCTTTAGAGATCAGCGGGGTTCGCCGGTCGGTGCGGGTGCGGGGGAGGCTTGTGCGAGAGGGAAACGGCTACCTATTCTCTGGGGGGTTTAGCACCAGCTTCACGGAGTGGCGCCTCATCCCGCCCAGCCTGCTCTTTTTGCGGGTGAATGACCCTGTGGAGGTCTGGGTGGAGGCCCGGGCCACCCCGCGTTAACTAAATCTTTTCTGAAGAAGAGATTAACCCAGGGCCGGAAGAATCGGGTAGCCTCGGACTTGAGGCGCTTTCATGCGGACAGGGCTCTTGTTGTTGGCCGCTTTGGGGCTTCTACAAGGCTGCCAAAAGCCGCTGCAGCCCCCTATGTCCATGGGGGAGCAGCTCTGCCCTGAGTGGGTGCACAACCGCCATACCGTGCGTGGCCCGGATGGGGAGTTCTACCCCACCTGGCATCCCCAGGTAGACCCCGAGTACGGGTGCTATTTTGATCACGAGCACGGGGACGACCCCCGGACCAGCCTGGCCAATCCTGAGCTGCCCCCCTTTGGCTACGTGGGCAAGCTGGCGGGGATGCCTGAGGCCCACGAGGGCTTCAAGGTTTTTGTGGCCAACCGAGGGGTTCGCAACGATGAGGACCGCGTCGCCCTGACCAGCACCCGCATCGTGGCCCACATGGGTACCGGTGGGGTGCGCCGCTACAGCGTGCGCCACCACTCTTTGATGTTTGACCTGGTGGCCCCCAGTGGGCACCGGGTAAGCGTGCAGGGGATGGCCGACACCGGGCTGGTAGGCTCCATCTGCGCGCGCGACCCCACCTTGAACGACACGGACCCCAGCAACGACATTGGCCGTGCCGTGATGACCCTTCCGGGAAGCGGCTGCCACGGCCAGAATCCTGGTTCGCTCTACGAAATTTGGACCTTCAAGCTGCGCCTGGCCGAAAAGGTGGAGGTGGTGGCCTCCACCGCCGTTTTTGACCCCATTACCACCATGAACCCCTTCAATGTTAATGAGCTGCACTACACCGAGGAGGTCTTTGAGGGGTTCCAGGGTTTGCGCGGCTGCAACCGGGAGGCCTACCATGGCCCGGTTTATTGGTACAACCCGGGTGGTCCAGAGGTGTTCTACACCGATGCCTTCGGTAGAGCGGGCGGAGGGCTCAGGCAGGTGGTGTCCCGCCACAGCGACGTGGGCATCTGGATGTCCCAGCGCTCGGACGGCTTTCAGAACCAGTTTAAGCTCTCCAAGAACCACTGCGCCCCCGGCCTTGGCCTTAGGAATTAGGCCTTGGGAATCCTCAGTCAAAAATCTTGCCCGGGTTGAGCAGCCCCTCTGGGTCGAAAAGTCCTTTAATCTGACGCATCCACGAGAGGGCTGGACCGTGCTCTTTAGGCAGGAATTTTTTCTTGCGCAGCCCCACCCCGTGTTCCCCGGTGCAGGTGCCGCCTAGGGCCAGGGTGTGCTCCACCAACCGCTCAGAGAAGGCCTCGGCCTTCGCCTCGCCCGGCTCAAAGACCACTAGGGTGTGGAAATTGCCGTCCCCCACGTGCCCTAGAATGCTGCCCTGCAGGTTCATCTCCCCCAGCAGGCGGCTGGCGTAGGCCACCAGGGCGGGCATTTTGGAGATTGGAACTGCGGTGTCGGTGGAGAGGTAAGCCTTGCCGGGGTAGAGGTTGACCAGGGCCCAGTAGGCCTGGTGCCGGGCCTCCCACTGGGCGGTGCGTTCCTCTTGGGTTTGGGCCGCGTCCACGCTGAGGGTCCCGGCCCCTTGCATGAGCTCGAGGGCCAGCCTGGACTCGGCCTGCAGGGCCTCGCGGCTGGAGGAGTGGAACTCCACAAACAGGGCCGGTCTTTCCGGGTAGCTCCGTTCCAAGTAGCGGTTGATGGCTGCAATGCCCCTCGCGTCCACCAGCTCGAGCCGCGCTACCGGCAGGCCGCTGGCCATAACGCTGTAGGCGGCCTGGGCGGCGGCCTCCAGGTTTTTGAAGAAGACCCGCAGGGTGTGGACGTGTTCGGGGAGGGGGTGGAGCCTTAGGGTCAGGCGGGTGATGATGCCCAAGGTGCCCTCGGAGCCGATGAACAGGTCCTTCAGGTCGTAGCCTGCGCTGGTTTTGCGCACCGCTCGCCCGAGCTCCAGCACCTCCCCGCTGGCCAGGACCACCTGCAGGGCCAGCACGTTGGGCCGCATGCCCCCGTAGCGCACGGTGGTGGTTCCAGAGGCGTTGGTGGCGGCCATTCCTCCCAGGCTGGCGTCGGCCCCGGGGTCTACTGGAAAGAAGAGGCCGGTGCCTTTCAGGGCCTCGTTCAGGGCCTTGCGGGTGACGCCGGGTTCCACCACCGCTAGGAAGTCCTCGGGGGCAATCTGCAGGATGCGGTTCATACGCGATAGGTCAAGGGAGAGGGCCGGCCCTTGGGGAATGAGCTGCCCCTCGAGGCTGGTCCCAGCCCCAAAGGGGATGACCGGAACCCGGTTTTCCCGGGCCCAGGCCAAGGTGGCCTGAACGTCGGTGAGGTTTTCTGCGTAGACCACCGCCAGCGGGGGACGCTGGAGCGGGTAGCTCTCGTCTTTGCCGTGGGCTTCCAGGTCGGCCGGTGTTGTGCTTACCTTTCCGGGGAGGAGGCTTTTGAGGGAGTCCAGCATGGTCTTAGCCTAGCGCAGCGGGCCCTGTGAGGTTGGGATGAGCGTTACGTGAAGCTGGTAGGTGACGAATGGACCAGGCAATTGCGAGCAGGCTGCTAGCCTGGCGGGTGGTTATGGTGGACGCCCCGACGATGCGTGAACGCCTAAAGCAACTTTTGGAGGAGGCCTGGCGTGTTTTGGAAGAGCATCCTCCCAAGGCCGGCGGGCTGGCTTGCCAAGCGGAGCACCTGGCCCGCTGCCAGAGCAACAACCGTGCCTGGGCGGAGAGTCTATTTATATGGGGGATAGCCCGCTTGTACGAGGGCGACAGCCACCAGGCTATACCCCTATTTTCCCGGGCTTTGGCGGTGTACCGCTTTTTAGGGGATGAGGAGGGGCAGTGGGGCTGCCTTAGGGCCATCGCCCTGGCCTGGGCCAGGGCCGGGGAGCCTCAGGAGGCCCTTGAAACCTACCGTCAGGCCCAGGCCTTCCCCCGCCGGGCCGAGTTTGCCGCTAAGGCCCGTTGGTTTCGCTGGTTTGAGGGGGTTAGCGGGCCAGCCTAGGCTGGCTCAGAAAGAAGAGCATTGCCAAGGAGATTAGGAGGGCTGAAAAGACATAGGGGTAGGCAGGGGAGAGCCCATAAAGACCGGTGCCCAGGGTGGGGCCCAGCATCCTGCCCAGGGCCTGGGCTGCGCTGGAGAGGCCGGCTATGGCCCCTTGCTCCCGGTCGGAAACAGCTAGTGACTGGGCCGCGCTTAGCCCGGGGCTGGCCATGGTGCCCAGGCCCAGCAGCACCAGCGCAGCGGTGAGACCAGCGAAGTTGTGAGCGAAGACCAGGCCCAAGTAGCCCAGCAACGAAAGGGGCAGCCCCAGCAGGATCAGGGCTCGAGGGGACCACCGAACCATGCGCACCCAGACCCCCTGGACGAGCACCCCCACCACCCCGAACACCACCAGGGCTAGACCCACCGCCTGGGCGGTCTGGGCTGGGCTGAGCCCCAGCCGGTCTTGGAAGAGGAAGGCCACCGTTTGCTCCATGGCCACCGAGGCCAGGTTTATGCTGAGGCCTGCGGCTAGGAGGGGAAGGACCCGAGGGTCGCGCCAGGATAGGCCTGGCGTGGCCTCGAGGTGGGCTTCCGACCGGCGCGATTCAGGCAGGACCCACCCCACAAACGCGGCGTTGAGCAGGGCCAACCCCGCTGAGAAGACCACCGGGGTGAGGAGGCCGAACTGCGCCAGCCCGGCCCCAATGGCTGGACCGAAGATAATCCCCAGGCCGAAGGCTGCCCCGAGGACGGCAAAGTTCTGGGCCCGGTTCTCCCGGGGGGTGATGTCGGCCAGGTAGGCCTGTGCGGTGGGCAAGGTGGCGGAGGAAAAAGCCCCCCCAAGAAGCCGGGAGAGGAGCAGGAGGGTGAAGAGGGTTGGTTCCGAAAGGGCTTTTTGATAGCCGAGCCAGGCAAACAGGGCAAACAGGAAGAAGCTGACCGAAAAGCCTAGGATGCCTACCAGGAGTATGGGCTTGCGCCCTGCGGTCTCGCTCTTTCGCCCCCAGTAGGGGGAGAGGAGAAACTGCATGAGGGCATAGCCGGTGGAGAAAAGTCCTACCTGCAGCTCACTGAGCCCCAGCTCGCGGGCCAGGGGGCCCAGGATGGGGAACAGGATGGACAGCCCTAGGATGCTGTTGAAGAGGGTAAGAAAGAGCAGCGAAAGCGGCCTCACTGGGGAATAGTCTACCCCGCCAGAAGATGCGCGTTGCATTCTGGGTCGGTTTGAGGCAAACTAAGGAACCGATGCGACTGCGCGCCGCTTTGGGTTGGTGGTGGCCTGGGTAGTCCCCGGGCGGTGCCGCTTTGTACCCCTGGGGCCTCTCCAGGGGTTTTTCATTTTGAGGAGCGGGATGAAGCGAACCTTTCCGATCAAGAAGACCCTGCTGGCCGACCTCGAGACCCCGGTTACGGCCTACCTGAAGCTTTCCGAAAAGACCACCCCGAGTTTCCTGTTGGAGTCGGTGGAGGGGGGCAAGGCCTGGGCCCGTTGGAGCTTCGTGGGGGTAGGAGCGAAGAACGTCTGGAGGCTCAAGGATGGGGTTTTTACCCTGAACGGAAGGCCCATCCCTACCCACGACCCCCTCCGCACCCTCTACGAAGCCGTCCATCGGCCTGTGGCTTTTGACCCCGACCTGCCCTTGTTCTGGGGAGGCGCGGTGGGGTATGCGGCCTACGACCTGATTCGCTGTTACGAGCGCCTTCCTGCCTTGAAGCCGGATGTTCTGGGTGTTCCTGACCTCCTCTTCATTGAGCCGGAGGTGCTGGTGGTTTTTGACCAGTTCAAGCAGCAGCTTCACATCGTGGCCCCGGCCCAGGAGGAGCAGAAAGCTGAGGCCTTAGAGCGCATCGCCTGGGCCGAGCAGCGCCTCCGGGGCCCCCTGCCGGGGGTGCCGGGGGAACGGGCCGGCCGGCGCATGGCGTTCACCCCGAATCTTTCCCAGGCCGAGTACGAGACCTTGGTGGAGCGGGCTTTGGACTACATCCGGGCGGGGGATATTTTCCAGGTGGTCCCCAGCCTGCGCTTCTCCGCGCCTTTAGGGGTTCACCCTTTCGCCATTTACCGGGCCCTTCGCTCGGTCAATCCCAGCCCCTACATGGGTTTTTTAGACCTGGGTGAGGTGACGCTGGTCTCCTCCAGCCCCGAGAGCCTGCTGCGCTCCGATGGCCGCAGGGTGGTGACCCGGCCCATCGCGGGGACCCGCCGGCGGGGGCAGGACGCCGCTGAGGACAAGGCCTTGGCCGAGGAGCTTCTTGCCGACGAGAAGGAGCGAGCCGAACACGTGATGCTGGTAGACCTCTCCCGCAACGACCTGGGCCGGGTTTGCCGCTACGGCAGCGTCCGTCCCAAGGAGCTGATGGTGGTGGAGTACTACTCGCACGTGATGCACATTGTCTCAACGGTGGAGGGGGAGCTTCGGGAGGACCGGACCCCGTTGGACGCGCTGGCCTCGGTTCTGCCCATGGGCACCGTGTCGGGGGCTCCCAAGATTCGGGCCATGGAGATCATAGAGGAGCTCGAGCCCTCCCGCCGCGGTGCCTATGGGGGGGCTTTTGGCTATCTGGCCTACGACGGCCATATGGACATGGCTCTGACCTTGCGCACGATGGTGGTGGCCCAGGAGCAGGTGCACGTGCAGGCCGGCGCCGGGGTGGTCTACGACTCCAACCCCACGGCGGAGTACCTGGAGTGCCTGAACAAGGCCCAGGCCATGCTGAAGGCAGTCCGGCTGGCGGAGGAGGGGCTATGAAGCGAATCTTGGTGGTGGACAACTACGACTCCTTTACCTACAACCTGGTGCAGTACCTGGGCGAGCTGGGGGCGGCCGTGACCGTCTGGCGCAACGACCGCTTCCGGCTCGAGGAGGTGGAGGCGTTCAACCCCGATGGCATCGTGGTCTCCCCAGGGCCTTGTACCCCTAAGGAGGCTGGGCTCTCGGTGCCGCTGATACGCCGGTATGCCCCTCGCTACCCCATCCTGGGGGTTTGTTTGGGCCACCAGAGCATCGGGGAGGCCTTTGGGGCCCGGGTAGTCCGGCACAAGCGCATCGTGCACGGCAAGACCAGCCTTATCGCCCATGACGGCAGCGGGGTTTTCTCAGGTCTGAGGAGTCCTTTCGCGGCCACCCGCTACCACTCGCTGGTGGTGGAGGACCTGCCCGAGGAGCTTTTGGTCAACGCCTGGGTAGAGGAGGAAACGGGCCGCACGGTGATGGGGCTGCGCCACCGCTGCTACCCCACCCACGGGGTGCAGTTCCACCCCGAGTCGGTGTTGACCGAAGGGGGAAAAGAGATGCTGGCCAACTTCTTGGCGCTGTGTGGTTGAACCCTGGATAATGGACCCCGGGCTGCCCGTGGCCTGCCGGGGCCGGTGAGGAGGGAGAATGCTCTCGGTGATCGTTCCTACCCACAACCGCCGCGCGCTTTTGGAGAAGAAGCTGCGCCTTCTGGAGGTCCAGCGGGGGGAATTTGAGGTGGTGGTGGTGGCCGACGGCTGCACCGATGGGACGCTGGAGTTTTTAAGCCAGTACCGGCCCCCTTTCCCCTTCCGCTTCCTCGAGCTTGCCCCGGGCCTGGGGGCGGCAGGGGCCCGCAACCGCGGGGCCCAGGCGGCCACGGGCGACATCCTGCTCTTTTCCGACGACGACGTGATGCCCCAGCCCGGCTGGATCGAGGCTCACCAAAAGGCCCATGCCCAGCCCCGGGTGGTGGCGGTGGGGCGGCTAGAGCTGCCGCCGGAGCTAAGGGGCACAGGGGCCGCCGAGCTTAGGGGCCCCCGGGCCTTTTGGTGGAATGTTACCGGCAACAACACTTCCTTGCCCAAAGCCCTTTTTGAGGAGGTGGGGGGGTACGACCCGGCCTTTAGCGGCTATGGCGGTGAGGACCCCGACCTGGGCTATCGGTTGATGAGGGCCGGGGCTCGGCTGGTCTTTTTGGGGGACGCGGTGGCGGTGCACGAGGCCTTTGACTACCGCGGAAGGGCCCTGGAGAAGGCCCGGCAGGCGGGTGCAGCCCACGTGCGGGTCTGGAGGAAGCACGGCGATCCCCGCATTGCCTGGGCCTTGGGGGTGCATCCGGTCCTTCTGGCCATTAAGCTGGCCCTGCTCCCCTCCTTCAAGGGCCTCCTGGGGGCCCGCGGGGACTATGAGCTGGCCTACGCCTGGGGGGCTTCCGACGCATGGAACCAGAGCTCAGCGTCGTGATTCCCACCCGCAACCGGGCCGAACAGGTGGTCCGCACCGTGGGCGCTTTTCTGGCCCAGACCGGGGTGGACTTTGAGGTGATTGTGGTGGACGACGGCTCGGAGGACGGAACTTCGAAGCGGCTAGGTGCCCTGCGCGACCCCCGGCTCGAGGTGGTCTGCCAGCCCAGAGGGGGCCTGGCCGCTGCCCGCAACGCCGGGCTGGCTCGAGCCCGGGGCCGCTACGTGCTCTTCAACGACGACGACATGGTGCCCGAGCCGGGTTTCCTACAGGCCCACCTGGGGCTGCACCGGCGCTACCCCCACGCCGCGGCCGTGAGCCGGACCTATGTGCCCGAGGGCTTTGCCCAGGAGGCCTTCGCCTGTTTCTGGCGGGCGAAGACCGAGGCCGGGGTTCGTGGGAGGGTCGATGGGGCGGTGCTGGGCTGGGGAGGCTTCTGGTTCGCGAGCCGGTCCTTGTCCCGGGTTCTAGCGGAGACGTTTGCGCCTTTCGCTGGCTATGGTTGGGAGGAGCATGAGTTGGGTTGGCGGCTTTGGAGAAAGGGGGTTCGGCCCCGGTTGGCCCTTGGGGCCCGGGCGGCCCACGAGGATCGGCCAAGCCTCGAGGTGGCCCTGGCCAAGCAGCGCAGCATGGGGCGGATGGCCTGGGAGTTCTACCGCCTGCATCCCCATCCTCTGGTGGCGCTTTGGACAGGGGTGCATCCTACCTCGCGGCTTTACAAGCGCTTGGCCTATCCTTGGGCCAAGGCGGAGCAGCTCCTGCAAGATCGGCGTTGGGAGGAGGGCCCGGGGGCTTTTAGGGGCTATCGGTTTCTGCTCGAGGCCGCCTACACCCGGGGGCTGCTGGAGGGTTCATGAGCTGTCCACTGGTCTACGTGCTCGTCCTCAACTACCGCGCCTGGTGGGATACCCTGGCTTGCCTTCGGGCGCTGGAGAGGCTGGACTACCCGCGCTGGCGCCTGTTGCTCTTGGACAACGCCTCGGACAACGACTCGGTGGCCCGGATTCGGGCTGCTTTTCCTGAGGTGAGGCTGGTCGAGCTAGAGCGCAACCTGGGCTTTGCGGGGGGCAACAACCTGGGTATCCGGCAGGCCTTGGCCGAGGGGGCCGACTACGTCTGGCTCCTGAACCCCGATGCCCAGCCTGACCCGGGGGCCCTGTCGGCCATGGTGCGGCTGGCCGAGGCCGACCCAGGCCTTGGGGCGGTGGGTGCGGTGGTGTGCGATATGGATCGCCCTGAGCGGGTGCAGGCCTGGGGTGGGGGAGAGGTGGTGCTTAAGTGGGGGCTCATCCGCCTCCTCAGCCACCCCGCCCAGATGCCCCGCCTTTCCTACATAAGCGGGGCCAGCCTGCTCATCAGGCGGAAGGCCCTGGAGCGGGTGGGGCTTCTGGACGAGGGCTTCTTCATGTATGGGGAGGACTGCGACTATGGTCTGCGGCTTAGGAAGGCCGGTTTTCGGCTGGGGGTGGCCCCGGGGGCCCGGGTGCTGCACAAGGGGGGCACCTCCTGGAGCAGCAGCCTGGCTGCCGATGAAAACTTCGCCGCCTACAACGTCCGGCTTTTTCGCAAGCATGCGCCTTGGCCCCTGTTGGCTGTGGCGGGCTATTGCCTCTTCTGGCTGGTGGAGTACGGCCTGCGTGGCCGATTTGACAAGGCGGGGGCGCTTTTTAGGGGTTTGAAGCGAGGCTGGCGGCTGCCCTTGCCGCTTTTAGACTGAGGTTCGGGCCGGGTGGAGGTCCAATGGAGGTAGCGTGGACGAACTGAAGAAAGCCCTTCTGGCTGAGCCGTTGTCCCAGGCTGAGGCGCAGGCCCTGATGCGGCGGATTATGGCCGGCGACCTTACCCCTGTGCAGACCGCCGGGGTGCTTATGGCCCTGCGGACCCGGGGAGAAACCCCGGAGGAGATAGCGGGGTTTGCTGCCGGCATGCGCGAGGCAGCGGTGCGGGTAGAGACCCAGCGCCGGCCGGTTATGGACATTGTGGGCACCGGAGGGGTAGCCCCGGACGCTTTTAACATCTCTACCACCACCTGCTTCGTGGTGGCGGCGGGAGGGGTTCCGGTGGCCAAGCACGGCAACCGGGCGGCTTCCTCGCGTTCGGGCTCCTTTGATCTGCTCGAGGCCTTAGGGGTGAGGATAGACTTGCCGCCCCAAAGGGTGGCCGAGTCCATTGAGACCCTAGGGCTGGGCTTCCTTTTCGCCCGAAACCACCACCCCGCCATGCGCTACGTGGCGCCGGTGCGGGCTGAGCTGGGGGTGCGCACGGTCTTCAACCTCCTGGGGCCGCTGACCAACCCTGCCTTTGCCACTTTGAACCTGGTGGGGGTGCACAGCCCCTCCTTGCTCCTTACCTTTGCCCAGGTGCTGGGCCGGCTGGGCTCCGAGCGGGCCATGGTGGTCCATGGGGAGGGGGTGGACGAGCTGGTGCTGGGGGTGAACCAGGTGGCCGAGCTTCGCGATGGGGAGGTGCGCACCTATACCCTGCGCCCTGAGGAGGTGGGCCTGGCTGGCGCCCCTTACGAGGCCATCCGGGGAGGTACGCCCCAGGAGAACGCCGAGACCGCTCGAGCCATCCTAGGGGGAAAGGAGCGGGGCCCTAAGCGGGATGCGGTGGCCCTCAACGCCGGGGCGGCCTTTTACTTGGCCGGCAAGGTGGACAGCCTGGCCGAGGGGGTGAGGCTGGCCCAGGGTTTGCTGGACGAGGGAGCGGGGCTGGTGCTTTTGGAGCGGCTGGTGCGCTTTACCAACGCATGAGACCCATACTGGTCGTCTCCAACGGGCACGGTGAGGACATCATCGGGGTGGCCTTGGGAAAGGCCCTGGCGGCCTTGGGTTACGGGGTTGAGGCGGTGCCCCTGGTGGGCCGGGGCCTGGCCTACCAGGAGGCTGGTTTTGCTGTTTGGGGGCCTAGGAGGGAGATGCCCTCAGGGGGATTTGCCCTGCAAAGCCCAAAGGCCATCTGGGCCGATTTGAAGGCTGGATGGCTCTCCATGAGCCTGGACCACTACCGGGCGGTGCGGTGGGTGGCCTGTCGGGCCTTGGCCACCTTGGTGGTGGGGGACGTCTACGCCCTGCTCGTGGGGGGGCTTTTGGGGAATTCCCCTCTATTCCTGGTGCAGTGCCGCTCTTCCTTGCGGGCTTGGGGCCGACCCTATAGCGTTACCGAGCGGCTCCTGATGAAGCGGGCGGTGCGGGTGTATCCCCGCGAGCCAGAGGGGGAGGCCTGGCTCAGGGCCCGTGGGGTAGGCCAGGCGGTGTGGCTGGGCAACCCTATGTTGGACGCGCTGGGGGAGGGGAGCCTCGAGCCCTCTCCTCCCTATCTACTGCTCCTTCCGGGTTCTCGCCAGGACGCCTACGAAAGCCTGCCCAAGATGCTGGAGGCAGCCCGCCTTCTGGGAGACCTGGGGCTCAAACCCGTCGTTGCCTGGGCGGGGCTGCCGCTTGAGCCGCTTTCCCTTTCGGGCTGGCGCCTTGAGGCCACCGGGCGGGAGGAGGGGATAACCCATCGGCTTTGCCACCCTGACGGAACCACCGCCTACCTGACCCGGGGGCTTTTGAAATCGGTTCTGCTCGGCGCAAAGGTGGCCCTCTCCACCAGCGGCACCGCAGCGGAGCAAGCGGCTGGCTATGGGGTACCCTTGGTGGGCTTTCCCACCTCGGGGCCTCAGTACACCCGGGCCTTCGCCGAAGGGCAAAAACGCATGCTAGGAGCGGCTTTGCTCCTGGTGGAGGCTAGCCCCCCCGCCATCGCCCAGGGGGTGCGGCGGTTTTTGCTTTCCCCCGAATTGCAGGCCCAGGCCCGATTGGATGGAAGAGCCGCTATGGGCGAGCCGGGGGCAGCCCAACGTATAGCCCTGGACATGCACCGCTTTCTTATGTAAATAGCGAAATATGCTATACTGTTCAGGTGAGCGCTGATATTGCTGCCAACTACGACGCCTCCGCAATTAAAGTTCTAAAGGGTCTGGAAGGGGTGCGCCACCGCCCGGCCATGTACATCGGGGGTACACAGGCCGATGGCTACCACCACCTCTTCAAAGAAATCCTGGACAACGCGGTGGACGAGGCCTTAGCGGGCTTTGCCACCGAGATCATCACCACCCTACACCCCGACGGCTCCCTCACGGTGGAGGACAACGGGCGGGGGATTCCGGTGGACCTCATGCCCGAAGAGCAAAAACCGGCTGTAGAGGTGATTTACACTGTGCTGCACGCCGGGGGCAAGTTTGAGGAGGGGGCCTACAAGGTCTCCGGGGGGCTGCACGGAGTGGGGGCCAGCGTGGTCAACGCGCTGTCCGAGTTTACCGTGGTAGAGGTCTTTCGCGGAGGGCAGCACTACCGCATTGAGTTCAGCCGGGGTGAGGTGACCCAGCCCCTGCGGGTGGTGGGGCCGGCCCCCAAGGGCAAGCGGGGCACCCGGGTAACCTTCCGGCCTGACCCACAGATATTCGGTCCGGACCAGCGGTTTGAGGCCAGCCGCCTGCGGGTGCGCTTGAGGGAGGTCTCCTTCCTGGTAGCTGGGCTTAGGCTGGTCTTCAAGGATGAGCTTCACCAAAAGGAGGAGGTCTTTTTTGATAAGGGAGGGGTGGGCTCGTTCGCTCGGTATCAGGCCGGTGGGGAGGAGCTGCTTTACGACAAACCGGTTTTGTTGCAGGGCCAGGTGGACGCGGTGAGCGTGGAGGTGGGCTTGGTGCACACCAAGGGCTACACCCCCATCCTCTCCAGCTTTGCCAACATGATTCCCACCGTGGATGGAGGCACCCATGTTTCGGGCTTTCGCAATGCCTACACCCGGGCCCTCAATGCCTACGCTCGGAGGGCCGGCTTGCTTAGGGAAAAGGACATTGAGCCCAGTGGGGAGGACCTGCTCGAGGGGCTCTCCTGTGTGGTTTCAGTCAAAATTCCCCAGCCCCAGTTTGAGGGCCAGACCAAGGGCAAGCTCCTGAACCCTGAGGCGGGGACCGCGGTGAGCCGGGTGGTCTACGAAAAGTTCTCCGAGTTCTTGGAGGAGAACCCCCGCATCGCCCGGCTCATCTACGAGAAAGCCCAGCGGGCTGCCCAGGCCCGGGAGGCGGCCCGGAAGGCCCGCGAGCTGGTGCGTCGGGCCAACCCGCTGGAGTCCGACGACCTTCCGGGTAAGCTGGCCGATTGCCAGTCTGAGGACCCTGCCGAGAGTGAGCTTTTCATCGTGGAGGGAGACTCGGCGGGGGGTAGCGCCAAGAGCGGGCGCGACCGCCGCTTCCAGGCCATCCTGCCCCTGCGCGGAAAGATTCTAAACGTGGAAAAAGCCGGCTTGAACAAAGCTCTGAAGAACGCTGAGCTGCGAGCCATGGTGGCCGCGATTGGCGCGGGGATTGGGGGCAAAGATGGCGAGGAGGCCCACTTCAACCTGGAGGACCTCCGCTACCACAAGATTATCATCATGACCGACGCCGACGTGGACGGCTCCCACATCCGCACCCTGCTCCTGACCTTCTTCTACCGCTACATGCGCCCCATCATTGAGCACGGCCACCTCTACATCGCCCAGCCGCCGCTTTACGCCCTAAGGGTGGGCAAGGGCAAGGAGGTGCGCTACCTTTACGACGACGAAGCCCTGCGGAAGGCGCTGGCTGAGATCGGGGACAAGCCCTACGAAATACAGCGCTTCAAGGGCTTGGGTGAGATGAACGCCGAGCAGCTCTGGGAGACCACCATGGACCCCGCCCGGCGGGTGCTCAAGAAGGTGGATATGCGGGATGCTGCCTATGCCGCCCAAATTTTTGACGAGCTGATGGGCACCGATGTGCAGCCCCGGCGCGAGTTCATAGAGGAGAATGCTCGGTTTGCCCAGCTGGACGTGTGAGCAACCCAGGGGGCCGGTAGGCCCCCTGGAATTTTCCACTTCGTCGGGCTACTGCAACCAGGTGTAGCGGAAGGCCAGGTAGCTGGTGTTGGGGAAGTGCAAGAAGCCCTGCACCCGGCGGTGCATGGCCTCGTACTGGGCCGAGTGGAATAGGAAGACCATGGGGCAGTCCTGGAGTACGATCTCCTGCACCTGCATGTAGATACGCTGGCGTTCCGCTTGGCTCGAGATCCGCCGTCCTTGCTCCAGAAGCTGGGTCACGCGGTCGTTTTTGTACTTGGAGAGGTTCAGGGCCGAGGAGGGGTGGAAGGTGTTGAAGAGGTAGTCGTCGGGGTCGGTCTGGCCCGAGGTGCCTAAGAGGGTCACATCAAACTCGCTGCGCAGGGCTTTGGGCAGGTAGACGTTCCAGTCCTCAGCCTGGATGTTCACCCGGATGCCTACCTCGGCCAGGTTGTCGCGAATTACGTCGGCGGGGGTGCGCAGGAAGTCGTAGGTGGAGGTGACGTAGAGGTTCATGGTGAAGCCGTTGGGGAAGCCCGCTTCCGCCAGGAGCTGCTTGGCCTTGGTCACATCGCGGGTGTTGTAGGGGCTTTGGGTGTAGGCGTAGACCCCCGAGGGGATGGTGGTGCCCCGGGCCACAATACCCCCGGTGCCGAAGAGGGCCAGGTCTACGATGGATTTTTTGTCAATGGCGTAGGCGATGGCCTGGCGCACCTTGGGGTTGTTGTAGGGCTCGCGGGTGGTGTTGAAATAGAGGGCCCGGAAGTTGGCCGAGGGGCCTCCCACCACCACCAGGTTGCGCTCGGCCTTGAGCGGGCGCACGTCGGCGGCGGTCACGTATTCTATCCAGTCCACCGCCCCAGCCCTTAGCGCGGTGGAGCGGGCTGCGGGATCGGGGTAGAAGGTGTAGGTGATTCCGTCTAGGTAGGGCAGCGGACGGCCTTGGTTGTCCTTTTGCCAGTATTTATCCCACTTGCGCACCACCAGCCGGGTCTGGGGGATGTACTCCACAAAGCGGAAGGGGCCAGTGCCAACGATGGCCTTATTGAGGTCGTTGTTGTTTTCCCTGGCCACCTTCTCCGAGACCACCACGTTGGTGCTGAAGGCCAGCTTGGCTAAGAGGGGTGAGAAAGGTTGGGAGAGCTGGATGACCACGGTGCTGTCGTTGGGCGCGGTGACCGAGCGCACCAGGGCGAAGTCGTTGGCCCGGGGGCTTTTGGTGGCGGGGTCTTTGATGCGGTTGATGGAGAAAGCCACGTCCGAGGCCTTGAGGGGGTCGCCGTTGTGGAAGGTGACGCCGGGCCGCAGGCGGAAGGTCCAGGTCAGGCCGTCGGGCGAGACCGACCAGGACTGGGCCAGCCCAGGTACGATGCGGCCTTTGCTGTCGAGCATGACCAGGGTGTCGTAGATGTTTTCCAGCACGTTGCGGCTGGCGGTGGCGTTGGTGGTGTGGGGGTCAAGGCCCACCGGGTCGGTCTGCATACCGGCCCTTAGCACACCGCCGTACTTCTGCGCCAGGGCAGGCGCGGCCAGGACCAGAGCCAGCAGGACCAAAAGCCTTTTCATTTTTCCTCCTTTGCAATGATTATAAGGCGTTACAGCCTGCGCAGCCTGGGGTCCAACGCGTCCCGTAGTCCGTCGCCTAGGAGGTTAAAACCCAGCACCATCAGCACGATGGCGCACCCCGGTACCAGCGAGCCCCAGGGCGAGAGGGAGAGAAAAGCCCGGCCTTCCGAGACCATGGAGCCCAAGGCCGGGAAGGGCGGTTGGACGCCAAGCCCTAGGAAGGAGAGAGCGGCCTCAGCCAGCACAGCATAGGCGAAGCGTAGGGTGGCCTCCACAATCAGAGGGGCTGCCGCATTGGGGAGGATGGTGCGGAGGATGATGCGGGTGTGGCTGGCCCCCATGGCCTGGGCGGCCTCCACGTAGGGCTCCTCCCGCACCATGAGGGCCGCGGCCCGGGCCACCCGGATAAAGGGCCCCACAAACACCACCGAGATGGCCAAGACCAGGTTGGTGAAGCCACCCCCCAGGAAGGCCAGAAAGGCGATGGCCAGGAGGATGGCGGGGTAGGCGATAAGGATGTCGGCCAGGCGGGAGATGGTGAGGTCAAGCCAGCCCCGAAAATACCCGGCCAAGAGGCCCAGGGTTCCACCGACCAGAAGCCCGGCCAGTACCGAGACTGCTGCTACCGAGAGCGAGAAGCGGGCCCCGTAGAGCACCCTCGAGAACAAGTCGCGCCCGTACTGATCGGTGCCCAGCCAGTGCTCTGGGGAGGGGCCTGAGAGCCGGTTTGACCCCCCAAACCGGAGGGGGTCCCAGGGGGCGATCAGGGGGGCCAGCAGCGCCCCTAAGACCACAATCAAGGTGATGAGGCCACCGATGAGGGCCGAGCGGTTGCGCAGAAGGGCTTTGAGAAGAGGGGGCCAAAGGGTAGGTGCAGAAGGGCTCATGGCAGCAGGTGTCCTCACTAGGGGGTTACTCGTAGCGAATCCTGGGGTCTATGAGCGAGTAGAGGAGGTCCACAAGGAGATTGACCAGCACCGCTGCTGCTGCCACGAAAAGCACCGTGCCTTGCACCACCGGGTAGTCGCGCAGGTTGATGCCCTCGAGGGCAAAGCGCCCCACCCCCGGTAGGCTGAAGACCTGCTCAATGATGACTGCCCCACCCAGCAGTGAGCCGAACTGGATGCCGATGACGGTGACCACCGGAATCAGAGCGTTGCGCAGGGCGTGGCGGAAGATCACCACCCGC
This sequence comes from Meiothermus luteus, assembly GCF_003574085.1. Taxonomy (GTDB): domain Bacteria; phylum Deinococcota; class Deinococci; order Deinococcales; family Thermaceae; genus Meiothermus; species Meiothermus luteus. The sequence continues at coordinate 12,507 of NZ_QWKZ01000022.1, read as the reverse complement.
TCCGAGAGCCCCTTGGCCCGGGCAGTGCGGATGTAATCGCGCGAGAGCACCTCGAGCATCGAGCTGCGCAGAATGCGGGTGACGGCTCCGGCCAGAATCAGGCCCAGCGAGAGGGCCGGCAGAACCATATGCCGGAGGTTTTGAGCGGGGTTTTCGGCCAGGGGTACGAAACCTGCCGGGGGCAGCCAGCCCAGCCCCAGGGCGAAGAGTAGGATGAGCAGCAAGGCCAGGAAGAATCCTGGCACCGATAGACCCAGGATGGCCAAGAACGAGGCGAGGTAGTCCACAAAGCCCCCCCGCCGGAGGGCTGCCAGCACCCCCAGCGGTACCGCAATCAGGAGAGCGGTGAAGAGGCCCATAAGGGTGAGCTGCAGCGTGACCGGAAAGCGCAGAGCCAGGTCTTGGGCCACCTCGCGCCCGGTGCGCAGGCTGCTGCCAAAATCGCCCTGCAAGACAGCCCCCAGCCACTGCCCGAACTGCACGTGCAGGGGCAGGTCGAGCCCGAACAGGCGCCGCAGCTCGGCCATGCGCTCAGGGGAAACGTTGGCCTCGAGGCCCACCAGGCTCGTGACCACATCCCCCGGCACGGCCCGCATGAGCAGGAAGGTGATGAGGGCTACCCCGAGCAAGGTGGGAATAGCTGCGAGAAGGCGTTGGAGAATGTAGCCAGCCATGGCGAGGTAGCCCGAGTATATCGCTTGCGGGCGGCCTCCTCCGAGGGGGGTGGGGGGTGTGTGGCTTTGGGCGGGTTCCGCGGCGATGTGGCTGGACATTTCCACGGCCAGGCTGGCCTCGGCGCAGGGGTCGGTTTTGGGCACCAGGGCAAAGGCGAGGGGCTTTAGAGCCCCGCTTGGGTCCTGAAAGTAGGCCGCTTGCTGGAGTATGACCCCGAGTAACGGGCTGGCAAGTTGGGTCACTCCAAAGCCTGGAGTATGTGCGCCAACCCTCCCTTGAAGCCGGGCGGGGGCATAGAATAAGGCCGGTATGGTGGTCCCCTACGTCATAGAGCAGACCGCCCGCGGTGAGCGGGTGTACGACATCTACAGCCGCCTTCTAAAGGACCGCATCATCTTTCTGGGAAGCCCCATTGATGCCCAGGTGGCCAACACTGTGGTGGCCCAGATTCTCTTCCTAGCAGCGCAAAACCCCAACCAGGAGATTCGCATGTACATCAACTGCCCGGGGGGGGATGTGGACGCTGGGCTGGCCATTTACGACACCATGCAGTTTGTGGTTCCACCGGTATCCACCATTTGTGTGGGGCTGGCGGCCTCCATGGGGGCGGTTTTGCTGGCTGCGGGGGCCCCGGGAAAACGCTACGCCTTGCCGCACTCGCGGGTCATGATCCACCAACCCTGGGCCCGCGGGCTGGGTGGCCAGGCCACCGACATCGCCATCCAGGCCGAGCAAATCCTGAAGACCCGCAAGGTGCTCAACGAGATTCTGGCCCGCCATACCCACCAGCCCTTGGAGAAGGTGGAGCGGGATACCGAACGCGATTACTACCTTTCCGCCGAGGAGGCGGCCCAGTACGGTATCGTAGACCAGGTGGTGAGCCGTGAAGCGCAGTAAGCCCGTTTGCAGCTTTTGTGGCCGCAGGTACCCTGAGGTGGCCCATCTGGTGGAGTCCCCAATGGGGGAGGCCTACATCTGCGACGAGTGCGTGGAGCGGGCCCACTCCTTGCTCAAGGCTGAGTCCAAATCCACCTACAAAGGCCCCCGCCACCTGCCCAAGCCGGCCGAGATAAAAGCTTTCCTAGACCAGTATGTGGTGGGCCAGGAGCTGGCTAAGAGGACCCTTTCGGTCGCGGTCTACAACCACTACAAGCGCCTTTTGCACCCCGAGGCAGAGGTGCAGAAGTCCAACGTGCTCCTCATAGGCCCTACCGGCACCGGGAAGACCCTACTGGCCGAGACCCTGGCCCGGATGCTGGATGTGCCCTTCGCCATTGCCGACGCAACCACCCTGACAGAGGCCGGCTATGTGGGGGAAGACGTGGAAAACGTCATTCTGCGCCTGTTGCAGGCCGCTGACTTTGATGTGCAGGCTGCGGAGAAGGGGATCATCTACATTGACGAGATTGACAAGATAGCCCGCAAGTCGGAGAACCCCAGTCTCACCCGGGATGTTTCCGGGGAAGGGGTGCAGCAGGCCCTTCTGAAGATCGTGGAGGGCACCATCGCCAACGTGCCCCCCCAGGGGGGGCGCAAGCACCCCCACCAGGAGTTCATCCAGGTCAACACCCGGAACATCCTCTTCATCCTAGGGGGGGCTTTTGAGGGCCTGGAGCGCATCGTGCTCTCGCGGGTGGACCAGCACCCCATTGGGTTTACCCGCCCCAAAAAGACCGAGGAGAAGCCTGAGGTTATCCCTGAAGACCTGGTGCGCTTTGGGCTTATCCCAGAGTTCGTGGGCCGGATGCCGGTAATCGTGCAGCTCGAGCCTCTAGACGAGGAGGCCCTGGTGCGTATCCTGACCGAGCCTAAAAATGCCCTGGTGCGCCAGTATCAGGAGCTTTTGCGCATGGAAGGGGTGGAGCTGCACTTTACCCCGGCGGCCCTGCGGGAGATTGCCCGGCGGGCCCTAAAGCGTGGAACCGGGGCCCGGGGGTTGCGATCCATCATTGAGAGGGCCATGGTGGACCTGATGTTTGAGCTTCCTGGTTCGGGTGTGAGGGAGCTGATCTTTGACCTGCCACACCTGGACAGGCCCTTGGCGGCCCTGGAGGACGCTCGGTTGCGCCAGGCCTCCTGAGCTACTCCCGCACTAAGGAGGGCCGCCGACGGTGGGCTTCCTCCAGGTGGGCCTTGAACTGCTCAAAGGTGACCTTTAGGAGCTTGTTGGGCTCTCCAAAGACCATCGCGTACAGGTCGGCGATCTTGTCCAGAACTCGGCTGTGGTAATGGGGTTTGCCCTCTACCAGAACCTCCATGTGGGTTGAGCCATCGGGCCGCTCGCTAAGCCGGATGTGGCCGTGTAGCTCGAGGTTGTGGGCCTCCCCGGGGATGCTGGCGAAGGCCAGGTACTCCGGAGGCTGCCGCACGGTGGCCTCAGCTGCCCAGACCAGGTCCACTGGGGGCTGACCGTGGGCCACGAAGCGCCAACCCTTTTCCAGCCGCTCTACCTTGCGGATGGCCTTGGCCCAGGAAGGCCAGCTTGAAAAGTCTTGGAAAGCCGCCCAGACCGCTTCTCTTGGGGCTTGGATGTTGAGCTCGAGCTCCTCCCTGAACATGCGACCTCCCCAAAGACCCACAGCGCGCCGCAAAGGCACAGAGAAAGGCAGCTTGACGGTACGCTGATTTTGCCATAGGGGTATAGGCTTTGGTTGAAGCCTGAATTACACTGGGTGGGATGAAGACGGTGCACGTTATCGGGGCGGGCCTGGCCGGGTCTGAGGCGGCTTATACCCTGGCCCGGTTGGGCCTGGAGGTGCGGCTTTACGAGATGCGGCCTTCGCGCATGACGCCGGCCCACCGCACCGGGGAGTTTGCCGAGCTGGTCTGCTCCAACAGCCTGGGCGGGGAAGGGGAGACCAACGCCAAGGGGCTTTTGCAGGCTGAGATGCGCTCGGCGGGTTCCCTCGTCTTGTGGGCCGCAGACCGGCACCGGGTGCCCGCGGGTGGGGCGCTGGCAGTAGAACGGGAGGAGTTTTCCTCCGAGATCACCCAGGCCCTGGAGCGGCACCCCAAGGTAAAGGTATTGCGCCAGGAGGTGGTTGCCCTGCCCGAGGAGGGGGTGGTGGTCCTGGCCACCGGCCCCCTCACCGCAGAGGCCCTGGCCCAGCGCCTACAGGAGCTATTGGGGCCGCACTTCCTGAGCTTCTACGACGCCGCAGCCCCGGTGGTCTTGGGGGAGAGCATCAACCACGAGGTGGTCTACCGGGCAGGCCGCTATGGGCAGAGCGCCGACTACCTGAACTGCCCGCTGACCGAGGAGGAGTACCGCCGCTTCTATGAGGTGCTCACCCAGGCTCGCCGGCACACCCCCCACGACTGGGAGCGGCTGGAGTTCTTTGAGGGCTGCATGCCCATAGAGGAGCTGGCCCGGCGGGGCTACGATACCCCCCGTTTTGGCCCCATGAAGCCGGTAGGCCTACCCGACCCCCGCACCGGAAAGGAGCCCTACGCGGTGGTCCAGCTTCGAGCGGAAGACCCTCAGGGGCGGATGTGGAGCCTGGTGGGCTTCCAGACCGGGCTCAAGTGGGGGGACCAAAAGCTGGTGGTGCAGAGTATACCGGGTTTGGAAAAGGCCGAGATCGTGCGCTATGGGGTGATGCACCGAAATACCTACCTCTGCGCCCCGCGCCTTGTGGCGCCCACCCTGCAGTTCCGCCAGCATCCGCGCCTATTGGTGGCCGGGGTGCTGGTGGGGGTGGAGGGGTATTTGGAGTCTGCCGCCACCGGCTTCCTAGCTGGACTCAACGCTGCCCGGCTGGCCTTGGGCCTTTCCCCCACGGTGCCCCCAGAGGAGAGCATGCTGGGGGGGCTGGTGCGCTACTTGGCCCACGCCAACCCCGAAAACTTCCAGCCCATGAACGCCAACTGGGGCCTGGTGCCCCCTTTGGAGGGTGGGAAAAAAGCCGAGCGGCGGGCCCGGATGTACCGGCGGGGCTTGGAGGCCTTTAGGGTCTGGCTGGAGGGGGCCCTAGCCCCCTTTGAGGCCTTCGTGGGCTAGTGGCTCCGCCCCAGCTCCACCTCAACCGTGGCCCGCACGAGGGCCTCGCCCAGGGGGTGTTCGGCCAGGGCCAGTGGGCCACCGGCCTGGTAGACTCCGCTTCTTCCCTCAAAGTGAAGCTCGTAGAGGTCGCCGTTGAGCATGGGGTTGAGCCCGTAGCGCAGGTTCTCCCGGTCTAGGAGCTTCCCCGCCAGGCCCTCGCGCAGCCAGATCTCTCCTTCTAACTGGCTGGGGTCACCGCTCCAGGGGCCTTCCCAACGGGCCGGATTGGCGGAGGGCTGCACCACCAGCCAGGCTCCGGCGGCGTCGGCCTGCTCGACCAGGTCTTCGTGGAAGGCGTCCAGGCAGATGAGGACAGCTATACGGCCTAGGCTGGTTTCCAGAACCTGCCGCCCGGGAGGGCCTGGGCTCAGGAAGGCCCTTCGTTCGTGGGGGGTGAGGCGCATCTTGGGGATTCTGCCCAGCAAGCGGCCTTTGGGGGAGAAGAAGAGTGAGAGGTTGTAGGCTTGGGGGCCCTGGGGGTGCAGCCCCCGAGCCGGTTCAAAGTCCATCAGGGGGCTGAACAGGCTGCCCGCCACGATGTAGGTCTGGAAGGCCCGGGCCGCTTCGGCGAAGGCCTGTTGGTAAATTGGCCAGACCCGTGGTGCCCGCAGGTGGTAGAAAACCGCTGGGCATAGCCCGCCGAGCCTCAGGGCGGTGGACCAGTTGGCCCGCAGCAGCCTGAGTACGGCCTGAAGGGTGGTGGGGGCCTGCTGGACCTCGAGGGGGGTTTCCAGCCAGAACAGCAGCGGCAGGCCGAAGGCCTCGGGGAAGGCCACCAACCGGGCCTCGCCCTCGGGGAGGCCTTGGGTGGCCCGCTGGGTAAGCTCCATGACGTATTTTTGGAAAGCCTCGGGCTGGGTGTAGGGTTCCCGCCGCAGGGTTGCTTGCACCGCCACCAGGTGTACCCGCATGTCCCTACCATACCGTGAGCGGTATCCTGGTGTCCTCCCTGGGGGTAGCCTAGACTGAAGGGCGATGCGGAGCCGGGTTTGGTGGGCGGTTTTCGTGGGGCTCTTGGTTGCGCTGGTCTTGCTGCGCCCGGGAAGCCCCCCCCAGGAAGTCCTACCTTCGGCTTGGGTTCAGAACCGCGAAGGGCAAAAGGTTGAGTTGCGGGCGTTTTTGGGCAAGCCGGTGGTGCTCAACGCCTGGGCCACCTGGTGCGCACCGTGCCGGCGGGAGATGCCTTTGCTGTTGCGGGCTGCCCAAGCCCATCCGCAGCTTAACTTCGTCTTCCTCAACGTCAGCGATGGCCTGGTGGCAGTGGAGGCCTTTGAGGCCGAGCTGGGGATTCGGATTCCCAACCTGCTTTTGGACCCCCAGGCCCTCCTGAGCGAACCCCTGCGCCTGCAGGGCCTACCGGTGACGCTTTTTTACAACGCCCAGGGGCGCTTGATGCGGCGGCATGTCGGTGAGGTAAGGGAGGCGGAGCTGGCCTCGCTGCTCGAGGGGTTTTAGAGGCTGCACTCCGTGCAGCGCCCGTAGAGCACGATTTCATGCCGATCGGCTTGGAAGCCGTTGGGGAGCATAAAGGAGAAGTCGCCGGGACAGCCTTCCAGCTCAAACACCTTGCCGCAGCGGGTGCAGTGGAAGTGGTGGTGGTGCTTCTTCCCAGATAGCTCGTAGCGCGGGGCCTGCCCGGGAAGTTCAACCGTCACGGCGCTGCCCTCCTCCACCAGCCCCTTGAGCGTGCGGTAGACCGTGGCGATGCCTAGGCTGGGCACCTTGCGGCGGGCCGCCTCGAGGACCTCTGCCGGGGAGAGGGGCCGGTCTAGCTCTGCCATCACCTCACGGATGGCCTGCCGCTGCCGGGTGGAGCGTTCCATGTTTTCAGGATAGCAGAGCCGGCCTTGATCAAATGAAAATGATTTATCATTATGTTCGAGGAAAAACAACGGCCTTCGCTTAGCGGATTTTCCAGAGGGGAGGATGCGGGTCTTTAAGGCTTCTCTTCCTGGGGAGCGATGCGGTACCGGCAGCATTTGCCCCCGGCGGCAATGCGCTCCTCACGGAGGATAGGGGCACCCAGCAGCTTTTGGTACATCAAAAGCTCCGCCTCGCAGAGTTCGGCGTGCTCTAAAGAGAGGGCCAGCTTGGGGCAGCGGCCCTGCTCTAGGTACCAAGCTCCGTTTTCGTGGTAGAAGTGCGCTTGGTAGCCGCGCTCGGTGAGAAACTCAGCCAGGCGGTAGATTTTCTGCTCCAAGCTCAGCCCCTCTAGGTGTGGGGCCAGCTCCTGGAGGAGCTTTTCGTTGCGCTGGGACAACACCTCCAGCACCACCCCAGCCCCGAAGAGTTCCTTTATGTGGGTGAGCACATCGGCGCACATACGGGCGTAGGGGGCCTGTTCGTCCACCGCCTCGTAGACTTGTTTGGGGCGGCCCCGGCCCTCGGGTTTTTCAATTCGCGCCCGCACCAGCCCTTCGCGCTCCAGGTCCTCTAGGTGCCGGTGCACCGCTACTCGGGAGATGCCCAGGGACTCGGCCAGCGAACCCGCGCAGCTCGAGCGGGTCCTAAGGGTCTCGAGGATGCGCAGCTTGGTTTCACCAAGACCAAAGGCCATACGTTCCTTAGGCCATGGGCAGAAGCATCTGGGTCTGCACCGAGAGGCGCCCAGCCAGGTTGCGGGCGACCTGGCGGAAGGCCTCGGCCTCGGCGGAGCTGGGCTGGCCCGCCACCACCGGAATCCCTCCGTCCCCTGCCTCCCGTACCGAGGGGGCCAGCGGTATCTCCCCTAGGAAGGCGGTCTTGTGCCGCTCGGCCATCCGGCGGCCCCCGCCCTGCCCGAAGATGTAGGTTCTCTGGCCGTTTTGCTCGAAAAAGGACATGTTCTCCACGATCCCAAGTACCTCTACTTGTGTTCGCCGGAACATGTCCAAGGCCCGTTCGGCGTCTATGCAGGCCACCTCCTGGGGGGTGGTGACGATGACCCCCCCCGAAAGCCGGGTAAGCTGGGACAAGGAGAGCTGCACATCCCCGGTGCCGGGGGGTAGGTCCACCACCAGGTAGTCCAGCTCCCCCCAAGCCACCTCTTGCAAGAACTGACGAATGGCCCCGTGCAGGATGGGCCCCCGCCAGACCATGGCCTGCCCTGGGGGGACGATGTTGGCCATGCTGACGAGCTTCACGCCGTGGCGCTCGAGGGGCACCATCCGCTTCTGCTCGTCTACTCTTAACTTCTCGCCCTGGAGGCCGAACATCTGGGCCTGGCTGGGGCCGTAAATGTCGGCGTCAAGGAGGCCCACCCGGGCGCCTTCCTGGGCCAGGGCCACCGCCAGGTTGGCCGCCACCGTGCTCTTGCCCACCCCGCCTTTACCCGAGGCCACCGCCACGATGTGCTTGATGCCGGGTAGGGGTGGGTTTTGCGGCCCGCGGACCTGGGCGCCGAAGTGCACCTCAATTTCGGTGGCCCCAAGGGGCTTTAGGGCGGAGCGCACATCCTCGGCGATGCGTTCTTTGAGGGGGCAGGCGGGGGTGGTTAGGTTGATGCGAATCGCCACCCGGTTGCCTTGCACGCTCACCTGCTCCACCATGCCCAGCGAAACCAGGTCTTTGTGCAGCTCGGGGTCTTGAACGGTTTTGAGGGCCTCCAGCACCAAGGCCTCGGTAAGCGAACTCATCTCTTTTTCAAGTTACCCCCAAAAAAGCCTTTTTGAAGGAGGTTAGGCTCACATTGGCAGAAAGGCCACGTTCGGCTTTGTCAATCCGCTGGATGGTGGAGCCCCCTCGGCCCTCGGTGGGGCTTTCCCGCTTTTTAGGTTATGTTCATACAGCACAGCCCCTGGTGAGCGGGTCTTCTATGCTTTAGCTATGGCGGTGGAAACCTTGCGGGACGAGGACCTTAGGCTGATGGAGCTTCTAAAGCGTATGAGGGAGGAGCTCGAGCAGCCCATTCCCCACCTAGAGGCCCTGCGGTCGGACTTAGGGAAGGCTCTTGAGCTGCTTCAAGTCCGCAACGAGGCCCTTTTGCGGGCCCGCGGTGCTTCGTTGCAAGCCGACCCCCTGACCGGGCTTTTGAACAGAGGGGCTTTTGAAGAAGCTTTGGCCCAGGTCCATCAGAGCGGTGAGGTGTTCAGCTTGGTCTGGGTGGAACTGGACAGCCTGCCGGGGGTGGCCCAGCGGTTGGGCCCGCAGGTCGCTGAGGAGGCCCTGCGCCGGGTTGGCCAGCTCGTACGCAGGGCCCTGCGGGCTTCGGACGCCGCGGCCCGGGTGGGGGAGGGTGAGCTGGCGTTGATTCTACGGGGCATAAGCGGCGACCGAGCCTTTGGGGTGTGTGAGCGGCTCCGGGTCGCAGTGCTCAAGTACCCCTGGCAGACCCTGCACCCCGATCTTCGGCTGACCTTGAGCCTGGGCTTGGCCAGCCGCGAGGACGAGCCCTCTTCTGAAGCGGTGGCTGAGCGGGCCCGGCGCTTTTTAGCGGAAGCGGTTGCCTCGGGAGGCAACCAGACCTTCCCTGGGTTTTACTACTAAGGAGAAACCGTGCAAAACCGCGTGCCTGGGTTTTTCAGGGGCAAGGGGGCTTTTTCCCTCCGGCACCGCTTGGCGCTTCTCGCAGCGCTTTTCTTCCTGGGCTGGCTGGTGGTGGAGGTGGCTGTGAGTTCCTAAGAGGGTTTGCCTCTAGGGCCAGCTCGAGGGGCGAGGTTTCCGGTCCTCAGAAGACCCGGCCCCCCAGCGGCACCTCCCGCTCAGCCGAGAGCAGCACCACCCGACCGGCCTCGTCCGGCAGGCCCAGCACCAGCACCTCGGACCGGAACCCGGCGATGTTGCGCTCCCCCAGGTTGGTCGCGCAGATAACCAGCCGCCCCACCAGGTCCTGGGGGGTGTAGAGGTCGGTGATTTGGGCGCTGCTTTGCTTCACGCCCAGGGGGCCGAGGTCTATCCAAAGGCAGTAGGAGGGCTTGCGGGCTTTTAGGTGTAGCTCGGCTTTTTGAATGCGGCCGACGCGCAGCTCGAGCAGCTGGAAGGCCTCGTAGGGCGTCATGAGGAGAGTCTTTCCTTTTGGCTGCCTTCCGTCAATCCCCGTGGGCTTCGTATACTCTAGGTTGTGCAACGCCTGCTCGACCAAGCGGCCCTCCTAATCCGCAAAGCGCGCGAGCTGCCCCCACAGGAGGCGGTGGCCTCCCTCAAGGAGGCAGTGGGCCTGCTGGAGGCGGTGCGCCCTTCCAAGGAGCGCGACGGGATGATGGCCTTGGCCTACTTGCGCCTGGCCCAGCTCGAGGGCCAGCGGGGCCGCCGACAGGAGGCCGAGCGGGCCTTTATGCTGGGCTATAGCTATGCCCGTACCTCGCGGGAGGAGCGGGTGCGCCGCTTGGCCGAGCGGTTGGGCCAGGAGCTCGCGGGTGTAACCCCGGGATAAATGTCCCGAGGAAGGATTGGGTATTTTGGGGTCGCCGCGGGATGCTGCGGTGCTGAGGGGAAGCGCACACGATGGGAGAGTTGCTTGGAGATATCGCTGCTGCCTTGATCGGCCTCTCAGGCTTGGCGGTGGTGGTGGGGGTCATCCTCATCCGCCGCGGCGACCGGGTCTGGCACCCCCGGGTCATGCTGATGGCGACCGTGCTGGCGGCGCTCTTTTTGGTCTTCTATCTGCTCAAGTGGGGCTTATACGGCACCACCCGCTACGCGGGTCCGGAGGAGTGGCGCGTGGCCTACTACGCCTTGCTCATCAGCCACACTGTGCTGGCCGCACTCAACGGCCCTTTGGTGATTTGGCTCCTGTACAACGCCTTCAAGCAACGCTTCGCGGTGCACAAGGCCTGGGCCCGCTGGACGGTGCCGGTCTGGCTGTATGTGGCGGTAACGGGCTGGGTGATTGACCTGGTGCTGAAGCGCTACGGGGAGGCAGCCGGGGGCATCGGTTTTTGAAGGGGCTCACCCAAAAGGCCCGCCCCTCAGGGGCGGGCACGGGGTCTTGTTCGGACCTACCGCTTGGACAGGGGTATGTAGGGCAGGTCTAGCTTACCAGTGTAGTGGGAGTCGGGCCGCAGCAGCCGATTGTCGGTTTTGGTGTACTCCAGAATGTGGGCGCACCAGCCAGAGATGCGGGCCACGGCGAAGATGGGGGTGAAGAACTCGAGGGAGTACCCTAGGTCGGAGTAGACCACCCCGGAGTAGAAGTCCACGTTGGGGTAGATGCCCTTGGGGTTGTAGATGGCCCCGGCCTGCCGCTCGAGCTCCTTCAGGATGGCGTACTCCTTGCTGTGCCCGTGCTTGGCCGCGACCAGGGCAGCGTACTTGTCTAGCACCCCGGCCCTGGGGTCGTAGGACTTGTAGACCCGGTGGCCCATTCCCATGACCCGGCCTTTTTTGGCCTGCAGTTCGGCCAGCCAGCTCGAGACGTTCTCGGGGGCCCCAATCTCGGCGATCATCTTCATCACCGCTTCGTTGGCTCCGCCGTGGCGCGGCCCCTTGAGGGCGCCCACTGCGGCCACAATGGCGCTGTAGATGTCGGTCTGGGTGGAGTAGGTGGCGATGGCGGTGAAGGTGGAAGCGTTGAAGCCGTGTTCGGCTTGCAGGATCAGGGCCACGTCCATCAGCTTGGTCTCTTCCTTGCTGGGTACCCGGCCGTTGGACATGTAGAGGAAGTTGGCCGCGTGGGAGAGGCCCTTGCGCGGGGCTAGAATCTTCTGTCCTTCGCGGTGGCGCTTGGTGGCGGCCACGATGGTAGCGAACTTGGCGATGAGCGAGAGCGACTTCTCGTAGAGGGCCTCGGGCGATACGTCGGCCTCGGTCTCGTCCACCATTCCCAGCTCGCTCACCGCGGTGCGCAGCATGGACATGGGGTGGGCGTTCCTGGGGAACTGCTTGATTTGCTTGATAACCGAAGGCGGCAGGGCCCGCAGGGAGGCCAGCTTGGCGCTGAAGGCCTTCAGCTCGGCTTTGCTGGGTAGTCGCCCGTGCAGCAGTAGGTAGGTGACCTCTTCAAAGGTGGAGTGTTCGGCCAGGTCTTGAATTTTGTAGCCCGCGTAGTAGAGCCTCCCCTGCTCCCCGTCAATGAAGCACAGGCTACTCTCGGTGAAGATGACGTCTTCCAGTCCCCTCGCGATTGCTGTTGTCGCTGCCATAGATCCCTCTTTACTACACCCTGTATCGGTGTAGTCTAATGCGATTTTTACACCGAAACCCCGCAGAGAAGTTCGTAGTCTTGCAGTGTAGTTACACTCGGGTTTTCGCCGCATACCGGGCAGTCGGCCTTGCGGGCCAGCCGCAGGATGCGGAACCGGGGTTCCAGGGCCTCGTAGAGCAGCAGCTTTCCCGAAAGAAGGGTCCCCAGGCCCAGCAGTATCTTGATGGCTTCAGCGGCCATCAGGCTTCCGACCACCCCGGGCAACACCCCGAAGACCCCCGCCTCGGCACAGGAGGGCACGGTACCGGCTGGGGGAGGGCTGGGGAACAAGCAGCGGTAGCAGGGGCCACCTTGGTGGTGGAAGACCGAGAGCTGCCCTTCAAACTGATGGATGGCCCCGTAGACCAGGGGTTTGTCCAGGAGCACGCAGGCGTCGTTGACCAGGTAGCGGGTGGGGAAGTTGTCGCTGCAGTCAACGACCAAAGGGTAAGGCTCGAGGATTTCCAGGGCGTTTGCCGCGCTGAGCTTGGTCGGGTAGACCTCCACCTTTACATGGGGGTTCAGGCTTTGCAGGCGGGCTTTGGCCGCCTCGGCCTTGAGCGTGCCGATGGAAGGGGTGTCAAACAGGACCTGGCGCTGCAGGTTGGAGAGGTCAACCCGGTCCATCTCCACAATTCCCAGCCGGCCCACCCCAGCGGCGGCCAGGTACAGCAGCACCGGAGCCCCCAGC
>NZ_QWKZ01000219.1 GCF_003574085.1 Meiothermus luteus | reverse complement strand
GCCCCCGGCACCCCCTACCTGGCCCCCCAGGTGCTGGTGAACGTGCACCACGGGATGCGGGTGATGGTGGAGGAGAGCTTTGGCCCGGTGGTGGGGATTATGAAGGTGCGAGGCGACGAGGAAGCCCTGGCGCTGATGAACGACTCCCCCTACGGCCTCACCGCCTCCATCTGGAGCAAAGATGAAGGGGCCGCTTTGGAGCTGGGGGCGGGCCTAGAGACCGGCACGGTCTTCCTCAACCGCTGCGACTACTTAGACCCCGCCTTAGCCTGGACGGGGGTCAAGGAGTCTGGGCGGGGCTGCTCGCTTTCCATTCTGGGCTACGAGCAGCTCACCCGGCCCAAGTCGTATCATCTGCGTAGGCTATGAGGGTGGCCGTTCTGGTCTGCGATGAGCCCCCTGCGGGCCTGGAGGGCATTGCGGGCGACTACCCCGCCATGTTTGAGCGGCTTTTGGGCCTGCCCCTCACCCCCTTTGATGTGCGAAAGGGCGCGTACCCCGCGCGGGTGGAAGACTTCACGGGCTACCTGATTACGGGCTCCCGGGCCTCGGTCTACGACCCTTTGCCCTGGATTCCCCCGCTGGAGGCGTTTGTGCGGGCCGTGGCGGCCTCGAGGAGCCGGTTGGTGGGGGTCTGCTTCGGGCACCAGATGATTGGGCAGGCTTTAGGGGGGAAGGTGGAGCGCTGGGCAG
>NZ_QWKZ01000218.1 GCF_003574085.1 Meiothermus luteus | reverse complement strand
TCCAGGTTCCTCTCCCGTCTATACTGTGCCTCCAGCTCCTCTGCGCTTTCAGTCCAATCGATTGGGGCAATCCTACGACCCATTCCCCAATCCTACTATAGGTGTCACCTCGAGGGAGATTTGGTATTACTTCAACCCCGAGTGGACAACTTCCTTGGGGGACGGGGAGCTTTTGGGGGTTCTCTTCCACGAGGTGAGCCACTGGCTCAGGGGCCACACCGGAGAGCGGGGGCGGCTGCTGCTTCGGGCCTTGGCACAGGATCTTCCGTGGGAACACGCCCGTGTTGTGCAGAATCTGGCCGCCGACCTGGCGGTGAACGGGGACTTGAGGGATATGAATTTAGCCCTGCCCGAGGGGAGTGCCTTTCCCGAGGACTTCGGTCTTCCTCTCCATGAGACCATGGAGGCCTACGCTGAGGCCCTAAAGGTTCGTGAGCTTCAAAGGGATGCAGATCGGGGGGGTTCAAGGAGAAACTCAAGGCAAGGAGGCTCGATCCAAGGAGGCTCAAGCCAAGAAGAGGGTGAAGACGTGCGGGTCACCTTCCCCGAAGACTCCGGCCTACCTCTCCATGCTAGGCCAGAGAGGCTTCATGCTAGGCCAAAGAGGCTCCGAGTTCTTCAGGATCTCTGGCCCGAGCTAGGGGAGCTCCAGGAGGCCGTAGACCGGGAAGCGCCGGGCCTGGGGGAGGTGATGGG
>NZ_QWKZ01000217.1 GCF_003574085.1 Meiothermus luteus | reverse complement strand
CCCCGCCGTGGGGGAGGGGCCGATCCCCCAGGCCAGGACCGTGCGGCTGCGAGGGTCAAGGCCTCCGGTTCCCCCTCCCGCAGCAAACTCGCTCGCAGATCCGCCTTCTCTTTGGCCAGAAGGACGATCTCCAGCAGGGGGTTGGGCTTGGGTTTTCTGGCCGTGCGCCTGAGGGAGAGCTGAAAATCCTGCAGCAGCCGTTGGATCCGCTTGTGGTTGAGAACCAGGCCCTTGCGGCGTAGCTCCTGGTCGATGCGCCGGTAGCCGTACCCGGGGTGCTCCAGCAGGATGGCCTCGATGAGCGCCTTGGCCCTTTGATCCTCCTCCTCCCGCTTCCTCTGGGCCTCCACCTTTTGCTTGTGGTGGTAGTACCAGGTAGCCCGGGGAATCTCCAAGGCCGTGAGCACGATGGGCAGGGGGGCCAGGCCCTGGGCCAGCGCCTGACGGGCCAGGTCCATGCGCTCGCCCAGAGGCATCTTCTTCACCTCCCCCGCCCCAAGAAGTTCTTCAGTGGCCCTGGACCTCTGGTGGCCCCGGGTGGAGCGGCACCTGCCCTTCCTCACCCGGCGGTACGAGGTGCGCTTCTACCCCGACGGGAGCCGGGCGGTGGTGTGCGCTGACCTCGAGGCCCTCAAGGTCTGGTACAAGCGCCTCCTCAAAGGCTGAAGCCCTGGAGGAAGTCCCAGGCCCGCCTGAGGCCCAAGAAGGCCTCCGCCGCCTCCCACACGGACACCTCCGTGGGCCTCAGCCCCTCCCCCAGGCACAGGACCAGCCC
>NZ_QWKZ01000216.1 GCF_003574085.1 Meiothermus luteus | reverse complement strand
GGCCTGGGTTAGCCACCGCCTGACCGTGGGGGCGGGCGGCGGGCTGGACAAGGGCCTGCAGCAGGTCTTTGGCCTGGCCTTTGACCGGTTGGGGTACCTGTGGGTGGCCAGCAACAACAACGTGGAGGTGCTGCCCAGCGATACCGGAGAGGCCGCGCTGGCCCTCACCGACCGCCGGGGGCGGCTTTACCGGCTGGACGTGCGGGGGTATGCGCAGCCCGCGTTCTACACCCAGACCCTGGACCTGCGCGGGGCGGCCCAGGTCTTCAGCGTGCCCACCGAGGGGGTGGGGCTGGTGGGGGTGGCGGTGAACCTGCCCAACCCCGAGGCCCTGCCCTTTGTGCGGCCGTAGGAGGGAGTGCGAGGCTATGCGGCGGATGTGGATGGGGCTTGTGTTGGGGGTTTTCCTGCTGGTGGCCTGTGCGCCCCAGCCGCGCGGGGCCACGCTGGTGGTGCGGCTCGAGGCCCCCGTGGCCCTCACCCCGCGCCTGAAGGTGGAGGGTCCCGGCTACGAGCGGATGGTGGAGGCCCTGGGCGAGACGGTGTTGGAGGGCCTGGGCCCGGGGGTGTACACCCTGGCGCCGATGCCGGTGGAGGGGCCCGACGGCTACCGCTACGGCGGGGATGTCCAGCGGGTGGCCTTGGAGGCGGGGGCCAGGGAGAGCGTGGGGGTGGCCTATCGGCCGGTTACCGGGCGGCTGGTGCTGGGCCTCGGCGTGAGCCCCCCGGTGGAGGGGTTTGTCCCCAGCGCCGAGGTGTGGCAGGGGGAGGTCCGGGTGGCCCGGGTGGAGGG
>NZ_QWKZ01000215.1 GCF_003574085.1 Meiothermus luteus | reverse complement strand
GGAGGGGGTAGGGGTAGAAGGGGTAGGAAACCCCACCCACGTCCTGGCGTTCGGCCAGCACGAAAAGGGGCAGCAGGCCTATCAGGGTGTGCTCGAGGGCGTGCAGGGCGCTGGGCAGCAGCGCCTCGGTGAGGCTGTTTTCTCCCAGAGAGTCGGTCGATACCGGGAGCCCGTCGCACGGGTGGAACCAGAGAGCCTCGGTTTGGAAGACGAGCTCGGGCATCAGCAGGGGCACCTCCTCCAGCACGGCCTCGCTGTAGTAACGCTTCTTGACGTACCCTACCACCCGCTCCCGCAGGCGCACTGCACCGACCCAGACCCCCGGCAGCACCTCCTCTCCGTTCAGCACCTCCAGCTCGGTCTGGGCCCGGGGCTGGGTGTAGTAGTCCTCCAGGCTCGGAAGCAGCACCACCTCGCGCTTTTCGGGCTCGAGGTTGCGCACCAGGTAGCTTTCGCCCTGGTGCAGGTAGACCGCGCCGGGGTGGGCCTCCCAGAAGGCCTGCCGCTCGTCTAGGGTGCCTAGGAGTTTCCCGTTGGCATCCCGCAGGTTGTAGTTCTGTCCCAGCCCGCGCAGGATCAGCTCGCGGTGGGGGTTGCGCTTAGGGGAGTAGAGCCGGCCGTTTTTCTCCACCAAAGGGGGGTGTACTGTGGGCACGCGGTGGAAGGGGTCCGAAGGGGAGTGGAGCGGGATGGGCAGCTCGAGCGCCGCGCAGTGGGCATGAAGGGGGTAGAGCACGGGGTTTTCGGCGTCGGCGACGGCCGCTTCGGGCGGGCTTTCCAGCAGAAGCTCCGGATGCACCTCAAAAAAGGCGTCCAGAGGGTCTTCGCGGGGTATCCAAAGCAGAAGCGCCC
>NZ_QWKZ01000214.1 GCF_003574085.1 Meiothermus luteus | reverse complement strand
TGGCCAGGCTTTTATCGTAACCACATATGCAAGCGGTCTCCATTCCCAGTCCACTACCCTATCTAGCCCAGATACCCGACCCCCGCGAGCCCTTGAGGACCCAACATCAATGGCAAGACCTGCTGCTCATCTGCTTGATGGCGGTGGGTTCGGGACGGCACAACATCCTGGCCATCCGCCAGTGGGTGAAAGACCACCGTGCTTTCCTGCTCAACCAGGTGGGTATCCGTACCCGCCTGAACCAGCGCAAGCCACCATCTACCGCTTCTTTTGGTTTTTGAGCGAGCGGTTAGGGCCCCTACAAAAGGCCTTACTAGCCTGGGGGGAAGAGGCGCTGGTGTTCTTATCGGCTTTGGTCCAGGGGCTGGGACTCTGCTTGGGCAGCAAGGTGGTCTTTTCCAGCCAGGCCGCAGCGGCCCAGGGGCTGCTGGTGCGCATGGAGGGGCTGGGGGGGGATGCCGCCTTGTGCACCCAGGCCCTGGCGGCCAGGGTGGTGGGGCAAAAGGGGGGTATCTGTTGAGCGTCAAAGAGAACCAGGCCGAACTCAAGGGACTCCTACAGTGGGCTTTTGCCAGCTACACAGCCACGGATCATCATCTCCAGCAGCAGGTACGGGGTGGAGAGGTCTGGGGCTGGCGCCTGGAGGGGACCGCCTATGCCCTGACCAGTCTGCGGGCGTCCACCACAAGCGGGACACGGTGTTGGGAGAGGACGCCTCGCGCAGCCGCAAGGGGGCGGCGGGACTGATGTACTTATTGCATCTCAAAAAGTGGCCCGTGTTGCGCTCGGTCGGGAGGTTCTCGGCTAATCCTCACCCCCTGCTCAAGCTAATTCGAGGGTCGTGATAAAAGCCTG
>NZ_QWKZ01000213.1 GCF_003574085.1 Meiothermus luteus | reverse complement strand
AGGGGCAGTTCAGCCGGGGGCAGCAGGGGTACTTCCCAGTGGTAGCTTCCGTTCGGTAGCTGAGTAGGGCTACACGCCAGATACGCCTTGCCCATTCCGCGCAAGTCCAGCCCCGGCAGCTTCCGGGTGCTGCTGGTGAGGCTTCCGATAACGCCCTCGGGCAGCTTGTGGAAGACATGCACCCCGCCCCGAGGGGTTCTCTGCCGGGGGGCCTCGGCTAGCTCGGGGTGTTCAGCCCGCAGCCCGTCCCAGGCCTGGGGGTCGTCGAAGTCCAGCACCAACACCTGCTCGGGGGGCAGGATACCCACCCCGGCGGTGGGCACGGCCTGCCACCAGCGGCGCAACACCTCGGGGTCGTGAGTGGCATTCTTCAACCCGTTAGGGGCCAACCGGCTGTGCGGGCGCTTCTCGCCCGGTTGCAGGGGCAAGACGGGATAGCCCAGCCGGGCGTACCCGAGGGCGGCCTGCAGAAGAGGGTTAGACATGCCGCACCCCTTCCACGAGCTCGTCAATCAGCCGGGAAGCCTCGAGCCGATTAGCGGGTGTCGGGCCACGGTAGCCCAGGCTGTGAAGGTAGCGCAGCTGTTTCTCGGTCGGGGGCTGGTGGGCCATCCAGCGCTCTATGGCGGGTTCTGACCTTTCAGCCCGGATGCGGTGCTGCTCAGCCGGGGGCAGCGACTCCCACCACAGCGCCCAGCGTGCCCCGGCGAGCAGGGCCTCAAAGTCCAGTTCGGAGAGCAGCAACAGGGTTTGCGCGGCCTCGAGGTGGCAACGGCGGCACGCCGTTTCGAGGGCATACCCCACCACCTGGTTAGGCTCGTTGCAGCCGGCGCGGATGGCTTGGAGCAGAAAGTTAGTGGCGGTGGCCCGC
>NZ_QWKZ01000212.1 GCF_003574085.1 Meiothermus luteus | reverse complement strand
TGAGGTTGTGGACCAGCAGGATGAGGTTCACCCGGGCCACTAGACCCCAGTAGGACCGAACCTCTATCCGGTGAAGCCCCAAAGAGCGTACCATCACGCTAAACCGGGTCTCGATCCAGTTGCGTACCCTCCCCAACAAGCTACGCTGACGCGTGACCCACTCTCTCCACCCCGTCTCCACCACCTTTCCTCCCCTAAGCCGGTAGGAAGGTGTCTTGACCCCCTGGACCCAGCGAGTCACGCGTCAGCGTATCTTGTACCCCCGGTCACCAAGGACCGCGGGCAAACCCTCCAGAAGCTCCCCTGCCCAGGTCTCCCGGGCATTCCCGGGAAGAAGAGTCCAACGAAAGAAGAGGCCCCGCTCGTTCATCACCGGCACAAGGACGTACCCGCCAAAGGCTCCCAGGGGACCCACCCCCACCGCGGCCTCAGGAAGAGAGAGGCCGTGGATACGGTGGCCGTGGGCCAGGGGGATGGGCTTGAGGTCTACCACCTGGAGCAGGCCTTGTCCCCCGGAGAGCTTTAAGGCGAGGTGGGCCAGCAGCCCATGAGCCTTCTGGAGGATCCGGTAGAAACGGGAGAGGTGGGGGAGGGAGGGGAAGTAAGCCTTCAGGGTAGTCTTGGCCGCGAGGTAGCCTTTGGCGAGGTCCTGGCCCTGGCTGCTTCCCCGTAGGGGAACATCTTGCGGAGGAGGAAGATGGCGAGGGCCAGGAGTTCGGCCAGGGTGGCCTTTTGGTGCTTTTGCTTTTTGGGGAGCTTGAAACCTTGAGCGACGAGGGCTTTGAGTTCGTCATCCACCCAAATGTAGGTAGCCACGATGAGGGTCTCTGCGTCAAGATGGTAGGTCAGCCAAAGGCTACGTTCTGGGGGTGCTCACGGTCTTGTGGCATAGCACCCCCTCTTTTTTCACACCCTGGGGGGACAGATCAAGTAGCACACGAAGG
>NZ_QWKZ01000211.1 GCF_003574085.1 Meiothermus luteus | reverse complement strand
ATGTCCATGTAACGCCTGAACGCCCAGTCCTCACTCGCCCTCAGCATCACCACCGTGGCCAGGTTGGCCAGGCTCCTCTCGCTCGGAAACACCCCCACCACCCCGGTCCTCCGCTTCACCCCCCTGAATAGCCGCTCCAGCACATTCGTGCTCTTGATCTGCCCCTGGTGGCTACCGGGAAAATCCAGATAGGTCAAAGCCTCCTCTATCCCCCGGGCAAACACCTCCACCGCCCGCTCCAACCGCCCCCCGTAGCGCTCCATGAACCCCTGGGCCAGGGACTCGGCGGTGCCCCGCCGCTTCACCGTGAACACCTCCTTGAGATCCCCAGCCACCGCCTCCCGCTCCGAGGACGGCACATGGGCCAGCACGTTGCGCATGAAGTGCACCACGCACCTCTGCCACCTCGCCCCAGGTAGCTCCGCCATCACCGCCCCCCGGATGGATGGGTGGTCGTCGGAAATCACCAGCCGCACTCCCCGAAGCCCCCGCTCCACCAAACCCTTGAGAAGGTTCCTCCACGCCTCCTTCCCTTCCCCACCCGCCCCAGTTCACCTTGAAATCGCTGGCGTCCAGGTAGAGGTAGGGGTAGGCCATCCCTAAAGGCCTTCCCCTCCAGGCGCTGGGCGATCCGGGAAACCGCCTCCTTGCCGGGAAAGCCCCTCCGTGATGGCCGCTACCTTGCGGGTGGAAACCCCTCGCGGGTACATCTCCAAAACCGCCCCCTCCACTTCCCCCGTCATCCGCTGGTACCGCTCAAACACCTCGATCAGGAAGGTGCTCTCCCGGTCACGGGGCACCTTGAGCTGCTCTATCTTCCCCACCGGGGTGATCAGGCTCCGGGTGTAGTGGCCGTTGCGCTCCCCCCGCCGGCTGGGTGTGTACCCCCGGTAACCGGCGGCCAGGTGCTCGGTCATCTCCTCCTCCAGCACCCGCTCAAGGACCGCCTTCACCCCTTCCCGGATGCGCCGGC
>NZ_QWKZ01000210.1 GCF_003574085.1 Meiothermus luteus | reverse complement strand
GGCAGGGTGCGGGCCGGGGCGCTGGCTACTGCAAGGGCCGGGGTATCCGGGGGGCGTTCCTCGGCCAGCACCCGGTTGCGCAGGTCGCGGTCGGTGAGGATGGCCAGGCCGGTTGGGGCCTGCAGGAGGAGGGCGCTCACCCCCGCGTCGCGCATGCGCCGGGCGGCCTGGGCCACGCTGGAATCGGCCTCGAGCCAGACCGCCGCTTCGGCCACCTCCCCCGCCTGCTGCCCCAGATCGGGCAGGCTCAGGGCCGCAGGCTGCAGCATCCGGAGCCGCTCGGCCAGCCGGGCGCTATAAAAGAGGGCCAAGGCGGGCTTTTCCAGGAGGCGGCGGAAGGCTTCCTTGGCAAGGAGCAAGCACTCGGCCTCGCCCTCGGCCCGCACCGTGAGGCTGGGGGGCTGCTGGCCCAGCAGCAAGGGGTAGCCAAAGGCCTCGCCGGGCTCGAGCCAGGCCACCCCCTGCCCGTCCTGCTCGAGGCGCACCGCCCCCCGGTAAACCACAAAAAGCCCCTCGGCCTCGGGTTGAACCGGGGAAAGGATGACCTCGCCCGGCGCGAAGCGCACCCGGCGCAAAGCCCCCTCCAGGCCCGCCCAGTCGGCCTCGGTGAGCGCGTCAAAGGGCGGGTACTGGCTCAGGAAGGCCCGGTAGCGAGGAAATTCCGAATCCAGGCCGCCACCTCCTTCGCGCTGGGCTCCAGGGCAAAGCTGGCCCTGGCCTCGGCGTAGCGGGCCTCGCCCACCCGCTCGCGCCGCTGCTCCAGCAGGGCCTCGGCGAAGGACTTGGGAAACTCCGGGTGGGGCTGCATCCCGAGCACATTGGCCCCCACCTGAATAAAGGCGTGGGGGCTGAACGCGCTGCCCCCCAGCACCACCGCCCCCGGGGGGAGCACGGTAATCTGGTCCTGGCAGGAGAGGATGAGCCGGACTTCCTCCAGGGGCGGCGCCATCCAGGGGGCCTTTTGGTACACCGAAAACCGGTGCACCCCCACCCCCCAGCCC
>NZ_QWKZ01000021.1 GCF_003574085.1 Meiothermus luteus | reverse complement strand
AAGGGGGCGGCGGGACTGATGTACTTATTGCATCTCAAAAAGTGGCCCGTGTTGCGCTCGGTCGGGAGGTTCTCGGCTAATCCTCACCCCCTGCTCAAGCTAATTCGAGGGTCGTGATAAAAGCCTGGTTTTGTGGGGGCTGGGCTTTCCTGGTGCTCTAAGTCTGCTAAACTATCGCTGGCCTCTTTAGGCCCCTGCGCCCGTAGCTCAGCGGATAGAGCAGCCGCCTTCTAAGCGGTAGGTCGGGGGTTCGAATCCTCCCGGGCGCGCCAGCACTAGGACGGAAAAACTACGAAACCGATTCTGCACCACCTGCAGCGGGTTCGTGGCGCTGGCCAGCTTACGCATGTCGTTGGCTTGCGTATTTTCTGCCATATGCCTCCTGCGCTCAGGCTGAAAGGCTTTTGGCAGAAAATCAAGGCCAAGCCAGACGGCTAACCCAGCCGCACGAACACCCGGCCTTGCTGGGCCCGTTTGACCACCCCGGCAACATCCCGGTCTAAGTCTTTGATGCCGTACTCCGGCGGCAGGCCCTCCTCGGGCCGGGCCAGGGCCCGCACCCCTTCCCCCAGCTCGGGGAACATATCAGCTACCGCCTGCACCTCGCGGGGCTCGGTAACCCGAAAGGTGATTAGGTGGCTGGCTTGGCGGCGCACGCCGGGCTCGATGCCTCCCGTGGCCCCCTGGAGCATCTGGGTGATGAAGATGGCCGAGTGTCCATATTCACGGCCCCCGGTCAGCACCTCGAAAAGACCCTTGGGGGTCTGGCCCCGGGGGAAGAAGTGGTGGGCCTCATCCACCACCAAGAGCACATCCCGCAAACCCATGATGGCCTGGCCCAGGTTGTCTAGGAAGGGCCGGGGGTCGTAGCCGGTGACCTGGAAGATCACCCGGCGATGTTGCCGCAGGGCGGGGGTGGGGTCGCCGTCCTCGCGCACGGTGTAGCGCCCCTCGGCCAGCTCGGCGAACTCGCGCTTGCGGTTGACGATGACCAGGTGGCGGTAGCGCCCCTCCATGCGGCGGATGATTTGTCGGGCCAGGGTGCTCTTCCCCGAACCCGACTTGCCCACGATGAGGATGCGGAAGGTTTGTCTACCGGCCATCAGACTTCGGCTTCATCGTAAATTACCCGCAAGTGCCCTAAAAGGTGAATCAGGCTGGTCAGCAGCGCTTGTTGTACCTTCTCGCGCTTTTCTGGGGGAAGGGTTTTAGCTTTGCGGTAAAGGGCTTTGAAAGTTTCCATCTCTTCCAACAGCTCTTCCCAATAGGCCGGCGGAATATCCATCAACCCTTCAGTCGTTTTTTCAGCCGGGCCAGCTCTTGTTGCCATGTGCGAATCTCCCTTTTCCATTTTGCCACAAGTTTGAGATCGGGAAAGGCTTTTTTCATTTCTTGCTTGATTTTGTTTTGGTGGATGGATACTTGATCTGCTATCCCCGCTATTCTTTTGCGAATCTGTTTGTTATTTCTGGCCATAGGCTTGCCACAGCTCCCACCCCGCCCATGCGGCCAGGCCGAAAGCCACCAGGGCTTGCAGGCTTTCGCACTTGGGGCAGCCCTGGCCGTCGCGCAGGTTTTTGAGCCGCCCCAAACCCAGGTAGAGGCCCCCAGCCAGCACAGCCAGCGGAAACAGCTCACGCGACATTCGCGTCAACCTCCCAGCGTTTGGGCCAGGCTATCCGGCCCACCTGGGCCTGCTTCTGCAGGAAAGCCCAGGGATCCGTGTAGTGTTCCAGCAACCGGGTTCGGTCGTGCCCGGGCCAGTCGTCCCACCGCTCGGGCCGCTTCTTGAGGATGTCAAATGTGGAGGCAAAGGGTGATCGGCTGGGGCTGGACTTATTTGATGCAGCAGGGCTATGAAGGGCCGGGGGCTGGTGGAAAAGCCTGAAGGGCAGGGGGCTTTCTCCCCGAGATTGGATTGAGCGCCCTGGTGCTGCTGGTCAAGCCCCTCCCTCTGGACGCGGAGGTGACGCTTCGCTTCCTCGAGGCTGGGTAGGCCCGCCTTGAGGTCCGCTTTGCCTTGATTTAGGCAGTAGCAGGGCAACTTCCTTGCCTCTGGCAGGGGAGGCATTGTGCCCACAGGCCCACATCGGTTTCACCGCGATCTCACTTCGCCAGGTGCTCTTCCACCTTCTCCAGTAGCGGTAACTCCACCCCTGGGCTTAGAGCAGGGCCTCTTGGAAAAGGGTGAAGGCTTACCCACGTAGTGCGGCTCAACCCGCTGCGGAGTTTGACCCTGCCACCACGGCGTCTGAGAATTCCACGGATCCCAAAGCCCTCAAAACCGGCCATCGCTCAGACCAACGAACCACCCAGGCCCAAGCCCTGCCGCCACCATCTCTCAGGCCACCCCACCGGCGCCAGGGTAAAAGACCGGGTTTCGGTAAACAGGCACACCTCGATTCGCAAAGGCACCTGTGCTGCCTGCGCCACCAAACGGCCCTCGGGTTCGGTGGTTAGGGTTTCCTCTTTGACGAGGCGCTCCCCAAAGAAGACTCGAGCCCGCACCTCGAGGCCCGGGGGGTGGGTGCGGACAAAAACCCCTTTAGGCGACGCCCAATGCTCTAGGCGTGGCCTCACCTCTACGGGCAAGACCGCTATCCTCCGCCATTCGTCTCCCCGACCATCGACCCTGATCTCAACGACAACTTCATCTTCGGGTATAGAGGCCTCTGTAACCTCTGATGCGAGTTCCTCCGGAGAATGCTTCGCTTCTCCTTTGGAAGCAAGTAGGAAGCGTAGGGGATGTTGAACCAGGTCAAACCCGATAGGGCGCACTTCCAGGGGCTCGTCAAACCTCCACGGCGAGTGGGAGAAGCGCACGGCAAAAGCTTTGTGATGCAGGCGGAATCGTATAGCTTCCCCTTCCTCAAAGGAAACCTCGAGCTCCTCGGGAATGGGCTCTCCCTCTGGCGTAAGCCGCGGTACCCAGGAAAAGCGCTTGAAGCGCCCGTCTTCCAACGTTACCTTACCGTAAACCTTCCAACCCTCCAGTATCGGCTCTCGGCTGAGCGCGGGCCGGATCTCCTCAAGCCCCGGAGAGGATTTCAGGCATTCGATCCTCACCTGCTTGTGTCGGAAACGGGCGCCGGTGCTCCTGGAGGGCGACTTCTCTCCCTTAAGCTTCCGATAAAGGTCTTCCAGGGCCTGGCCGGAGCGGTTGAAGAGCAGCCGCACGGGGTTGGGCTCCCCTAGGTAGATGCCGCTTTGCTCGAGGAACTCAAGCACCGCTCCTTCATTGCATAAATCCGGCGCCTGGTCATCTTCCTCCAGCAGAACTTCCATTGCTTCCCGGAGCCTGCGGAACACCCGCTCGTAGGGATGGGCCGCCACGGGAAGCTCCCCGGTCTGATAAAAGGTCAGGAAGGAATCCTTGAGCGCCTTGAGGCGCAGGGCTTTGAAGTGGAAGATCGCGTCCAGGCTGCCGATGAAATCCCGCTTGCCGCCCTGGTGCGTCCTGAGGTGAGGTCTGGTCTCGAGGTGCCCCTGCAAAGCTTCCCAAAGGCGGTCGTACTCACCTGGCGTGGGGAGCTGGCGTCCCTCGATCCCCAGGTCTTTCAAGAAATTTGGCCAGAAGGCCTGGTCGTTCTCCGGCACCTCCCGGTAGAGGAAATAGCCCCGCAGGTAGCCGAGGAGGACTCGAGCAGGAATCAGCTCCCGATCCTGAGAGCAGATAGGTGTCAGCAGATTCTCCCACCGCTCGCCCCGCCACACCTGGCGCATGAGGGGCTTTACCCCCTCGAAATCCTCCTGGGCCACACGAGCTTGGGCTACCCCTCCTTGTTCCACCGCCCTGTCCAGGTTCAGCGCGTGCAGCCACAGATCAGCCATCCCGCACCCCCTCCAGCCAGGCCAGAAGGGCCCACTCCAGTACCAGGCCGGTGCGCACCCGGCGCCAGTCCACCGCTGCGCCGCCGAGAGCCTGGGATAGGGTCTCTTCCCGCTCAGCCCAGATCGCTTTGAACTAGGACTCTAGCTTGTTCCCATGCAACTGGGAGGCTTCTTCGATCAGGGTCTGATCCCAAAGCTTGATTTGCTCTCCCAGGTAGCGAAAAAAACCCTCCCCTAACGGAGGTTGCGAGAGCGCCTCCAGCCGCTTTTGGGTTTGCCCCAGCTGGTTTTGGGTATGTAACAGGGTTTGTTCACACCCACTATGGGCTTCTCGCATCCCTTCGAGGGTAGCTCGCAGGGCTTCTAGCTCACGCCTGCATTGCTCGCGGATTTGGTTCCCCTGTTCCGTAAGCTCTCTCTTCAGCTTTGTGATTTCCTCGTCCTTTTTTTCCAGGAGTTCTTTCAGTTCCCTCTTCTCCTCTTCCCAGCGCCGCTTGTCCTCCAACCATTTCTGCTCAAACTGCTTCTGTATCTCGCTGCAGTCCATCACTCCTCCACCAATCGGGGCGAAACAAGGCACTCTCCTTGCTGAAGCAGGGTCTCTAAGCGAAAGGCATGGGTTCTCAGCCAACGCGCAAGGGGAAGGTTGGCCAGATCAAGCAGTAGCTGCTCCAGCCCCACAAGCACCATCCCCTCTGGTTCGCCCAGGAGCAGCTCACGGTTGCTGTGGTAGAGGGCGGGGTGGTTCTCCCCCTTGAGGAGGGCCTGGTATCCCTCGATAAGGGCGATCACCCGCTCTTCTGCCTTATCTCCGAAGCTGGGGTAGTCCAGCACCAAAACGCGAAACAGGGCCTCCGGCGGAAAGGGCTCGGGAAGGGCTTCCTTGAAGCGGTTGAGCTGGGCGAGTTGGGCCTCGAGGTGCTCCTTTTGCACCTGGATGGCTTCCAGTTCACGTACCCTGGCCTCGAGAGCGCCCTCTTGCTCCTCGTACTCCCGAAGCCGCCCTTGCAACCCCTTTTTTTCTTCCTGCAGAGCGGCATTCTCTTTGCGTAGATTTTCGAGCTCCCTTCCGAGCTGCTCGAGTTCCTCCCCAAGACGCTTGAGGTCTTTACGCAAGTGCGCCGCTTCCTCCAGGGCCCTTCCCTTGACGCGCTCGGCTTCCTGCCCGGCCTTTTGTTCCCTTTCCAGCCTGATCCTGAGCTTTTCGGCTTCATCGGCCTTTTTCTGAAACTTCTTTTCGCACTCCCGCAGTCTGCGCAACAGGCTTTGATCCTCGGCCACTGGCGCCATCGGCTCCTCGGTAAGTTCTGCCGATGGAAGCTCCAAAGCCACCTCACCAGCACCCGTTTCTTGGGTTGAACCCCCTGCTGCTGGCTTGGCCACGCTCACAGGAGCGGCAAGCAGTTCCTCGCGGCTTAAGGGAAGGGACTCCAGAGTCTTTTTCAGGGAGGCCACGGAACCCTTGGCCTCAGCTGGAAGGCCGAGAGCCTTTCTCACCACCTTCTCCAGGGTCTCCTCAGGCTCCAACATCCGCCACCTCCCGCTTCAGCCTGCGCCCGTGGCGAGCGCGGCCCCGCTCGGTAAGTCCGTAGAGCGGTACACCGTCGTATCGGTCTTTCTCCTCAAGGTACCGCTCCCTGAGCGCGGCATCAAACGCACGCTCCAGCTCCTTTGGCTTGAAGAAAGACAGGTGCCCAAAGAAGCGATTGTCTGTGTATTTACGGCTTAGCGATCCGCTTTGGCCCCTATCCCTGCCCCTAAGGGCCATCAGGGTGCTGGTCTTACCCAAGTACATGTACCGCCCTTCCTTTGGCCAGGCGTTTTCCTCAGCCCAGGCGAAGAAGGCCAGCAACGTATCCAGGGGACGGTAGGCCCTCTCAAGCTCCTCCGTCTCCAGCCCCTCTAAAGCTTCCCAGGGACCAGCATCCTTGGTGCAGATGTCACAGACCCCGCAGCTACCTGGGGACTCCCCCAGGTGCTTGAGGAGGACCTGAGCGCGGCACCGCCCGTTTTCGGCGTAAGCCTGCACCCTGCTAAGGCGCTCCTTGGACTGAGTCCTTAACTTTTCCTGCTCCTCGTGCCAGTCAAAGTAGCCGTCCTTCGGACGACCGCCCACCTGAATGCGGAGCAGGGGCTCTCGGTAGTGGTAGAGGTGGATTTTCCGCTCCCGGAAGAGCTGATAAAGCTTCCGATCCAGCTCCAGGGCTTCCCCCGGGGAAATGCGGGAGAAGTCCAGCTCGTCCCCTCGCTCGCTACCCTTGTAACCGGCCTTGTAAAGCGTGGCTAGGGCTTCCTGCGTCAGGTGCTCTCTTAAGACGTCCCTAGACTCCAGCAGGAGGGCCTTGCCCAGCGGAAAGTCATATTCCAGAATTCCAGCGCGCTCGAGGCCGGAGAGGGTGCGCTCGAGATTCTCCAGACCCACTTCCCGCCGAGGGGGTGCGGCAGCCTCTTCCTCCTCTTCGTCCTCCTCGGACAGGTCTTCCTCCACCTCTCCTTCATCGGGCTCTTCGTAGATTTCCCGGTAAATCTCTTGGCGGTAGCCAACAAGAGTCCCTTTATTCTCCAAGAGGCGGATGAGCCGCCGGGCGAACTCCCCATAGGCTTGCCCACCGTGGCCCACCCCCACCATCCACTCCAGAAAGCCCCAGTCCGACCTGGTATGCAGGAGCAGGCAGTAAGCCTCTTTTCCGTCCCGCCCCGCGCGTCCAGACTGCTGAATGTACTCCTCCAGGCTGCGCGGTGGCCGCCAGTGGACCACCAGGCGGATGTTCGCCTTATCGATGCCCATGCCGAAGGCGGTGGTGGCCACCATGACCCGGGTCTCGCCGGAGGTGAAGCGCTCCTGGGCCTCACGGCGGGGAACCGGGCCCAGCCCAGCATGGTAGGCCTCGACCTCCAGGTTGGGGAAAAGGCGGCCCAGGGCCCAGGCCAGCCGCTCGGCCTCGGCGCGGGTGGCGGTGTAAACGATGGCGCTGCCTCCCTCCCCATACTCCGTGAGCCAATGAAGGGCTTTGGCCAGGACCTGGAACTTGCCCACTTCCCCCTGCGCCTTCCTCACCACGAAGCGGAGGTTGGGGCGGTGGAAGCTCTCGGGCTTGATCCGCTGGAAGGCTTCCAGTTTGGCGGCCTTCTTCAACCGCTCCAGATCCTTCGGGGTCAGGGTGGCGGTGAAGAAGCTCTTGGGGACCCCCTCCAGGGCCTCCAGCTTCTCCAGGGCTTTGAGGTAGTCCGGTCGGAAGTCGAAGCCCCACTCCACCAAGCAGTGGGCCTCATCAAAGACCACCCGCCGGAGCCTGCCCCTGGCGTGCTCATCTTGGATCAGCCTCCACAAGTCGCCGCTCCGGTTGACCCGCTCGGGGCTCACGTAAAGAAGCTGTACCCGACCCGCCCTGACCTCATCCAGCACACTCCTCTGCTCCCCCGATCCCATCAGCGAGTGCACCGCACCCACCGGCAAGCCCAGTTCCAGGAGGCGGTCGGCCTGGTCCTTCATCAGGGCTACCAGGGGTGAGATCACCAAGGTCAGGCCCTCCTGCATAAGGGCGGGAATCTGGAAGGCCAGGCTCTTGCCGAGGCCGGTGGGCAGCAAGGCCACCAGGTTCTGGCCGTCTAAAGCAGCCTGGATGGCCTCGGCCTGTTTGCGCCAGCGCTCCTCATCCACCTCCAGCTCGAAGACTTTTTCCGCGATGCGGCGGGCTTTTCCCAGAGGCTCGAGGTCCGATCGCAGGATCTCCTTGAGCTGGCGCAGGGCTTCGTCTTCCAGCTCGCCCTGGGGGAACTGGGCTCGGTCAATTCCCAAAATCTCCGCGAGCCGGTCGTAAAGGCTCTTCCTATTCTCGGGGAAGTGCCGATGAACGCCCGGCGGCAAGGCGCGATAGAAAGCCTCCTGGTAGGCGGCATTGAGTAGCTTCTTGTCCCAGAGCACAAAGGCCCCGTCCCCTACCCGCTCACGCCGGTCGCGGATCAACCGACCAAAGGCCTGGGCAAAGGAGAGGGCGGCCTTGGGTAAGTAGTAGTCCCACCACTTATCCAATCCCTGCTCGTAGGCCCGCTCCATACGCCTGCTCAGAAGCAGCGAGGGCAAGGGAAAGGGGATGCGTTCCAGGTTCACCAGCTTCAAAGCCGGGAAGTCCACCCCTTCCATATAGCTTCGCGATCCCAAAGCGGCAACCGGAGCCTCGGGGTTCTGCTTGATGTGGCTGGCTATGTCTTCCCGCTCCTTGCGGGTGAGGGGGGCCAGGAGGTGAGGGTGATCCCTCAGGGCGTTCTTGGCGTCCTCCAGGCGCACGAGGCTGGTGAAGAGGGAAAGGCTGCGGTGGGCTTTGGGTAAGATTTCCCTCAGCTCTTCGTGAAGCATGCGCTGGAAGCGGGACAAGGTGCTCTCACGGGCCTCCGGGAGGTGGCGCGGCACCAGCAGGTGGGCTTTGTCGTAGGGAAGGGAGGGGGGCAGCCGCCGGTGTCTGGCTTCTTCAAGACCCAAAAGACGCTTGATATGACCGAAGCCCTCCGCATCTTTCTCGGTAGGCACGCTCAAGGTGGCGCTGGTAAGGATGACGCCCTTAAAGCGGGGCCATAGCCCCTCCTTAAGGGCCTGCGCGACGTCTATGGGCTGGGCCAGGTGACGCCAGCTATCCGTTAGGGGATCCCACTCCGAGAGATGAAGCAGGTTGGGGTCGGCCTCCTCCGACGCAAGCCCCAGAGCTCGGCGGCGCTCGAAGAGGAGATCCAGCGCCTCTTGCAGGTACTCTCGGATGGGCTCGAGATCGCGGACTAGGCGGTCATTGCGGATCTCCTTGAGTGCCTCCTTTAGCTTCTTTAGCGCTTCAATCAGCACCCCCTCTTCCCGGTTGATGTAGGGCCACTCCTCAAACTGCTTCCAGCGTTCACTGAGCCCCAGGGTCAGGCTGTAGCGGGGATCCCCGGAGGCACGGTTTTTGATGAGCTTGACCAAGTAAAGGGAGTAGTTTTGCAACGCATCGCGCAACCTGGGGAGGAGCTGATCTACCACCTCCTTGACCTTGCTCCGCTCTTCCTCCGAGAGGTCCTTTAACCGCTCATCATCCTTGAGAAGACCGCGGTTTTTGCTGGGGTGGGCCAGGTGGTTGAGCCGGTGGGTGAACTCCTCATGGTCCAGCGCCAAAGTGAGGGCTTCGGTGGCGACGTCCTCGAGGTGATGGGCTTCGTCCAGCACCAGATAGACTTCCTCTGCGGTTTCTTCTTTGTCTTTTTCTTGCCGCAAAAAATTGGCCAGGAGGTAGGCCTGGTTGGTTACCAGAATCTGGGCGTCCTTACGCCGACCAAGCTGCTTTTGAAAGGCGCAGCTATGAAAAAAGGGGCAGTCAGCACGACAGCGGAGGGGATTGGTGCCTACTCGCTCCCTCGCCTCACGGAAGCCTCTGGAATAGTGCCAGTAGCCAGGGAGGGCCTCGAGGTCATGCCCTCCTAGGGCCGCGTAGTGCAACAAGAGCCCCACCGTAGCCCGCAGCTCTTCGTCCTCTTCCTTCCTGGCTTCCAAGAAGAGCTCGAGGAGAGCCTCGGGGCAGAGGGTGTCGCGGGGGCTCTTGACCAGGGCTGCTTTGACCTCGTAGCCCTTCTCGCCCACCCCCTTAAGCTCCTGCAGAGCTTGGGCCTGGAGCACCTTAGTGTGGGTGGCCACCCAGGTTCTCTTCCCGCTGTGCAAAGCAGGGTAGAGGTAGCCCTTGGTCTTGCCGGTGCCGGTAGGGGCTTCCAGGAGCAGCTTTTGCCCTTCCCGTAAAGCCCCCTCCACCGCCTGGAACATCTGCTCCTGGGCTTCCCGGCGGGTGGGCAGCAGGTCGGCACCCAGCGCCGAAGGATGGGGTAAGGGCCAGCCCTCGTAGCAAACCCTCTCCACTCGGGCGGGCGTGGCCAACAAATCCTTAACCTGAGCCTGGCCTGAGGTGCTGGGAAACAGGGTGCCCTCCACAAGACCCAGTTCTTTCCAGGCTCGAGCCACCCCATCCGGCAATTTTTGCAGCATCAGTCCTGCCAAAACCCTCCAGGTAGCCTCCACGTCGGCCCCGGCCCGGTGGGCGCTGGTTAACTCCTCACCGGTAAGGTATCGGTGGAGATCGCCCAGCCGGTAACCGGAAAGCCCTTCGGGTGGGGTGGGGAAGACCAGCTGGGCCAGGCGCAAGGTGTCCAGGGCCGCGCCCCTGTAGGTAGGAAGGCCGGTTTTTTCCAGGCTCCGGTTCAAAAGGGGCAGGTCGTAGCGCAGCAGGTTGTGACCGATGAGCAAACGACCCCCAACGAAGTTCTGCAGTTCCTTGAGGGCCCTCTCCGGCGGCACTTTCTCCCGCTCGTACTCGTCAAAGGCGATGCCAGTAAACCGGAAAGCCTCGTGGTCGACCTCGAGCGGCTCCTCGGTGGATACAAAGCGGTGAAAGAACCTACCCTCTGCGTCCTGGGCAGCAATTTCCAGAATCTCGGCCTTCTTTGGGTCTGGGGAGGTGGCCTCGAGGTCCAGGACCACCCAGTCGCCTAGGGCGCTCGGCAGATGTCCACCTTCAAGCATCCTTCCCTCACTCATTCCTTGGGCCCGAACTCGTACTTACCGGTGAAGGGGTTGAATTGAATTTCCCAGTCCTCCGGCACCTGCTCGTAGCGGCTTGTATAGGGATTCCACTTGTCTACCAGTCGACTACCCTTCTTGCTGTAGCGGCCCGTGTAGGGAGAGTGGCTGATTTCGTTTGGCTCGCCAAGCTCATAGTTCCCTTCGTACTCGTTGTACACGGGCTCCTGGTCTTCCTCAGCGTACTCGTAGCGCTGGGTGAATGGGTTGTACTTGATAGGCATTCTGGTCTCCCTTGGAATTTTTTAGCACCCCACGACTCGTCCGCTGGTGCAAATAAACCAAGCCGACGTAAAAACAGCGCTCTCAGGTCCTTCCCCTCAATCCAGACCATAAAAAGGCCCATTCTCGTGGCTGCTCGAGCCACCACAGCGCGCAACAGTTCGGGGTGTGGGCTACCCGATACGGAACTTCCCAGTAGCCTGCTGGTTCTTCTTTGGAAATGGGCGGCCTCTTGACGAGATCCTCTCCTGGATTCGTCGCCCCTTGCTCTGGGTTGAGTGAACCTCCATGTCTATCCCGGCCATCCGGGCTGGCCTCGAGCCTTGCCGATGCAGGTGGTTCAGGGCAATCCGGGGAGACGATAGCCCAGGTTTACTGGCTCGCCAGGCTGGCAGTGGGCTTTATCACCCGGCTTATCCCCCGCTTAGCGGGTTGGGCGAGGCAGCGTGGGAGGCGTTTCCCGGAACCACGGAGGTAAAGGGCCTCGAGCGGGAAAACCTTACCTTTTCGCCTTCAGATGTGTCCATATGCATCCTTAGGCCTGTCTGGTACGCAGTGGGGGCGCATCCTATCTGCTCAGTCTTGCCAGACAACGTGTTGTGCGAAGAGGGGTGCCTAAAATCCCCTAGGGGGTTGCCTGCTGAGGCAGCCGGCGCTTCCCGCAGAGCTCGATATTTTCTTCAAGGGGCAAAGGGGGTTCGCGCCGAGTGGGGCTGGGTCAGGCGGGTTTAGATGCGCAACCACCATGGGTGTGCAGCGAAAGCCCCGTAAACTAGTGCGGCGAGGCCTTGTGGACAGCATTGGCCCTGCGCTGGCTTAGGTAGGCCCCGAGGTGCCTTTGAAAGGCCTCCATCAGGACCTTGGCCCAGGGCCCTACCTGGCCGTTGCCCACCGGCCGGTCTTCAATTTGGGTGATGGGCATAACCTGCCGGGTGGCCCCGGTCAGGATGACCTCGTCGGCGTAGTAGAGCTCCTCTAAGGTGAAGGGCCGCTCTTCTATGGGCAGTAGAGGGCGGGCCACTTCCAAGAGGTGTTTGCGGGTAATGCCGGGCAGCACTTCCTCTTTGGCGGTGACCAGCACGCCGTTTTTGACCAGCAGCAAGCTGCTGCGGCCTCCCTCGAACACCCAGCGGCCATCGTGGTAGACCACTTCGGTGGCCCCTTCGGCCCGCGCCCGTTTGGCAAGCCGCACCGCCACCAAATAGTCGGTGGTCTTGGCCTCGGGCAGCTCGCGCCGGTTCTGGTGGAGGATGATTTTCCCACCCTTTTCATAGAGCTGGGGGGGAGGTGGATTGACGGGGATGGGCGTGATGATGAGGTTGGGCCGTCCAGGGGTGAAGGCGTCCTCCGAGTAACCCCCGG
This sequence comes from Meiothermus luteus, assembly GCF_003574085.1. Classification (GTDB taxonomy): domain Bacteria; phylum Deinococcota; class Deinococci; order Deinococcales; family Thermaceae; genus Meiothermus; species Meiothermus luteus. The sequence continues at coordinate 22,425 of NZ_QWKZ01000021.1, read as the reverse complement.
TGAGGAGCATCTGGATGCCCCCTTCGGAAATCTGGTTGCGGCCTATGAGCTCGAGCACCACCCGGGCCAGCTCCTCCGGGCCATGCGGGGGTTCTAGCTCTAGGAGCGCTGCCGAGCGGGCAAAGCGGTCTAGGTGGTCCTCTAGGAAGACCGGGATTCCCTCCAGAACGCGCAAGAACTCAAAAACAGCGTAGCCCCGCCGGAGCCCTAGGTCGGAGATGTGCAGGGTAGCCTGGGCGTGTTCCAGGATGGTCCCGTTAATGTAAGCGTACTTCACAGCCCTCCACCGCTTGTTATACCGGCTTTCTCGGGCTTTGCCAAGCCATGATGGGGCTTGTAAGCTCTACATTGGTGAAAGTCCGCGTTGCCTCCGCTGGAACTGGAAAGACCAGCAGCCTGGTCCGTCGTTACCTCGAGCTCATCGCTTCCGGTACGCCCCTGCGCCGTATCGCGGGTGTGACCTTTACCCGCAAGGCTGCCGATGAATTGCGGGTACGGGTGGGGTCGGCCATCGTGGAGGTCTTGCAAAACGGCCACCACCAGGGCTACGAGCCTGAGCCCGGAAGCCGCTGGGCTTTTGAGGAGGCCCAGCGCGAGCTACCTGGGGCCATCCTCAGCACCATCCACAGCTTTATGGCCCACTGCCTTCGGCTGGCCGCGCCCCTTTTGCACCTTGACCCGGACTTTGTGGTTTTGGGGGAGTGGGAAGCCAAAGCCCTTTTTGAGGAGGAGTGGAAGACCCTGTGCTACCTGGCCCAGGACCCGGCCCACCGGTTCCACGGGCGCAACTTGGAGGCCTGGGAAGAACCGCTGATCTACCTCTTTAGCCGGCGTTCCTTGGCCGAGGTCTTTGAGCCCGCCGAGGGGGAGGCCAACGCGGAGTTTTTGGAGGTCTATAGAACCGTTTACGCGGCTTATCGGGTCAGGCTGGGAACGGCGCTTCTGCCGCTGGCGGAACTCGAGCAGAAAGCCCTAGAGCTGGTGCGCCACCCTGAAGCCTTGAAGCGGGTGCGGGAACGGGTAAGGGTCCTCTTGGTGGACGAGTATCAGGATGTGAATCCGTTGCAGGGGGCCTTTTTTGAGGCCCTGCAGAAGGCCGGGCTGGCCGTTGAGATTGTGGGCGACCCCAAGCAGTCCATCTACGCGTTTCGCAACGCCGATGTGGAGGTGTTTCGCCAGGCCCTGCGGAGGGGCGATCAGCTCCCCCCATTGCGAAAAACCTACCGCCACAGCCAGGTTCTGGTGCGCTTCCTAAACTCCCTGACCCGACACCTGGCCGAGGAGGGCCGGGGCTTCACCCCAGAAGAGGCCCCTCCGGTGGAAGGGGTGCGCCATGAGGGGGGGCGGCTGGAGGTGCACTGGGTGGTGGGGGAGGAGGCGCTGGAGAGGCTTCGGGCTTACGAGGCCTGGGTGCTGGCTGAGCGGTTGCGGGCCCTTTCGGCCGAGGTGCCCTTTTCCCAGATGGCCGTGCTGGTCCGGGCTTACGGGAGTGTCCCTTACCTCGAGGAAGCCTTTCGGGCTGTGGGGGTTCCCTACGTGCTGCTGCAGGGGCGGGGCTACTACGAGCGGGTGGAGGTACGCGACCTTTACCACGCGCTAAAAGCTGCCCTTGATCCGCGGGGCCTGTCCTTGGCGGCGTTTCTCCGAAGCCCCTTTGGGCAGTCTGAGGAGGGCGGGCTGCGGCCCCTTGCCCTAGCGGAGGTGGAGGGGGTAATGCGCTCCAGCGACCCCCTACAGGCCTTAGGCCAGCTCTTTCCTTCGGTACACCGCCGGCTTCTTCGGATTGGGGAGGAGATCAGGAAGAGGGCTCCCTTGGAAGCGCTGCAGTTCTTGATCCGGGCCCCCCTGATGGGGGAGAGGGCCTACCAGGACTTCCTGGAGCCCCGCGCCCGGGAGAACGTGGACGCGCTGCTTTTTTACTTTGCCCCCCGCCCCCCGGTGAGCCTGGAGGGGCTTTTGGAGCGGCTGGAACACCTCTCCCGTCAAGCCGATGCGGGGGATGTGCCCCAGTCCGGGGAGGGGGTGCAGGTGCTGACGGTGCACCGCGCGAAGGGCCTCGAGTGGCCCTTGGTGGCGGTTTTTGACCTGGGGCGGGGCCCGGATCGGCGCGAGGCCCCTTTGTACCTGTGCAAGCAGGATTTTCAAGGGGATCGGTTGGTGCAGCGCCTGGCCCTGCCCGAAACCCCTTCCTTCGAGGGGTACAAGGCTCAGGCCAGAAGGTTGGAGGAGGAGGAGAGCCTCCGGCTGTTCTACGTGGCGGCCTCGCGGGCCCGTGATGTTCTGCTGCTCACCGGTAGCGTGAATCCAAGTCGGAACCTGGAGGGCTGGGCTGGGGTATTGGAGGCAATGGGGCTAGGGACCAACAGCAAGCCCTACAACAAGCCCGTCTTCCATCTGAGGACCTGGCCCTTCCAGAAGGTCGCGCTGGAGCCCCCTCCGGCCTCGCCCAAGCCGCCCGCTGCCTCGCCGTGGGCAGAGCTGCGGTTTGGCCTCGAGCCCTTTCCACCCCTTTTCTCCCCTTCGGCTTACAAGCGCTTGGAGGCCGAGCCCTTGGCGTTGCCTGACCCTGCTGAGGGTGAGGAAATTCCAGGCCGGGCCCGGGCTGTAGGTACCCTGGTGCACTACGCCATAGGGCAGAACTGGGACCCCAACCACCCCGCTGGGATGGCCAACCTCGAGGCGCAGGAGGTGATGTTTCCCTACGACCCGGGGGAACGAGAAGCCATCATGGCTGAGGTGCGCGAGCTTTTGGTTAAGTATCACGCCCTACTGGGAGAAGCCCTCCCCTGGCCCCGCGAGGAGGACTACGCCGAGTTTGGGGTAGCCCTGCCCATCGGCACCACCGTCTGGCAGGGGGTGATAGACCGGCTCTACCGGGTGGGGGGGCGCTGGTACCTGGAGGACTACAAAACCGACCACGAGCTACAGCCCGAACGCTACCACTTCCAGCTCGGCCTCTACCTGGAGGCGGTGCGGCAGGCCTGGGGCCTGGAGCCCGAAGTACGCTTGGTGTACCTGCGGTTTGGGCAGGTGCTTACCCTGGACAAGGCCTTGCTCGAGGCGGCCCTGGAGCCCATACGGCGGTAGGGCCAATGGGGTTCCCATAGGGCAGGCGTGGGGGTAGACTCTTTGCGATTATGTTTGAAAACATCCTGGTGGAGACCCATGGGGGGGTTGGGCTGGTGCGGCTCAACCGGCCCGAGCAGCTCAACGCGCTAAACACCGCGACCCTAAACGAGCTGGCCCAGGCGGTGCGGGGCTTTGAGCAGGACGAGGCCATAGGGGCCATCGTTCTCACCGGAAACGAGCGGGCTTTCGCTGCCGGGGCGGACATCCTAGAGTTTCAGAGGACCAGCCTTCCCGAACTGCTGCGGGGCCAGCGGACCGATGCCTATGAAACCTTGCGCCGGGTGCGCAAGCCCCTGGTGGCCGCGGTTTCGGGCTACGCTTATGGCGGCGGTTGCGAGCTGGCCATGCTCTGTGACCTGATTGTGGCCTCTGAGACGGCGCGGTTTGCCCAGCCGGAGGTCAACCTGGGCCTCATTCCCGGGGGTGGGGGCACCCAGCGCCTTACCCGGCAGGTGGGCAGGTACCTGGCCATGGAGGTGGTTCTAGCCGGCCGGGTGCTCTCGGCTTGGGAGGCCTACAGGCGTGGGCTGGTCAACCGGGTGGTGCCGGTGGAGCTCTACCTGGAGGAGGCGCTGGAGCTGGCCCAGGGGGTGGCCGAGCGGGCCCCGTTGGCGGTAAGGCTGGCCAAGGATGCGGTGAATCGGGCGCTGGAGGTTGGCTTGGAGGCGGGGTTGGCCTTGGAGCGCAGCAACTTCCTGGTGGCCTTCGGCAGCGAGGATAAGGCCGAGGGAACCCAGGCCTTTGTGGAAAGGCGCAAGCCGGTCTGGAAGGGGCGCTAGGAGGGGAAGATGGGCGTGCTTTTGAGGGAACTAAAAGACGGCGTGCTAACCCTGACCCTAAACCGACCGGAGGCCATCAACGCCCTAACCACCGAGATGCTGCGGGAGCTGGGCAGGGCTTTTGCCAAGGAGGCCCCCGCTCCGGAGGTGCGGGTGGTGGTCTTGAGGGGGGCGGGCCGGGGCTTCTGCTCGGGGCAGGACCTGCGCGAGTTTGAAGGGCAAAGCCTTTCCTACAAGGGCCATCTGCGCAACTACCGCTCGGTGGTGGAGGGGATTGCCGCTTTGGAGAAGCCGGTGCTGGCAGCTATTCACGGTGCGGCCGCAGGGGCTGGGCTCTCGCTGGCCCTGGCCTGCGATCTTCGGGTGGCAGCGGCGGATGCCCTCTTTACTACCGGCTTCAGCAAAATTGGCTTGATACCCGACGCCGGAATGAACTACTACCTGCCCCGCCTAGTGGGCTACGCCCGGGCCTATGAGCTGGCGGTCCTCTCGCCCCGCTTGAAGGCGGAGGAGGCCCTGGCTTTGGGCCTGGTCAACCGGGTGGTGCCGGTGGAGGCCTTTGAGCAGGAAGTAGCCCGCCTAGCCGCAGAGCTGGCCCAAGGGCCCACCAAGACCTACGGCCTCATCAAGCGGGCCCTGCGGCACAGCGCGGGGGCCACCTTGGAAGAGGTGCTCGAGTACGAAGCCTTGCTCCAGGAGGTGGCGGGGCGGACCCAGGACCACAAGGAGGGGGTACAGGCCTTTTACGAAAAGCGCCCGGCGCGGTTCCAGGGCCGGTAGGCAGCTCCGCCGGCGGCCTGTGGTGAGAGAGGGCTATGCTGCGCTACCTCAGGGGTATGGTGCTGAAAAAGGGGCCCTCGAGCACGGTGCTGCTGGTGGGGGGGGTGGGTTTTGAGGTGGCCTGCCCTGCTTCTACCCTAAGCGAGCTGAAAGAGGGTCAGGAGGCTGTCCTACACACCCGGCTTATCGTGCGGGAGGACGACCTCTCTCTTTTCGGCTTTGCCGACGAGGAGAGCCTGGAGCTGTTTGAGCTTCTGCTCTCGGTCTCTGGAGTGGGCCCTCGGGTGGCGCTGAGCTTGCTTTCCTCCCATACCCCCGCGCTCCTGGCCCGGGCTTTGGCCGAAGGCGACCTGCGGCTGCTCACCGCGGCCTCAGGGGTGGGAAGGAAACTCGCCGAGCGCATCGCTTTGGAACTAAAAGGCCGGGTTCCCGCGCACCTGCTGGGCCAAGGTGGGAGGCTGGTGCGCAACAGCCAGACCGAGGAGGCAGAGCTGGCCCTTATCGCCCTGGGCTTCCGCGAAGGCCAGGTGCGCAGCGTAGTGGCGGAGGTTGCCCAGAAGCACCCCACGGCCAGCGCTCAGGAGCTCATCAAGCTGGCCCTAAAGGCACTGCGCTAGAAAGCGCAGGTAGGCTCACAAAGTTTCCAGCCAGGGCAGCATCTCCAGCAGGTTGGAGACCTCAAGATCAGCCTTGTAGCGGGGGTCTTTGGGTTTGAAGCCGCGGTTTACCCAGACCGACCGCATTCCTGCCTGTAAAGCCCCGGCGATGTCCCGCTCGGGGTTGTCGCCCACCATCACGCAGGCCGAGGGCTCCACGCCGAGCTCTAGGCAGATGTGCTCAAAGATGCCGCGCTCGGGCTTGCCCACATCCAGCTCGCCGGACACGGCCACGGCTTGAAAGCGGTCTTGGAGCGAAGCGCCGGCCAGCTTTTCCCGCTGTAGGTCGGGCACCCCGTTGGTGACAAGGCCGAGCTTATAACCTCGCAACCTCTCCAACAGCGCGTCCACCTCCGGGTACCGAGGAAAGAGCCGGCGCTCGCTCAGATAGCGATGGGCCAAGGCCTCACAGAGGGCTTGGTCATGGATGTGTTGTTCCTCTAAGGCCTCCTGCCAGACCGCTACCCGGAAACCGGGAGTCCACTCGCTCAGCGTTTTCAGGGCAGGGTGGGTCTGCACCGTGTAGCGGGCCCAAAGCCCCTCGCCTGCGCTGTGCCCAATGCGTTGGGCGTAGCTGTAGGCGGGTCCCGTCCTCCACAGCCGCACCGCGGCCTCCTCGGCGGCCTGCACCAGCTGGGCGATATCCAGGCTGTACCAGGAGGCCGCGTAAAAGGCGCAACTCTGCAGGGCGTGAAGGGAGACGGGATGGTCTAGAATGAGGGTTTCGTCCAAGTCAAAGAGAACCGCCTGAACCACCGCCCAATCTTACGCTATTCCAGGCTGAAGATGGGCCTAACCCTTGGCTTCCAGCAGCACCCGGGCCCCCACCATCGCGGCCTCCCTTACCTCTTGGGTGAGCTTCAACCCTTCCGCTAAGGCCTGAAGGTAGCTCTCCTCCATCAGGGCCATCTCTACGGCCATGATTTTCTCAAAGGATTCAATGGCCAAAAACACCTCGCTGCCCCGCAGGGCTTGGCGGAAGTGCTCCAGGGTCAGCTCCTGTACGATGCCGGCTGCGGGCAGCACGTGCTCCGGCCGCACCCCGACGCGGGCGTGGACGAGGCCAATGCGCATCCGCCGGGCCGCATAGCCCGCGTCGTAGACCCCCGAGAATATCTCCCGGTACCACGCGGCAAAGGAGCGGTACAGCCGCTCTACCCTTCCCGGTGTTCCCCAGAGGATTTCGTGCATCTCCGGGTCGCGGCCCAGGTAGTCGTAGAAGGCCAAGGCAATCTCCGGGGCCAAAGGAGCCATCAGGGGCTCCAAGCTGCGCAGGGCCTCGGCGTGGTGTTGCTGAAGGCCGGTGCGGGACAGCAGCTTCTGAAGGAGGGTTTGGGCGTCCACTGGGGCAATTGTACCCCCTGGGCGCTACTCGGTGCTCACCTCCTGGGCTACCTGCTGGTTGGTCGGCACCACCATGCGGAAGTGCGCTGCGGGGTCGGCCAGGAGCTTCAGTAGCCGCTCGGCCTTCTCCTCCCGTTCGGCGGCCCGTAGGGTATCCAGGTAGGCGCTCATCAGCTCCCGTACGTCTGCGATGCCCCGCTCGTCGAGCTTTTGGATGACCACCTTGGCCCCCTTGGCCAGCCGGCGCTGCATGGCCTCCTCGGTGAGCCCCATCTCCGGCCAGTAGCGCAGATAGACCCTGCCTCCGGTCATGCCGGAGCAAATCCAGGGGCCCGGGTCACCCAGCACCACCGCCCGTCCCCGGGTCATGTACTCAAAGGCGAAGCCCTTGGCCTGAGCCCGTGCGGCGATGTTGCCCAGCTCGTCTTGAACGGGCCGGTCAGGTTCACCGCCCAGCACCACATCGGCCCCGGAAAGCCTTATGCAGAAGCGGCTGTCGGCCTGGCCCTCCACGATGAGAAGCCCACCGATGGCTCCATAGGCAAAGGACTTGCCCACCGACCCGTCCACGTACTGGCCGTAGGGGTTGCGGCCCTTGAGGATGGCTACCTTGCCCCCAAAGGCGTTTTTGGCTATGCCGTCTTGGGCACCCCCTTCTACTAGGATGTCCAACCCTTCCACATTGAAGGCGGCGATTCCGTTTCCGGCTATGCTTCCCGCGTCAAAGCGCAGCTCCACCCGGGCATCCCAGCCCTTGCCGTAGAGGCGGCGGCGGGCTATCTCCCCAGCCAGGTGGGTGCCCAAGGCGCGGTCGGTAGAGCCTACCGGTCCTTCCTGGAAGACCAGCTCACGCTCTCCTGAGGCGTAGGCCGCGACCACCACATCGGTGATGGAGCGGGTGAGCTGGTTGAGGGGTTTACGCAGGATGTGGGCGGCCCGCTCATTTAACCAGTCGGGGGCCTTCACCGGCTCAAAGAAGTAGCTCAGGTCAAGCTCCTCGGTGTGGCCTTCCTGGGCCAGGAGGTCGCTTCGGCCCACCAGCTCGCGCAGGCTTTGGACCCCTAGGGCCGCCACCAGGCGCCTTAGCTCCTCGCCTTTGGCGCTGAAGAAGGTGACTAGCTGCTCAGTGGCCCGCTCGAGCTCCTGGGGCACAAAGCGCTTTAGGCCATGGGCCTGGGCCTGCTCCAGGGTTTCGATCTGGGTAGCGATACCCACATGGCAGGTGTCGGTCTGGCACTGGCGGCAGATGGTGCAGCCGATGGCCACCATGGCCATGGTGGCCATTCCCACCCGGTCGGCCCCCAGGAGCACCATGCGCAGGACATCGTAGGCAGTTTTGAGGCCCCCGTCGGCCCACAGCTCTACCTTGTCGCGCAGGCCTGCCTGGACCAGGGCCCGGTGGGCCCGCCGCACGCCAATCTCCACCGGAAGCCCGGCGTACTTCAGGGCGTGCCAGCGGGCCGCGCCGGTGCCCCCTTCAAAGCCGGATAGGGCGATCACATCAGCACCGGCCTTGGCGATGCCCACCGCGATGGTGCCGATGCCAGGAATTACTGGAACCTTGACCGAGACCTTGGCCTTGGGGTTTACGGTCTTCAGCTCCTCAATGAGCTGGGCCAGGTCCTCAATGGAGTACAGGTCGTGGTTGTTGGAGGGGGAGATGAGGTCCACCCCGGGCACCGCGTTGCGGGCCGCGGCCACCTTGGCGGTGACCTTCTTTCCGGGGAGGTGGCCCCCCTCGCCCGGCTTGGCCCCCTGGCCGATTTTGATTTCAATGAAGCTGGCCGAGTTGAGCATGTAGGCGTGGGCCCCAAACCGCCCACTGGCCACCTGCTGGCCCCGCCAGTGGGTGTACTTGCCGAGCATGTCGGGGATTTCACCGCCCTCGCCGTTGATGCAGACCATGTTGAGCTTTTTGGCCGCCTCAACGTAGGCCCGGAAGCTGGCCTCACCCTGGGAGCCGAAGCTCATTGCGGTGATTACAAAGGGCAAGGAGTGTCCGCCCACGCTCAGGTCTACTTCTTCCGGCTGGACCGGGGACTTCTCGGGGAAGCGAACCGACAAGAGCTGCCGTGCGGCCACCGGCGACTCGTTCTCTAGGCTCCGCACCTTTTCCTGGAAGTGGGCGTAGGGGGACTGCCCGGTGGCCACCTCTAAGGCGGCTTTGAAGATGCGGGAGTTGAAGCGGAAGTCCTTGGCGGGGGGCACTTTTTCCGCGTGCAGCAGGTTTAGACGTTCCAAGGCGGTGCGCTCGAGCTCCAGGAAGCCGTAGCCGGCCTTGTCGGAGCCCAGGAAGTTGCGAACCCCCAGGGCCTCAGCCAGCTCAGGTTTTAGGCCAATTGCGCTGAAGATGCGCCCGTAGCCCCGCACCTCGTGGATGCCCATGGTGGAAATTACCTTCTCGAGCCCCTTCTTGAGGCCTTCAATGAGGTTTTGCAGCCCTACCACGCCCTTGGCGGCCTGGGCCTTTTGCTGCATTAGCCAGGGTGCCACCGCGTCGGCCCCGAGGCCCAAGCAGACCGCCAGGTCGTGCAGGTTGCGCACCGCTCCGGAGTGCACCACCACAGAGGTGCGCCGCCGCAAGGAGATGCCTTCCTCATCGCGGGTTTCTTCCAGGGCTTTGCCGATGGCTGCCAGGGCCAGGTATATGTCCAGCCAGACCCCGCCCTCAAAGGCCCCACGGTCGGAGAGGACCAGCAGTTCGGCGCCGTTGCGCACCGCTTCTACCGCAGCCTCTTGGAGTCGTTTCACGCCGGCCACCAGGCCCTCTTCCACCGTGAATTGGGAGAGTAAGACGGCATGGTGGAAGCGCCGGAGGGCCTCCTCGTAGGTGAGGGTGCCCTGGCCTTGGGCCACAGCGGGTATCGTGGGGGCAGTTTCCTCCAATAGGAGGGGAACCACCAGCTCCTCTACTTGTCCGCCCCCGCGGCCGTCCGGTGTGGGTCGGCGCCCCAGGATGCTGCGGGTGGAGAAGTGCTCAATCTCGCGCTCCCGGTCAATGGCCGGGTTGGTCACCACGGCCACGGTTTCCTTGAGGAACTCGGAGAGGTTTGGTTTTTCCGGGTTCAAAGCGGCCAGGGGGCCATCATAGCCCAGCGAACCGATGGGCTCGTTGCCCGACTCAGCCAGCGCCTCCAGGTAGCCACCGTCCCAGCGGTCCCATCCGTAGGCCCGCTCGAGGCCCAGCGAGGGAGGGGCCGGTTTTTCCTCCACCTGGGCCTCAGCACCACCCGATAAAGGCGGGGGGGCTGCGTAGCGGGGGCCCAGTAGGTGCACGCGATGCCCTTCTAGGGCTTGGGTTTTGGTGAGGATACGCTCCAGCACTTGCCGCTGGTGACGGTCAAAGGGATAGAGCCGGGCGCCTTCCGGCGTGAGGCGCAGGTACATCTTTTCCCCCGGGGCAAAGGGCCTTGGCTCGGAGACGAACTCCTCCACCGTGAAGACCCCCCGCTCGGAGCTGAAGACGAACTCGCTTTCGGTTTCCACGAACCACAGGGGCCTCAGGCCCATGGCGTCGGTGCCGAAGACCGCCTCGTCGCGGTGGCGGGTTACCAAGGCCGCGGGACCCTGGGCCAGGGGCCCGAAGCGCTGGCGCAGGTTCATGTAGAGGTCCTGTAGGGCCGGGGAATAGTTTTTTATCTCCCCTAGGATAGGCGGGAAGACCACGTCCATGGCTTCGGGGAGCGAGAGGCCGAAGCGGTAGAGCAGCCCCTCTAGAATGCGGTTTAGGTCCTGCGAATCCGAGCCGCTGGTGAGGGGGATGCCCAAGAACCGCCCCTCCCGCCGCAGCCGCTCAATGGTGTTAATCTCGCCGTTGTGCCCCAGAAGCCCAAAGGGCTGCACCGCTTCAAAAGTGGACATGGTGTTGGTGGAGTAGCGGTTGTGCCCCAGGGTAAGGGCGGACTTGTACTCGGCGCGGGAGAGCTCGGGGTAGTAGCGCTTTAGGATTTCCGCCGAGCCCCGCACCTTGTAGACCACGGTGGCGGTGGATAGGGAGACCACGTGCACCGGGAAGCGCTCTTCCAGGAGGAGCCCCAGTTCCCAAAGGGGCCCGTCCCCGTCCGTGGAGAGGCCCGCCACCTGGTAGAACAAAGGCTCGGTGCGTTTTCCTACCGGCCCCAGCACGCTGCTGTTGGTCTCGCCCTTGCGCTCTAGGAGCAGCCGGATGCCCCGCTTGGAGCCCTCTACCCGGAATAGGTCAAAGAGTTCCTGTACACGGCTGCCCTCGCTTTTGGGCACGAAGAAGTGCCCTACGAAAAAGCGAGGGTTCTGGGCTAGGTTGCTGTCCAACCCCGCCTCGTACAGATAGGTGGCCCATAGCTCACGCGGTAGGTCGGTTTGGATACCGGTGCCATCGCCTTCCCCCCGGATTAGGCCAGCCCGATGCGCCATCTTGTAGAGGCTTTCAAGGGTGCGCTGCACGTTGGCGTGGCTTGGGCGGGCGCTTTTTTCAACGATAGCGATGATGCCGCAAGCGTCGCGTCCGGTTGGTATACCAGGATAGGCTTCACTAAATCTCACTTACGACCTCCAGGCTTGGCGAAACGAACCGGTGTTGGGGGGAAAAATCTTCGCAATCTTATGCGAAGATTTGAAGCAGTATACGAACCCCACGCCTGCACGTCAATACCGGGCAAAAGCCTCCTGGGCAGGAGGGAATGGGGCGACCGGGCTAGGCCCTGCTTCGGGGCCCGGGGGTTCGCCCCGCTTGCGCTTGGGGGCCATTTTGGGGTTGAAAACCGATTGTGATGGTGTTTTCTTGACATCGCTTCGGTTTTTTTCCTACAATGCAGGAGGAAGCGTAACGCCTAGGAGGTTTTGTGGAAACGCTGCGCGTCTCCGGCAAATCACGTCCCAACTCCGTTGCGGGTGCCATTGCCGCTTTGTTGCGTTCCCAAAGCGAGGTTGAGGTTCAGGCCATCGGCCCCGAGGCGGTCAACCAGGCGATTAAAGCCATCGCCATTGCCCGTGGCTACATCGCCCCGGACAACCTTGACCTGATCGTCAAGCCGGCCTTTGTGAAGCTCGAGCTGGAAAACGAGGAACGCACCGCCCTGCGCTTTACCGTGCGCAGCCAACCCTTGCAGCCCTAAGCTCTATGGGTACCACCTAGGGGTATGCTTCCACCCGAAGGCCTTGTAGAATGAGGCCGAACCGACGGGCACCAGTCTGTCGGGGTTCTCTTTTGCTTGTGCGGTGAGCCAAGACTCAGAACGCTCATTCGGGGTTTGCTACCCTGATGACTAGGAGGGAAGGAATGACGACGATTACCTTTTTGCTGATGATTCTGGTCTTCGTGGCGACGTTGTTCATCCAGTTTTGGTTACAGCGCACCTACGCCCGCTACAGCCGAGTGGCCAACAGCCGTGGGGTGACGGGCGAGCAGGTGGCTCGAGCCATCCTGGATGCCTATGGGCTGCACCACGTGCGGGTGGAGATGGTGCCCGGGGCCCTGACCGACCACTACGACCCCATAGCCAAGGCGGTGCGGCTTTCTGAGCCCAACTTTCACTCGCCTTCAGCAGCCGCCCTGGCGGTGGCCGCCCACGAAGTGGGGCACGCCATCCAGGACGCCAAGAGCTACGCCTGGTTGAGGGTCCGCCATAGCATTCTGCCCATCGCCAACCTGGGCAGCATGTTCGGTCCTTGGATCTTCCTAGCCGGCATGTTTATGCAGGCTACTGGCCTGATGAGTGTTGGTATCTGGCTTTTCGCCGCCGCAGCTTTGTTCCAACTTGTGACCCTGCCCATTGAATTTGACGCCTCCAACCGGGCTTTGAACATTCTCAAGAAGATGAACTTCCTGGACCGCAGCGAGATGGACGGGGCCCGGGCAGTGCTGACGGCGGCGGCCCTGACCTATGTGGCGGCCCTGGCCAACTCGGTGGCCACCATTCTGCACTACGTGGCCATTATGATGTCCAACCGGGAGTAAGGAGCTTGGGCTCCTGCGCCCCGCGGGGAGGACCCGCGGGGCTTTTTGCTCAAGGGTTCATCCGCCACTTCGGGCCCTCGCGGGTGTCCTCCACCAGCACCCCCAGCTCGGCCAGGCGGTCGCGTATACGGTCGGCCTGGGCGAAGTTCCGGTTGCGCCGGGCCTCTTCGCGCATCTCCAGAAGGAGCTCAACCAGGCCCTGGAGCAAAGCCCCGCCCACCTGCTCCAGCACCCGGTGAGGGAACAGCCCCAGCACCCCTTCCCCCAGCTCGGCGAAGGCTCGCTCGGCCCTGGCCAGGCTCTCCCGGCCGGGCTGCTCGAGGAGGGTTTTGTTCAGCTCGGTGACGAAGTTGAAGAAAGCGGCGATGGCCTGGGGGGTGTTCAGGTCATCGTTCAGGGCCTCGGCGAACTCGGCCTCCAGCCGGTCTAGGGCCCCCTCGAGCCCGGGGTGCACGCCCGGAGGTGCCCCCGGCAGCCGCCGCCGCACCTCGCGGTAGGCGTTCAGCAGGCGTAGGTACCCGTTTTTAGCTCCTTCTAGGCCTTCATCGGTGAAGTCCAGCACGCTCCTGTAGTGGCTGTTCAGCAGGTAGAACCGGATGTACATCGGCTCGTGCCGGGCCCGTAGCTCGGCCAGGGTGACGAAGTTACCGGTACTCTTGGCCATTTTCTGCCCGTTGAGCAGGACGTGGTAGTGGTGCATCCAGTAACGGGCGAAGGTGTGCCCGGCGGCCTCGGCTTGGGCGATCTCGGCCTCGTGGTGAGGGAACTGCAGGTCTACCCCTCCGGCGTGGATGTCAAAGCCGTCGCCCAGGTACTTGAGGCTCATGGCCGAGCACTCGATGTGCCAACCGGGGAATCCTACCCCCCACGGCGAGCTCCAGCGCATGATGTGCCCCGGCTCAGCCCGTTTCCAAAGGGCAAAGTCGCGGGGATCTTCCTTCTCCTCGCGCACCTCCACGCGTGCCCCCGCCTCCTGCTCCTCTATCTCCCGGTTGGAGAGCTTACCGAAGCTGGGCCAGCTTCGCACCCGGAAGTAGACCGAGCCGTTGGCCACATAAGCGTGCCCGCGCTCGAGGAGGGCCTGGATGAGCTCTATCTGCTCGGGAATGTGCCCCGCGGCCCTGGGGGCAATGTCGGGGCGAAGGACATTTAGGGCCTGCATCTCATCAAAGTAGCTCCACATGTACTTTTCGGCCACTTCCATGGGCTCTAAGCGCTCTACGCGGGCGCGGCGCTGTATTTTGTCCTCCCCCGCGTCGGCGTCGTCGGTTAGGTGGCCCACATCGGTGATGTTGGAGACAAAGCGCACCCTGTAGCCCTGGTGGCGTAGCCAGCGGCGCAGCACGTCGTAGACGATGGGGCCTCGAGCGTGGCCCAGGTGGGGTTCGGCGTAGACCGTCGGGCCGCATACGTAGATGCCCACGTAGCCTGGCGTGGTGGGAGTGAAGGTCTGCTTGGTGCGGGTGAGGGTGTTGTAGATTTGAAGCGGCATAGGGAAGCTCCAGGGTTGGGCTGGATCAGCAGGGTTTTATTAAAACGCCATCCCCTAAGGCAGGGGCCGCTAACATTGGCGGGGGCTCGCCACGAGGAAAAGTATACCCTTCCCCAGGGCTTGGGGCTTTTGGGGAGGTGTGGCCTAGGTGGCCAGGCAGCGCTCTTTGAGGCCTGCCAAGAGGCCTTCTACGTTCTCCTGCATGAGCTTTTTGACCAGCTTTTGCAGCAGGCCCCCGAAGATGGGGATGTTCAGCTCGTACTCCAGCCGCAAGGCGGCCTTGGTGCCCTCTCCTTCGGGGAGGAAGGTCCAGGTGCCCTGGTAGAGGTCAAAGTCCCCCTCGGTGCTTTCAAATTCGTTGCGCAGCTCGCTGTCAAACCACCTTTCCTCCTCAATCCACTGGACCTTCTTGCCCATCGCCACCGCCACGAAGCGGGTGCGGGAGGTGCTGCCCGTGTCCTCTAGGACCTCTAGGGTTTCCACGTCTTTCAGGTAGGGCTTTAGCCCGGCCAAATCCCGAGCGGCCCGGTAGACCTCCTGGGGGGGCTTGGGGATGTAGAGCTCGGCGTAGACCTCTGGCATGAGGTTAGTCTACCAGGTGGGAATTCCCTGACCTCAGCGTTGGTAGACTTGGGACAAGCGGAGGAGGGTATGAAGCAGCCGGGGGGTTTTGAGTTTCACGTTTCTAAGCGAGCACGTGACCGCTACCGTTTTGACCTCTCGCTTTTCTCCCTGAGCGGAAATGTGATTCTGGCTGACTTCCAAGCGGCCCGGCGCTTTGCCGCGGCCATGAACGCCAAAAGGCCCCCCGGGCAGGCGGTGAGCCCGGCCCAGATTAACGCCATGGGCCTCATTGATGAGGTGTTGCACCTTCTGGTCCGGCAGTACCTGGCAGAGCACCCCGGGGCGATGCGAGAAGCCCTTGGATACCTGGCCGAGCGGGTGGGAAAGGGGGAGCTGGAGAGGGTTCTGTGGGCCTTTGCCGAGGAGTTTCCCCCCCTTAGGGTCTACCGGGGAGAGCAGAGCCTAGAGGCGTACATAGAGGGCCAGACCGAAGGGATTCCCCACCGCGAGATTTTGCTCGAAGAACTCCTCATGCTCCATCTGGCCAACGCCAACCCGGCCTTTGGGCCTTTTCTCGAGCTTTTTGACGACGCCGGCCTCGAGGCCTCCACCGCCTACCCTGCGGTGATCCTCCACCTCGAGCGTTTCTTTGCCTCTAGGCCCGCTTTTGGCGGAGAGGGGCTGTCGCTTTTCCAGGTCCTGCGCTTGCCGGCCCGGCTCTACCCCGACTCCCTAGAGGCCCAGCTTCGCTTCCTGATGGAGCGCTTTGGGGGACGGCTGGGGGCCGTTTACTACCGGCTTTTGGTGGCCTTGGATGTGGTGCGTGAGGCGGCCCGCTCGTTCGCTGTGCCGGTGGGCCCTGGGGCCCCTCAAAGGCCTGCCGAGAGCCCGTTGTTGGACCGGAAGTGGCTTTTGGCGAGCGCGCAGCTCGAGCCGGAGGCCTTTAGCCCAGACCGAGAGTGGATGCCGCGGGTGGTGCTGCTGGCCAAGAACACCTTTGTCTGGCTTGACCAGCTTTCCAAAAGGTACGCCCGGTCCATCCAGACCCTGGACGCCATTCCCGAGGAGGAGCTAAAGCGGCTTCAGGACTGGGGGGTGAACGCCCTGTGGTTGATTGGGGTCTGGGAGCGCAGCCGGGCCTCCCGCCAGATCAAACGCCGGATGGGGAACCCTGAGGCTTTGGCCTCGGCCTACGCCATATACGACTACACCATCGCCGAGGCACTGGGGGGAGAGTCGGCGCTAGAGGCGCTGCGTTGGAAGGCGGCCCGGTATGGTATACGCCTGGCGGCGGACATGGTGCCCAACCACACCGCGATGGACGGCCGCTGGGTGATGGAGCACCCCGAGTGGTTCATTGGCCTGCCCTACTCCCCTTTCCCTAGCTATAGTTTTGGTGGACCCGACCTCAGCGAAGACCCCCGGGTGGGCCTTTACCTGGAGGACCACTACTACGACCGCTCCGATGCGGCGGTGGTCTTCAAGCGGGTGGACCGGCAAAGCGGTGAGGTGCGCTACATCTACCACGGCAACGACGGGACCGCCATGCCCTGGAACGACACCGCCCAGCTCAACTACCTGCTCCCCGAGGTGCGGGAAGCGGTCATCCAGACCATCCTCAAGGTGGCCCGCCGGTTCCCCATCCTTCGCTTTGACGCTGCTATGACCCTGACCAAGCGGCACTACCAGCGGCTGTGGTGGCCCCCGCCGGGAGGATCGCCCTGGGGGCCTTCGGTGCCCAGCCGGGCTGAGCACGCCATGCCTCAGGAGGACTTTGACCGGGCCATGCCCCAGGAGTTCTGGCGGGAAGTGGTGGACCGGGTGGCCCAAGAAGCGCCCGATACCCTGCTTTTGGCCGAGGCTTTTTGGATGATGGAGGGCTACTTCGTGCGCAGCCTGGGGATGCACCGGGTCTACAACTCGGCCTTTATGCACATGCTGCGCGATGAGGAGAACGCCCGCTACCAGGAGATTTTGAGGAATACCCTGGCGTTTGAACCGGAAATCCTCAAGCGCTTCGTGAACTTCCTCAGCAATCCCGACGAGAAGACTGCGTTGGAGCAGTTTGGCAAGGGGGACAAGTACTTTGGCGTGATGACCCTTTGCGCCACCCTGCCGGGCCTGCCCATGCTGGCCCACGGCCAGGTGGAAGGGCTGGCCGAGCGCTACGGAATGGAGTATGGCCGGGCCTACTACGACGAGGCGCCGGACGAGGGGCTTGTGGCCTACCACCAGGAGCAGATAGCCCCTCTCCTGAAGGAACGGGCGCTTTTCGCCGAGGTAGAGAACTTCGTCCTGTACGAGGCCGAGCAGGAAGACGGGGTGAACCAGGACGTTTTCGCCTACTCCAACCGGAAAGACGGGGTGCGGGCGCTGGTGGTCTACCACAATAAAAACGCCACTGCCCGGGTTTGCCTGCGCCGCTCGGTGCCCCAGCTCTTCAAGGCCTCAGGGGGGCGGGAGGTGCGTCGGGTGAGCCTGGCGGAGGGCTTGGGGCTGCACCTGGCGGAGGGGTATTACAGCCTCTTTCGCGACCGGGTAACGGGGTTGGAGTACCTGCGGCCCAACCGGGCGCTTGCGGAGGGGGGGCTTTGCCTCGAGCTGGGCCCCTACCAGCGGCGGGTGTTCATGGATTGGCGCGAGGTGTACGACACTGATGGCAGCTACGCCCAGCTTTACCAGGCTTTGGGGGAGTGGGGGGTGCCGAGCCTAGGGGAAGCCCGGCTTTCCCTCTGGCTGGCTCCCGTGCACGCTCCCTTGCGCAGGCTGCTTGCCCCCCAGCGGCTGCGCCGGCTTTTGCAGGGCCGGTTGGGGGGCTTGGAGGAGGAGCTTCGGATGCTCTATCGGGGCCTGCGGGGCTTTGCCCCAGCCCTGAGGCTTCCCCCGCCCAGGCGTGTTTTGAAGCGGCTAGAGGGTGCGCTTTGGGCCACCCAGGCTGAGCCTCAGGCGGAGGTGAGGATGGCCCTCCTGGGCTGGGCCTTGGTTTTGGGGCTCGAGGCCCACCTAGAGGAGTGGCGTTTGAGGGGGCTTCTGGAGGAGGCCTTTCAGGAGGCGGGGCTAGGGGCCGAAGCGGCCCGCCGGGCAGCTGGGCTGGTGGAGGTGCTGGCCACCCCCGGCCTTCCCAGGGAGCCCCGGGTCTACCCTCGCCTGCTGAGCGACCCCCGCTGGCGGGACTTTTTGGGGGTCAACCACTTTGCTGGAGAAACCTACTTCAACCGCGAGGCCCATGCCCTCCTCTGGGCGGCCCTAAAGGGGAGGGCCTTGGCCTTGGCCCACGCCGAGGGGGTTTCTGCTGCGCGGAGGGGGGCCCTGCGGAGGGCTTGGTCGTCCCTCGAGGCCCGGCTAAACCGGACGGCGGAGGAGGTGGGCTACCGGTTTCCGGCCTACCTGGCTGCCCTCAGGCCTCCCAAAGGCCGAAAGGTGGGGGACGACCTCACCCGCATCTGGGGCGTCGGCCCCAGCACGGCCCAAGCCTTGCGGGCAGCGGGCTATATCACCTACGCCCGGCTGGCTAAGGCCAGCCAGGAAGCTCTGCGCCATGCGCTGGCCGCGGCCGGGCTGCGTAGCCCTTCCAGCCTGCCCACCTGGCCCCAGCAGGCTGCTTACCTAGCCGCAGGCGATCAGGTGGGCCTGGCTGAGTATCTCCGGACGCTGCGCCCTAGGCCTGAAGGTCGGTGACCTCGGGTTTTAGCTGGAGCTGCTCTATGTAGGCGAGGTAGTCGGCCTCGCTCAGCGGGTACCTTCCCGCTAGGGCTACGATAAAGGCCTCCATTACGTTGGTCCCAAAACTGCGGCCTTCCAGCCGGGGGGTGGTGGTGATGAGCTTGGCCACGCCTCGAGCCCGCAAAAACGCTAGGTCTTCCTCGGTGGTGGTGTTGGTGAGGACGACTTTGCCCTCCATCCTCTCGGGCATAAAACGCCTGATGAAGTGCCAGTCGCCCGCCACCACCTGGGCCCAGGTGAAGTAGCGCTGGCGCCAGTCCAGTACCTGCTTTTCCTGCTTCTCCCCGGTGGGGTAAAGCCACTGGAAGGGGAGCTGGGTGATGAGGGGCAGAAGGAGGTAGCCCAGCTTCTGCAGGAGGGAGAGGCGGTAGATGGGGATGGGCAGGCCCAGCCCAAAGATGAGGTCTCCATAAAGGGTCTGGGCCCCCGCTTCGTCTAGGGCCTCGGCCAGGCCAAAGCGGTCCACCGCACTGGGGACCAGCACCCTCTTGCCCCGCCAGCCCAGCGCGTTCTCTAGGGCTTGCACAGCGCGGCGCTCGAGGGTGTGCTTCAGCCCCGAGCCGTCCACCATGGGGGTCTTCCGGGCCGCCGTGGCGATCCGCTGTGCGTCGCGAAAGGTGTAGCGGCGGCCTCCGGCATACACGTATAAGTCGGCCCCTCCGAGCCCGAAGGCCTCTACCTCGCCGTCTAGCTCCTTGACCAACTCAATGGCCCTTTCCCAGCTTCCATCGGTGCCGATGCGCTCCAGCACAAAGGTTTCCCCCAGGATATGCACCTCGGCCCTGGAGTTGCGCTTGGACGAGCCGATAGAGATGCTCACAATGCGCTTGGGCATGCCAGATAGTCTACCTCAGGTGTACTTATCCCCCCGCACCACCTCCACGGTCTCCACATACGCGATGACCGCGTAGTTGGGGAAGTAGATCTCGGCCAGGTGGGCCAGGATTTTTTCGGCCACCTCGGGGCTCACGATGGTCTCCAGGCGAATGTTGCCTCCCTCCCACTCGCTGGCCCGCACCCCCCGGCTGCCCTCGCCGCGGGCCTCGGTGATGGTGTAGCCCTTGGCCCCAAGGCGTTTTATCTCGCGAACCAGCCGTTCTTCCAAAAACCCCTCGGCGATGATGGTAACCAGCTTGCGCGCGACCAGCGCCATCACATACCTCCGTGCAAAAAGCGGGAGAAGGCGAAGTAGAGGGGGATTCCCAGGGTCAGGTTGAAGGGAAAGGTGATTCCCAGCGAGGCCGTCAGGTAGTAGCTGGGGTTGGCCTGGGGCAGGGCGATGCGCACAGCGGCGGGTGCGGCAATGTACGAGGCGCTGGCTGCCATGGCCCCCAGAACCGTGGCCCCGCCCACCGACATCCCGGCCAGGCTGCCCAGCCAGACCCCCAAGGCCCCCTGGACCACCGGCATCCCCAGGCCAAAGCCGATAAGAAAGGCGCCGGTAGTCCTGAGGTCGCGCAGGCGTTTGGCCGCGACCATCCCCAGCTCCAGGAGGAACAACACCAGGACCCCCTGAAAGGGGTCCACGAAGGCCGCGGCTACCTTTTTGAGGCCCTCTGGCCCGCTTAGGAAGCCGATGAGAGAGCCTCCCACCAACAACAAGACGCTGCGGCCGGTAAGGATTTCGCGGATCGCTTCGCCCATTGGGCCTCCTTTTAGGTTGCGACGGGCGATGAGCAGGGCGATGACGATGGCCGGGACCTCCAGGATGGCTACCAGGGTGGGCAGATAGCCTTCTACCGACTGCCGGAGCGACTGCATGAGGGTATTAGCAGCGATGAAGGTTACTGCCGAGACCGAGCCGTAGTGGGCCGCCAGGGCCGCAGCGTTGACCACGTCCATGCGGCCAAGCCGCCGCAGCACGGCGTAGGAGAGCAGCGGGGTGGACACCCCCAGGGCCAAGGTAGCCAAAGCGGGCTTCCACAGCTCACTCCATGGGGTGGCCGCCAGGGCCGCCCCTCCCTTGAGCCCGATGGCCAGGAGCAGGTAGATGGAGAGGCTGGTGTAGAGGGCCTCGGGAATCCTGAGGTCGGAACGGACCAAGGTGGCCACCATCCCCAAGGCGAAGGCCAGCACCGCGGGGGAAAGCAGGTTGGCGCGAAGGAGTTCTAGGGTTTCCATGGTTTGGACAAGTCGGTGACGTGGGGTCTTAAGGCCATGCCATGGGTTTTGGCGGGAAGCGATGGGGCAGGCTTTCCATGCGGGCTCCCATTCTACTGCCCTTGTCCCAGGGAGTAGGCGGGTTTTCCGTTGAAGTTGTAAAGGTGCTCGGTCTTGATGAAGTCCAGACCCGCCTCAGCCAGCCGCCCCAGCAGCTCCACGATGTCGCGGTGGCTGGGGTGGCCCTGCTCGCTCATGAAGCGTCCTCGCCAGTGGTCGGTGCGGAAGGTTTCCGGGAAGCCGCCCGGCCAGACCTTGACCCCCCGGTTGGTGATTAGGGTGAGCTTGAGCTTCTCGGTAGAGAAGGGCTGCAGAAGCCGGGCCAGCTCCTCGGGCTGGGTACCGCGCCAGCAGAAGAAGACGTCCACCCCGACCAGCTCCCTTTGGGCAGGCGGTTGTTCCCGAACCCGAATGGGAGGCATAGGGGTCTTGCTGGCCTCGCTAAACCGAACCGGAGGGAGCTGCTCGGGTAGCTTGCCAAGCCGCTCAATGACCATATCGGCGAAGGCCTCGGTGCCTACCTTTTTCCGGCTCACCCGCTCGTCGTAGATGTCTGGGGTGTGGATACCGTCCTCCAGGGTTTTGAGCCAGGCATTCTGGATTCGCGCGGCGGCCTCGGGCTGACCAATGTGAACCAGCAGCAAAACGGCGGCTTGGAGCAGGCCAGAGGGGTTGGCCACGCCTTTCCCCGCTATATCCGGCGCGCTGCCGTGCACCGCTTCAAACATGGCGCAGTCGTCTCCCACGTTCGCGGAACCCGCCAGTCCTACCGACCCCGCCACCTCGGCGGCGATGTCGGAGAGGATGTCCCCATAGAGGTTGGGGGCCAGAATGACGTCAAAGCGCTGGGGGGCCTCGGCCAGGCGTGCGGCCCCGATGTCCACAATCATGTGCTCCTTTTGTATGTCTGGGTACTCGCTTCCGACCTCCTCAAAGATTTTGTGGAAGAGGCCGTCGGTGAGCTTCATGATGTTGTCCTTGGTGATGCAGGTGACCCTTTTGCGCCCGTTCCGTCGGGCGAACTCAAAGGCGTAGCGGACGATGCGTTCGGTTCCTGGCCTGGAGATGAGCTTCAGGCACTGCACCACCTGGTCGGTTTGCTGGTGTTCAATCCCGGCGTAGAGGTCCTCCTCGTTTTCCCGCACGATGACCAGATCAATGGCCTTGTGCTTAGTGGCGACAAAGGGCTCGTAGCTTCGTACCGGCCGCACGTTGGCGTAGAGGCCGAGGGTTTTGCGCACGGTTACGTTCAGGCTCTTGTAGCCGCCGCCCTGAGGCGTGGTAATCGGGGCTTTGAGGAAGACCCGGGTACGGCGCAGGCTCTCCCAGGCCTTTTCCTCTATACCGCTGGTGTGCCCCCGGCGGTAGACGCTCTCGCCAATCTCAATGAACTCGGGTTCCAAAAGGGCCCCGCCCGCCTCTAGGATGCGCAGCACTGCACGCATAATCTCGGGGCCGATGCCGTCGCCGTAGGCCACTGTGATGGGGGTTTTCTGCATACCTTCTCCCGGGCCCCAATCCTAGGGCAAAGCTCCAGGTGGGAGGCGGGCTTGAGTCATGGTGATTTTCTGCTAGACTGCCCATAGCCTGGGGAGCAGCAGCTCAAAATTCGGTGGGCGGTCCAGCTCGAGCCAAAATGAGGGTAAACTACCCTCCTGATGAAGCTTCCACCCCATCCCTTAGTAGGCCTGATTATGGGCTCTAAGTCCGACTGGGAAACCCTCGAGCCGGCCGCCCAGACCCTAGAGGCGCTGGGGGTGCCTTTTGAGGTTCGGGTGGTCTCGGCCCACCGCACCCCTGACCTGCTCTTTGAGTACGCCGAGCAGGCTGAGGGGAGGGGGCTCGAGGTCATCATTGCCGGGG
>NZ_QWKZ01000209.1 GCF_003574085.1 Meiothermus luteus | reverse complement strand
CCATATTCCTCCCCAGGCCCCCCCCATGGCTGCGAGGTGGACCAGATGCACCCCGAAGGGGCCCTCCCGGGGGCTGTCCTTGAAGCGATTGTAGAAGAGCCCACCGTACCCCGCGAGCAAGGCCACCAGGCCAGCTCCCATAAGCCCTGCCTCCAGGGCTTCGGAAAAGGTCCTGGGGTAGCCCAACAGGAGGGCCCCTCCCAGCCCCAGGAAGACGCCGCCGAAGTTGAGGGAGTTGGGCAGGGTCTTGGTATCTATATCAATGAAGGCCAATGCGATGAGCAAGGCGATGAAAGCCCAGATAAAGACCAGCTCAGGGAGCGTAGGGCGCAGCAGAGCCGCTGCCGCAAAGAGGAAGGCGCTCAGGGCCTCCACCAAGGGGTAGCGGGGCGAGATGGGGCCCCCGCAGCCCCGGCACCTGCCGCGCTGGAGCAGCCAGGAGAGAATGGGGACCAGCTCCGCAGCCGAAAGAGAGCGGCCGCAGTGGGGGCAGCTCGAGCCCGGCCAGACCACCGAGAGCCCCTTGGGCAACCGGTAAATCACCACGTTTAGGAATGAGCCGATAAGGCTCCCCAGCAGAAAGGCGAAGGCAACCAAGGTCCACTCCACCCTGCCATTATTACAACTGAGGTAGACTGTCCGGCGTGCTAAAGAGCCCCTTGCTCCAGGTGCCCCATGGCTTTACCACCCGGGCCGGTGGGGTCTCGCCGCCGCCTTATGACAGCCTGAACCTGGGGCTTTCCACCGCCGATGACCCGAGGAATGTTTTGGAGAACCGCCGCCGTGTGCTGGCTCTTTTTGGCCATCCGCCCCAGGTCGCCTTGCGCCAGGTGCACGGCAGCCTGGTGCACCCGGTGGAGGCCCCTGGGGAGTGGGAGGGCGACGGCTTGCTGTCCGCTACCCCGGGGCTGCTGCTGCGGGTGAGTGTGGCCGACTGTTACCCGATTCTGCTGCACGACCCGGTAAGGGGGGTAGTGGGGGCTCTGCACGCGGGCTGGCGGGGTGTGGT
>NZ_QWKZ01000208.1 GCF_003574085.1 Meiothermus luteus | reverse complement strand
CCCTCCCCCACCCTTCCAGACTTCAGCAAGTTCGGGCCGGTACGCCGCGAGGCCATGTCCGGGGTACGCCGGGCCACCGTGCGCAGCATGGCCCAGGCCTGGAGCCTGGTGCCCATGGTCACCCACTTTGACAAGGCCGACATCACCGAGATGGAAGCCTGGCGCAAAAAGCTAGCCCCCAAAGCCGAGAAACGTGGGGCCAAGCTGACCATGACCGCCATTTTGCTCAAGGTGGTGGCCGCAGCCCTGAAAAACTTCCCCAAGTTCAATGCCTCCATTGATCTGGAGAAGAACGAGATTATCTACAAGGACTACGTCCACTTAGGGGTGGCGGTGGACACCCCGGCCGGGCTGTTGGTCCCGGTCATCCGGGATGTGGACAAGAAGGGGGTCTTCACCCTGGCCCTCGAGCTGGGCGAGCTGGCCGCAAAAGCCCGGGAGCGCAAACTCACCCCCGAGGAGATGCAGGGCGCCACATTCTCTATCTCCAACCTCGGCGGCATCGGTGGAACGGGCTTCACCCCCATTGTCAACTGGCCGGAGGTGGCCATCCTGGGGGTTTCCCGCAGCAGCATAGAACCGGTATGGAACCCCGAGAAGGAGGGTTTTGAGCCCCGCCAAATCATGCCTTTTTCCCTCTCGTACGACCACCGCCTCATTGATGGGGCCGATGCAGCCCGCTTCTGCCGCTTTATAGCAGAGCTACTCGAGGAGCCGGTGCTCCTTGGGTTTGAGGGCTAGCCCCACCAAACCGAAACCGCCTGAGCAAGCTCAGGCGGTTTTCTTGGTCGAGGCGAGAGGATTTGAACCTCCGACCACTCCCACCCCAAAGGAGTGCGCTACCAGGCTGCGCTACGCCTCGGCCTTCTAGCGCCCGTATAGGCGCAAAGCCAAGTTTAGCCACCCGGGGCTAAAACGTCAACCTCCATCGGGCTTCTGACCTCTCATCACTTTTCCCACCCCTGTACCCGTTGCCGCAGAAGACCTGTGAGCGTCCGCACCGCCACACTCCGCAGGGAGGGGGGCCCCTGGGCCAGAAGGAGGCGGGCGAGTCGGAAAAGGC
>NZ_QWKZ01000207.1 GCF_003574085.1 Meiothermus luteus | reverse complement strand
GGCCCCCACCCCCCCCAGCGGGCGGACCTTGCGGGCCTCCAGGGCCTCTTGAACCACCCCTTCGGGCAGCAAGCGGCTGCGAACCCAGGCGAAGCGCAGGCCAGGCCGCTGTGCCGCCATTTGCTCGGCGGCGGCCAGCAGGAAACCCAGCATATAGCGGGCGGCAAAGGGGCGGCTTCCCGGAAAGAGCAGCACCTCTACCGGGGGAACCTCCACCGATGGAGCCTCGGCCAAGGCATCCACCACCAGGTTGCCCACCACCCGAATACGGCCGGGGTCGGCCCCACGGGCCTGCATGGCTGCGCGGGTGCGCTCGGAGTCCACCAGCACCGCCCTGAGGCCGGGATGGTAGGCCTTGGGGTCAAAGGTGTAGGCAAAGGCCGGGTAGCCCGTGGCCCACCCCAGGAACACCGCATCCCTCGGGGCTCCCCCCAGCATCAGCACCAGGCCCCGACCCCGAGCCCTCCCCGCCAACAGCCGGGCGGCCCACTCCCGGCGGCCCCCCAGAAAGTCAAGGGGAAGCTCGCGTGCCTTGGCCCACTCGGTGCCCGAGGCGAACTGGTCGCGGATTAAGAAAAGCCCGAACCGAGCCCCTGGAAGGGCCCTCCTCAGCCGGGAAAGCACCGGCGGCACCCAGGTAGAGAGCTCACCGGGGCCGTTGGTCAGCAGCAGCACCTCGTCCAGCATGGAAACTCACCGGCCGTCCTGGCCCAACCCACCAGGGCGGGGGCTGCGGCCGCACTACTCGCTGCAGGCAGCCCCGCCGCGCACAAAACCTGAAAGGCCGCGCCGAGAGGGAGCCGCCAAGAAAGCCTTGAAAACCCGGACCTCCTCTGTATCAGGTAAGTCGTCCAGAGGTTTGCCCTCGCGCAGGGCCCGAAAAGCCCGCTCGAGGGCCCGGTAGCGCTCCCCAGTGATGCCCGCCCGGCGCAGGCCCACGGTGTTGAGTCGATAGTGGAGGGCCGGACTGCCCTCGGCCAAGGAAAAGGGAAGGACGTCGCGGGTTACCTTGGCCATGGCCCCCACCATGGCCCGCGCGCCAATCCGAGTGAACTGGTGCACCCCTGCCATCCCCCCTATGACCGCGTAGTCCCCCACC
>NZ_QWKZ01000206.1 GCF_003574085.1 Meiothermus luteus | reverse complement strand
ATACCAAATCTCCCTCGAGGTGACACCTATAGTAGGATTGGGGAATGGGTCGTAGGATTGCCCCAATCGATTGGACTGAAAGCGCAGAGGAGCTGGAGGCACAGTATAGACGGGAGAGGAACCTGGAACGACGTAAACGGCTGCAGGCGATGTGGCTGGTACGTCGAGGCAAAGCTGCACAGGATGCGGCCAAAGAAGTGGGGATTGGACGTAAAACCCTCAACCGGTGGCTGGCTTGGTATCGGGCCGGGGGATTGCAGGAGGTGTTGAAGCGCGTACCGGGCTGGGGGGTCAAGGTCAGTCGAGCCTGGTTGGATCAAGACCAACAACTGGAACTGCGAGCCGAGAGTGCCCAAGGAAGCTTTCGCACCTACGAAGAAGCGCGGCAGTGGGTGCAACAACGCTTTGGGGTGCAGTACAGCTATAAAGGCCTCTATGGGCTGATGGCTCGATGGAAGATTCACCCCAAAGTACCGCGACCGAGTGCTGCCAAGGCCGATGCGGCAGCGCAAGCGCGCTGGAAAAAGGGGGGCTCAAAGCCCTGATAGCCGAGCAGCTCCACCGAGGGGGTCAGACCCTGGGGGAGGCTCTGGGCCGGATTGGGTTTAGCGATGAGCTGCGGTTGGGACTGCTGGGTCAAGTTCGACGGGTGCTGGCGCCTCGGGGGGTGAAGGTCGTTCAAACGGTACAGCGGGCATACCAGTATGCCTACCTGCTGCTGGCGGTGATACCGGCCATCGGTCAGTTGAGGTGGGGTTGGATTCCCCGCCTGAAGCAAGAACACCTCAAACCGGTGCTGGAGCAATGGGGGTTAGCCATCAACGTTTGGGATGGGGCGGGGGTTCATCGGGGTCGTAGCCTATCCGAGCTAGCGGGGAGTCGTATCCTTCAACCGGCCTATTCGCCCGAGCTCAATCCTGCCGAGCGGGTGTTTGAGGAGGTCAGGCGGGCCATTGAAGGCAAAGTGTACCCTTCGCTGGAACACAAACGCCTGGCTGCCGAGGAGTTCCTCACCCAGCTTGCGGCTGATCCAACTAGGGTCAAGCGGCTTTGCTTTTGGCCTTGGATTCAAGAGGCTTTATGTGTCACCTCGTCGTAGAGTTGGTAT
>NZ_QWKZ01000205.1 GCF_003574085.1 Meiothermus luteus | reverse complement strand
CGTCCACAGGGGGAAAGGGCAGGCCCGCCGCCAGCCTCCAAAGGGCCTCTGCCCGCCGGGTCTGCCAGCCCCAGAAAGGCCCCACCGCCGGGCCAAAGGCCTGAAGCTGGGCCTCGAGCTCAAACCCTCGCCCCACCGGCCGCACCACCCGCCGCCCCTCCGGTAACCACACCTCCATCAGGGGAACCCCCTCCGGCAGCCGCCGAACAGGGAAGCGCACCCCCAGGAGGGCCTCGAGCCGGGTGAACACCCCTTCTTGGTCAAACCCCGCCAGCAGGGTGGCCCCGGCGTCAAAGCGAAACCCTTTGTGGAAGAAGGTTCCCGCTGAACCCCCGGGGTAGGTGTGGCGCTCTAAAACTACGACCTCCAAGCCCGCCTTGGCCAGCAGGGCGGCCGCGGTCAGCCCCCCCACCCCTGCACCGATGACCACCGCCCGCATCCGGGTCTAGCGCCTCAAGGTGCGGACGTAGGCCAGCACGGTGTCGGCGTCGCGAAAAGGGTTCACACTGCGCCAGACCCGCTCAATGCGGCCCTTGGGATTGACCAGGATGGTGTCGCGGTTGTAGAAGCCCAAAAAACCCCCTACCCCAAACAGCCGGGCCAGGGCCCCGTCCTTATCGGGCAGCATCGCCCCCTTGAGGGCCATGCGCTCTATAAAGGCGCACTGCTCGGCAGCCGGGTCGGCGCTCACCCCAAACACCTCCACCCCCAGGGCTTGGAACTGCTCGTAGAGTTCGGCGTAACGCTTGCCCTGGGCAGTGCAACCCGGGGAGTTGGCCTTGGGGTAGAACCAGAACAAGAGGTAGCGCCCTTCCCGGGCCAAAGCCGCCAGGTCCACAACGCGACCGTAGGCGTCCTGCACCCGTGGCAGGCTCACCGGGTCGCCCGGCGAGAGGGCCCAGGCCGAAAGGGAGAATGCGCACAACAAAGACAGCCAACGCACAGCTTTAGATTGTCGCAAAACGCCCCGAGCAGCTGTAGGCCAGGCTTCAGGTAGAGGCCTGCCGCTTGGCCCTGAGGTAGGCCAGCACCTCCTCAGCGTCACGAAAAGGGTTCACATTGCGCCAAACCCGCTCAATCCTCCCCTCCAGGATGGTGTCCCGGCTGTACAGGCCCAGCAAGGGGCCTTGCTGGGCCTGTACAGCC
>NZ_QWKZ01000204.1 GCF_003574085.1 Meiothermus luteus | reverse complement strand
CAGACTTGACCGTTATTCAGGGTTGAGGCTAGATAGAGGCATGAACTTACGCGAAGCCTTAGCCTCATTGGACGATCCACGCTACCAGAACCGGCGCTATCCGCTGTGGGGGGTGGTGGCATTGGTGCTGGTGGCCTTTGTGTGCCGGGTGGACTCCCTGCGGGGTGTGGCCCGCTTTGCCCAAGCCAATCCCTTCCTGTGTAAGCCCCTGGGCTTGCGCAAGGCCCCAGGACGCAGCTCAATCGCCCAGCTCATCCGCCGCTTGGACCCGCAAGCGCTGGGTTCAGCCCTGCAACAGGTCTTTCCCGAACTCCCCCTTCCCGCCTCTTTCCCTACCTCTACCGCTACTACCTCTGCCCTGGTCGCGGATGGCAAGGTCTTGCGGGGGAGTGCTAAAGGCGAGAGCCCGGTGGTGCGGGTGGTGGAGCTGTGGTGTGAGCAAGCCCGCCACAGCCTGGCCCAGGCCCAAGTCGGTGGGCGGGAGGATGAGGCCTTGCTGGGTCTGCTGGAGCGCATGGGGCTGGAGGGTTTAGCCGGTCGGGTGGTGGTGGCCGACGCGGGCTTCCTCTACCCCCGGGTGGCCGAAGCCATCCGGGCTAAGGGGGGGATTACCTGCTGAGCCTGAGAGCCAACCAAGCCCGGGCGTTGGAGGCGGTAGAGTGGCTGTTCGCTTGCCTGGACGAGCATCCCCTGCCCGGGGAAAGCATCGTCCAGTGGGAAGAACTCCGTGACGGGGAGGTGTGGCGCTACCGGGCCTCGGCCTCCCCCCATCTCCCCCCCTGGCTGGACTTCCCTTTTGCCCGGCAGGCCGTGCGCCTGGAGCGCTGGGTGTGGCATAAGCGCAGCAAGCAGCAGCGCTACAGCGTGCACTACGCCCTGAGTAGCCTCAGACCCGAGGCGGCGGGGGCCAGGCGTCTGGGCGAACTCATGCGCCAACGCTGGGGCGTGGAGAACCGGAACTTCTGGGTACGCGACGTGCTCTTACGCGAGGACCATGCCCAGGCCCGTGGCGCCCTGGCCTTCAACCTTTGTGCCCTGCGGGCTTTCGTGCTGAACTGCCTCAACTACCGCAAGGTCCAGGCTAAAAAAGCCGCCCTGGAAGCCTTCTCCTTCAACCCCCTCTCCGCTTTGAGGTTCCTGGGGTTGCATACAAAAGATGTATAGCGGTCAAGTCTG
>NZ_QWKZ01000203.1 GCF_003574085.1 Meiothermus luteus | reverse complement strand
TTACTCAATGATCTTGGACACCACCCCCGCACCCACGGTGCGACCGCCCTCCCGGATGGCAAACCGCAATCCCTCCTCCAATGCAATCGGCTTGATTAGCTCCACCGTAAACGTCACGTTGTCCCCAGGCATCACCATCTCCACACCCTTCGGCAGCTCCACCACACCCGTGACGTCCGTCGTCCTAAAGTAAAACTGCGGCCGGTAGTTGCTGAAAAATCCCGTGTGCCGTCCCCCCTCCTCCTTCTTCAGCACGTACACCGACGCCTCAAACTTCGTGTGCGGCGTCACCGTCCCAGGCTTCGCCAGCACCTGCCCCCGCTCCACGTCCTCCCGACCAATCCCACGCAACAGCAACCCTACATTGTCCCCAGCTATCCCCTCCGACAGCGTCTTCCGGTGCATCTCCACACCCGTCACCACCGTCTTCTGGGTCTCCCGCAAACCTACTATCTCCACCTCATCCCCAACCTTCACCTTCCCACGCTCAATCCGACCCGTCGCTACCGTACCCCGCCCCGTAATCGTAAATACGTCCTCCACAGGCATCAAAAACGGCTTCTCTACATCCCGCTGCGGCGTCGGTATATACTCATCAATCGCGTCCAACAACGCCCATATCCGATCTACCCACTCGTTCTCCCCACGCTGCGTCTTGGGGTTCGCCATCATGTGCTCCAGCGCCTTCAGCCCAGAACCCCGTATAATCGGCGTCTCATCCCCAGGAAACTCGTACTGGTTCAGTAGATCCCGAATCTCCATCTCCACCAAATCCAACAGCTCCGGATCATCCACCATGTCAATCTTGTTCAAAAACACCACAATGTATGGCACCCCCACCTGCCGCGCCAACAATATGTGCTCCCGTGTCTGCGGCATCGGCCCATCCGTACCCGATACCACCAATATCGCCCCGTCCATCTGTGCCGCACCCGTAATCATGTTCTTCACATAATCCGCGTGCCCAGGACAGTCCACGTGCGAATAGTGCCGCTTCGCCGTCTCGTACTCCACGTGCGCCGTATTGATCGTAATCCCCCGCGCACGCTCCTCCGGCGCCTTGTCAATCTGATCGTAGTTCTGCACCTCCACGCTCGGATTCGCCGCCGCCGCTACATACGTGATCGCCGCCGTCAACGTCGTCTTCCCGTGATCCACGTGCCCAATCGTCCCTACGTTCACGTGTGGCTTCGTACGCTCAAACACGCCCTTGGCCATGACT
>NZ_QWKZ01000202.1 GCF_003574085.1 Meiothermus luteus | reverse complement strand
GCCCCCCCCTCACGTGGGGCATCACCGCCACCCCGGTCTCAAAGCCCGAGAGGCCCAAGGCCAGTTTGGGAAAAGCCAGCGCCGAGGCCAGGGCCAGCTCAACGGGGCTGGGGTAGCGCAAAGCCACTGATTCATGCCAACGAGACCAAAGCTCGGGCTGACCCACCAGCTGCAAGAAGGCTGCCCCTACCACCAGCGCCGAAAGCCCCAGGTACAAGACCACCAAGGCCACCGCCACCCCGATGGCCTCGCGGAAGCCCAGCATGAAGACTCCGCCCAGAAGGGCGATAAGCGCCAAGGTTAGGGCCACCGGATGGGCAAGCCAAGGGGGGGCAAGGGGGTTGCCAATCAGATGGGCACTAGCATCGGCAGCAGAGAGGGTGATGGTAATCATGAAGTCGGTGGCGGCAAATCCCAGAAGCACCAACACCACCAGTTTGGCGGTCCAGCCACCAAATAGCCGCTCCAGCATCCCCACCGAGCCCTCCCCATGCGGGCTTTCAGCGGCCACCCGCCAGTAGACCGGCAAGGCCCCTAGAAGGGTGAACAGCACCAGAAAGAGCGTGGCCCAGGGTGAGAGCAACCCCGCGGCCAGGGCCGCAATGCCCGGCTGGTAGCCCAGGGTAGAAAAGTAGTCCACCCCCGTAAGGCACATCACCTTGTACCAGGGCTGTGGGGCGTGGCGGGTAGCTTCGGGGGTGTTTAGAAGCCACTGTCTAAGTGCTGCTCGGTTCATAAAGAATTTTGGTGGCCTTCAGCCAGACGCAAAGCTTCCTCGGCGGTTAGACCACTTTTGATGACCAGGGCCAGCAGCAGGCGGTTCTGATACTCGATGTGCTTTAGGAGAGCCTCGATTTCCTGCTCGGCCCGGAGGTTCACCTGGTAGTCGTGCTCGGCCCTGAGCTCGGCGTGGCGGCTTTGCAAGTTCTGCCCCACCATGATGAGGGGCATCAGGAAAAGCTGGATCATGTTGGACAAAAATAGCCAGAACACAAAGGCCATGGGGGGGTCAAACTTGAGGTGGGGCGGGGCCAGGAAGTTCCAGGAAAGCCACAGCACCGTCCAGGTAAAAACGATCAGGAAAAACCCCATGCTGCCCACGTGATCGGTAATCCATAAGGCCAGCCGCTCGAGCGGGGAAAGGGTCTCTTGGTGTTCCTGGTTGACGTTTTTCAGCGGCTTGCGCCGCCGCAGCAGCTCGGCGATTTTAGGGAGGTTTTGCATAATAGGGATAGAATACCGCTGTTCTTATGAGCGAGCTCGAGCTCACCCTCCTCCTCTTCCTAGGTAGCCTCTTGGCCGGAGGGGTGGGG
>NZ_QWKZ01000201.1 GCF_003574085.1 Meiothermus luteus | reverse complement strand
GGGGGAGGCTGGGTAGAGGCGGGGCGCTTTGGGCGATGGAGAGGAGGTCCTCCAGCCTGAGGTGCTGGGCTGCTTGGAGCAGGGCGCTCCGGTTTGGCTCGGCTTCTGCGGCCGACCAAAGCCCGAGGTGGCGCTCCGGGAGGGCCAGGGCCGGTTCGCGCGGGAGGTAGCCTAGGAAGGGGACCCCCAAGGGCCGCAGGGCCTCCTCCAGCAGGGCAGCGTGTCGGGCAGAGCCCACCCGGTTGACCACCACCCCGGCCAACCAAAGGCCAGGGTCGTGATCGCGAAAGCCGCGCACCAAGGCGGCCACCGAGCCCGCCATGGCCGAAGCGTCCACGCAGAGCACCACCGGGGCCCGGAGGAGTTTGGCCACCTGGGCGGTAGAGCTTACCTGGCCCAGGGCGTCCTTCCCGTCAAAGAGGCCCATCACCCCCTCTACCAGGGCCAGCCCGGCTCCCAAGGCCCCCCGACGGAAGACCTCCAGCAGCTCGGGAGCTTCTAGGAAGTGGCTGTCCAGGTTGCGGGCGGTTCGTCCGGTGAGGCGGCTGAGGTGGGTGGGGTCCAGGTAGTCGGGGCCCACCTTGTAGGGCTGCACCCGAAGACCTCGGTCCAGAAAGGCCGCGGCCAGCACCAGGCTTAGGGTGGTCTTGCCGGCCCCAGAGTGGGGGGCGGCCACCACTAAGCGGGGCAGGTTCACGGCCTCTCCTCCAGCCTGAGCAGGACAGCGTGGTCGTTTAGGTCGTCAAGCCGGAGGTACTGCGCGCCCATGGCCTGGGCCAAAATCCGGGCCCGCCCTAGGGTCTGGGGGCCGGTTTCCACGTCCAGCACCACCGCAGGGCTCGAGATGCGCCGAGCCAGCTCCAGGGCCTCGCCCCAGGGGTCGCCCCCTTGGTGGGGCACATTGGCCCGGCCATCGGTTACCAGCACCAGCCGGGTGCGCGGGCCCAGGTGAGCTTGGGCCAGGGCCAGGGCTGCCGCCAGAGGGGTGCGCCCCCCAGTGGGCAGGTGCTCCAAGGCTCGCTTGGCTGCCTCCAGGTCGCGGGTGAAGGACAGGAGCAGCCGGGCCTCTCCTCCCCGGAAAGCGATGAGCCCCACCTCCTCAGGCCGCTCCTCCAGAAGCCGTAGAAGGGCGCCTTTGGCCCAGGCCATACGAGCCTGGGCGGCCAGGGAGCCACTGGCGTCCACCACCAGAAGCAGCCTGCGCCCCTCCCGGCCGGCTTCTATGCGGGCGTGAAGGTCCTGCCGTTCTATTCGCCGGGCCCCCCGCGCGGCGGCGTGCAGCAAGGAGGCGCGTGGCTCGAGCCGCTCGGGATTTTCCTCCGGGGTGGCCCTCACCGTGGTTCCCCGGGGGGTGGGCTGGCTCTGCCCTTGAGGAAGGGGCGGGGCTTCCAGCCGCAGGGGGTGAGG
>NZ_QWKZ01000200.1 GCF_003574085.1 Meiothermus luteus | reverse complement strand
CATCCCTACCCACCCCCACCGACCAGCCTTCCCAGCCAGGCCCCCCAGCGGGCCATCCGCTCGTGGGTGCTCCTTCGGCCGGGGAGGGCCAGGGAGAAGCCTGGCAAAGGCGCCTCAGCAGGAGAGGTCCGCACCAGCTCGTCCAGGAAGCCCAGCGCTTCCCCCAGGGCCCTACCCAGAAGACCCGGCTCGGGCTCCACGGGCTCCCCGAAAACCAAGTAGGCCTCGGGAAACTCGTGCCCCCTCAGCACCACCCTGGAAGCCACCGGCACCAATCCCACCCCGGCCCTCCGGGCGAGCCAGACCGCTCCCGGGCGCAAGGCCCCTAAGGGCCCCGGGGGGCGAAGCTCGCCCTCGGGAAAGACCAAAAGCGCCTCCCCCCGCCCAAGGGCCCGCAGCGCCTCGCGGGGGCGGGCTGCCGAGACTGTCTCAAGATACCCGAAGAAGGGGAACTCCCTAATCCGAGGCTCCCCCACCATGACCCGGAAGGGCCGACCAGAGCGGCTGAGCAAGACCGGCAGCAGGTAGCTGTCCCACCAGGAGTGGTGGTTGCTGGCCAGCACGCAGGCCCCCTCGGGCAGCGCGCCCCGGGTCCAGACCCCCCTCAACCCCCGCCGCAGGCTTCGCCCGAACAGGAGGTGAAAGCCGTAGCGAAGCAGCCGGTGCACCGGCCGTAGCTCACTCCCCACCACACCGCCTCCTTTCCCAAGCCAGAAGATTCATCGCCAGGCCACAGGCCAAGGCTGCGGGCCAGAACCCCAGCAGGGCCAGCCCCGCAGGGAGAAAGAGGGCCTCCAGGCGGTAGGCCCAGCCAAACCCCCCCACCGCCGAAAGGCCGGGAGCCAACCGCCTGTAGGTCCAGGAGAGGGCCCAGCCCACCACAAACCAGGCCAGGTAGTTGAGCAGGGGCGCCCCGTACCAAAAGGGGCGGGGGTCCTGCCAGGTCCAGTAGCCCTGGGCGGGCATCAGGGCCTCCAGGCCTAGGTCCCAGGCCACCGCCATAAGCCCTACCCGAACCGGCCGACCTCGAGCGAGGGCATGCGCCGAGAGCACCAGGGCAAACCAGCCCAAAGGCACAATCAACGGCACCCCCCAAAGGTGCGGCCCTGGAGCGCCCTCGTAGGTGTAGCGCCCAAAGGGCAGGCCGGTGCGGCTCCCCACAAACTCCACCCAAAGGCCCAGGCCGAAGGCCACCGCCGCCAGCCCGAGGGCCCGCCCTCCCAGGTACCTGAAGGCCCAAAGCAAGGCGGAGAGGGCCAGAAGAACCATCTGGGCCAGGGCCAAAAGGGGAAACTCCTGGGGAAAAAGCGGCACCGGAATCCGCACCAGCACGGCCAGGGCCAAAAAGACCATCCACGGCTCAGTTCCTCTGCCCAGCCGCTCCAGCCGGGCCCAGGCCCCCGGATGGCCCAGCAACCAGCCGAGCTGGGCGGCCCAGAGGCCGGCCAGCGCTCCCCCTACCCAGGC
>NZ_QWKZ01000020.1 GCF_003574085.1 Meiothermus luteus | reverse complement strand
GGGGCCTGCTGGCCCGGCTCGAGACTGGCGCTTTGCGCTTCTACCTGGCCGGGCTCCTGGTAGCCTTGGTGCTCTTGCTGGCCTGGGGGGTGCTGCGATGATTCACTTTGGGCTTTGGCTGCCCCTGCTGGCGGGCCTGGCGCTTCTGCTCTGGCCCGCCTTGGGGCGCGGTTTTGCGGTTTTGGCCTCTTTGGCTAGCCTAGCGGTTTCCCTCTACCTTTTTGTGGGCTACCCGGGGGAGGGGGTGGCCTATGCCAGCCAGACGCCCTTTCTCCCCGACGCGGGGGTGTACTACGCGGTGGGGCTGGATGGGGCCGGGCTTCTCCTTTGGCTGGCGGTAAACCTGGTGGTCCTCCTTGGGGTCTGGTTGGCCGATGTTCCGGTGCGGTTTTTGGCCTATGCCCTTTTGATGCAGACCGGGCTTCTGGGAATTTTTGCTGCCCAGGACCTGGTCTTCTTCTACTTCTTCTTTGAGGCCAGCTTAATCCCAGCTCTCCTCATGCTGTGGTTCTACGGGGGGCCAGACCGACTTAGGGCTGTGTACACTTTTGCCCTATTTACCCTGGTAGGCTCGCTGCCGATGCTGGCGGCAATATTTGCAGTGCGCTTTATAAGTGGCGCGGAGAGCTTTCTCTACACCGACCTGGCCTCCAGGCCGCTTTCGGGCCCGGCGGCGACCTGGGCCTTTTTAGGCTTTTTGGTGGCCTTCGCGGTCAAAACACCTTTGTTTCCTCTTCACGCTTGGCTGCCCAGCTTCCACCAGCAAAACCACCCCTCGGGCCTGGCGGATGCCCTGGGTACGCTTTACAAGGTGGGCATCTTTGCCTTCTTCAAGTGGGCCATTCCCCTGGCCCCTGAGGGATTTCGCGAGTGGCAGGGGCTCCTCCTTTTCCTGGCTGCTTTTGGGGCCCTGTATGCGGCTTGGCTGGCCTTCAGCGCGCCCGATTGGAAGACCTTGCTGGCCTACGCTGGGGTATCGCACATGGGGGTGGCGGCCCTGGGGCTTTTCAGCGGAACCCCTGAGGGTGCGGTGGGGGCTCTGTACCTCCTTGGGGCTTCTATGATTTACGGCTCGGCTATGTTCCTGTTTGTGGGGAGGGTTTACGCCCGCACCGGGAGCTTGGAGACCCAACCCGTGCGGGGTCTGGCCCGGTATGCCCCGGGGTTGTATGTTTTGGGGATGTTCCTCTTGATGGCCATGATTGGCCTACCTGGCCTCTCGGGCTTTCCCGGTGAGCTGATGGTGCTTTTGGGGGCCTACCAGGTTGCCCCTTGGCTTACCTTCCTGGCCTTCCTCTCGGTTATCGCGGCGGCGGCCTATGCCCTTACCGCTTTTCAGCGGCTTTTCCAGGAAACCCCGCAGGCCCAGGCGGTTTCGGACATGGACGCCAGGGAGTGGGCCTTTGCGGGGGTAACGGTGGGGGTACTTCTCTTGATGGGCCTCTACCCTAAGCTCTTCACCGCCCACCTGGAGCCGCTGGGGCGGGCCTTGGGTGCGCTTTTTGGAGGTGCCTCGTGAAGGGGGTTTTGAAAGCCAGCGGAGGTGTCCGATGCTGACTTTGTATACCCTGGCGAGTTTCTCCACCCTGCTGTCGCTTCTGGCCTTCGTCATCTCCCGCGAGGCCAACCGGGTCCTATCGGTGGCGGCTTTACTGCTGGCCGGGCTTTTCGCCGTGGTGGGGTGGGGGGAGGTCGTAGAGGCCTTTGGCGGACTTTACCGCTTTGACCCCCTGGCCAGGGGCTTGACCTTGGTGGCGGTTTTGGGTGGGCTTTGGGCCCTGCTGCTGGGCCCAGCCAAGAAGTTTGAGTTCCCCCTACTGGTGCTCTACGCGGTGACCGGGATGCACCTCATGGCCAGCAGCCCCAACCTGGTGGTGCTGGTCATCGCCCTGGAGATTTTTTCCCTGCCCTTATACGTGCTTTCGGCCTGGCAGCGTGACGAGAAGGGCTTTGAGGCAGGGCTCAAGTATTTTTTGCTGGGCGCTTTGGGGGCTGCGGTTTTCCTGTACGGGGTGGCGCTTTACTATGGGGCCACCGGGAGCTTTATGGCCGGGGCAGTCGGCTCAGGGCCGCTGTACACCACGGCGCTGCTCCTGATTTTGGCGGCTTTTGCCTTCAAGACCGCCATGGTGCCCTTCCACTGGTGGTCCCCCGACGTGTACCAGGGCAGCCCCACGGTGGTTTCGCTTTTCATGGCTACCGCGGTTAAGGCAGCGGCCTTCGCGGCTATGCTGCGCATCTTCACCCCTCAGGGGCTGGAGGCCTGGGGGGTGGGGCTGGCCGTGCTGGTGGCCCTAAGCGTCCTCTTTGGCAACCTTGGGGCCCTGGCCCAGACCGAGGCCAAGCGGCTTTTTGCCTACTCCTCCATCGCCAATGCGGGGTATTTGGGGTTGGGGCTTTTTGGCCCCACCGCAGGGGCCACGGTGCCCTTTTACCTGCTCACCTACGCTTTGGGTACGGGCCTGATTTTCGCCGCTCTCTCCATGCTCTCCAACCAGGAGGTGCCTCTGGAGCGGTTGCGAGGGCTTTGGCACCGCAGGCCGCTGGTGGCCGGAGGGCTTGCGCTGGGGGTGCTTTCGGTCCTGGGGCTTCCTCCCCTGGCGGGGTTTTGGGCCAAGTACCTGGTCTTTCAGGAGGCAGCTCGAGCCGGGCTGTACGGTCTGGTGGTGCTGGCCCTGGTGGCCTCAGCGGTGGGGGCCTACTACTACCTCCGGGTTTTCTTCCTCCTTTTTGCCCAGCCTGAGCCTTCCCAGGAGGCCTTAGAGAGGGAAACCGAGGAAGCAGTGGCGCGTTTTGGCAGCTCAGAGGCCCCAGGTGCGCCGTTGGTGGGGGCCCCTTTGAGCCTCACTCAGGCACTCATGGCCCCGGCCGCCCGGCTGCCTGGGGCTGGGGTGCTGTGGTCGGGGATGGGTCTTTTGCTGCTGCTCTCCTTGTTGCCAGGCCCGGCCCTGCGGGCCTTAGGGGCGGGGCAGGGCCTTTCCCAAGCTGGGGTAACGCTGATGGCTCCCCCCGATGGGGCCACCCTGGCGGCAGGGCCCTTGGCCTTGGAGGGCACCGGTCGGCCGGGGGAGAGCCTAGAGATTCTTGACAACGGCCGCCCCGTCGGCCGGGTGGCGGTGGGCCCGGATGGGCACTGGCGCTTTGAGCTCCCCACTTCGGCCCTTGTAGTGGGGGAGCACACCTACGAGGCCCGTAGGGAGGGGCAGGGGGGGGCGGCTCGAGCCAGGGTCACCCTACTCGCCCCTCCTGGGCTGGCCATCACCGCCCCGGCTGAGGGGGCCTCTGTAGCCCCCACGGGGTTTGTCCTAGAGGGCACCGCCCCGCCAGGCCAGGAGGTGGAGGTCTTTGAGGACGGGGTAAGCCTGGGCCGGGTAAAGGCCGATGCGGAGGGCCGGTGGAGCCTGGGGGTTCCGCCTCCGGCGGGGGGCAGTCGGGTCTATGAGGCTCGAGCCGAGGGAATTCCCGCCGCCCGGGTCTCGCTGGTGGTGCCCGAGGCCCAGGCCGGGGCCATCTGCAGCCAGCGCTTTGCCCTTTCCAACCTCCAGGCGGGCGGAACCGTTTCTCGGCCCTTCCGCTTCGGTGGGGTGGGTTCGGCCAGCGGCTACACGGTGTTGGTCAAGCGGGGCGAACGGGTGGTTGGCCGTAGGGAAATCTCCTTGAGCGCGGCCTGTGGGTGGAGCTACCTTTCTGACCCAGGCCCTGGGGAGATTACCTACGAAGTCCGCGAGGCTGGGGCTTCCGAGGCTGAGCCCCCCTTGGCCGCCATCACCCTGAACGTGCGCTGAGGTAGGGTTCCTGAGGTGCAGATGACTGTTCGTACCAGGCCCCTAGAGGAGGGCCCGGAATACTTCTGGGAGCGCTTTTCGGCTTATGCCCAGAGCTTTCCGGTGAGCCCCGAGCCGGTGGGCAGCCCGCTCATTGAGGTTGTTACTCCCCTAGGCCCCCTTTACGCCTTTGACCGGGGCCTGGCCCCGTTTTCGGGGGGTGAGACCCCGCTGATTCTGCACGGCCAGGTGGAGCTCTGGGAGGAGGTCCAGGGGCAGCGGGAGGCCGTGCGGCGGCTGGAGGGGGGACGCTACGCCTTTTCGGGCCAGGTGGAGGCGGTGCTGGAGCCTCCTTTTTTTGTGCTGCGGGTCTTGGGGCCGGAGGGCCAGGCGGGGTTCCGGCTGGTTTTGGCGGCTTTGGAACCCCCACCCGCAGGGGGGTGGGTCGTGGTGCGCCTGCGCCCTCCCCTGATGGCCTTCCGCCCAGAGGTGCTGGGCCGCTAGGGTATCCTTGAGGTATGCGCGGCGTTCGTCCCGAGGCGTTGGCGGAGTTCCTCCAGGAGGACCCCTTGGTGGTGGATGTGCGGCCGGCCGGCCAGGCCGAGCCGATTGGCTTCGCCCAGGCCCTCTCGGTGCCCCTGGCCGACATCCAAGGTGGCAACCACCACCTTCCCAAGGACCGCCCCATCCTGCTCGTTTGCGAGCGGGGGGTGATGAGCGAGCTAGCGGGGTTGTACCTCGAGGCGGCGGGGTACGAGCGGGTGTACCACCTGGAGGGGGGGCTGCGCGGACTGAAGCGGGCTTCTACCTGAGGTAGTACCGGGCGGTATCCCGCAGGTGCCCCTGGAAGTCCACGTTCAGGAAGAGGCGCCCCTGGGCGTGTAGGAAGTACAGGTAC
The DNA here is from genome assembly GCF_003574085.1 of Meiothermus luteus. GTDB lineage: Bacteria > Deinococcota > Deinococci > Deinococcales > Thermaceae > Meiothermus > Meiothermus luteus. Next base: position 30,071 of record NZ_QWKZ01000020.1, on the reverse strand, counting down.
CTTTGGCCCTTCTCGTTGGTGCGCACCGGGTTGAGCACCGCCCGCAGGGCCTCGGCCCCGGGATTGCCAATGGGGCCGGGGGGTAGGCCGCGGCGGGTATAGGTGTTGTAGGGGGTGTCCTTGGTGAAGTCGCCCGCGTTGCGGTCCAGCTCGGGAAGACGCTTGCCCAGGCCGTAGGCCACGGTGGGGTCGGCCTGGAGCGGCATGCCCAGCTCGAGCCGGTTGAGGAAGACCCCCGCGATGAAGGGTTTCTCGCCGGGGTTGGCGGCCTCGGCTTGGACGATGGAGGCCAGGGTAACCCAGGCGTGGACGCTCTTTAGCCCCAGACTGGGCAGGCGCTCTAGGGCCTCTGGGGTGAACTCCTGGGCCATGCGGCGGGTCATGGTTCGGATAATCTCCTCGGGAGTGGCGTCCATGGGAAATTCGTAGGTGGCGGGAAAGAGGTAGCCCTCTAGGGTAGGGCCCTCGGCCTCAGGGAGGCGCAGCTCGGGGGTCGGCTGGTTCACCAGCTCCAGGAAGCGGGCCCCGTCCAGGTTGTGCTCGCTTAGCCGCTGGGCCATCTCCGAGGCCCGCCAGCCCTCAGGAAAGGTGATCCGCACCCGCAGGGGCCGGGAAGGGTCGGTGAGGGTCAAGGCGATGGCCCGCACCCCTTTGCCCTCGAGGCGGTAAAAACCTGGCTTTAGGGCCTTGTCCAGGCCGGAAAAGCGCAGGTATAGGGCAAACAGGTACCCTGAGCGCACCAGCCCGGCCTGCTCCAGCAGGCGCCCTACCGCCTGGGCCCCGCTGCCCCTGGAAATCTGCACCTCGGCCGCTGCTCCAGTGGGGCCCATGAGGTAGAGGAGATACCCCATGAGGCCGGCCAGCAGCAGGAACATCGCCAAGACCCCCCGCAAAATCCACCGGTTGGGGGTTCTGCTCCGCTCCTGGGTAGAGGCTTCGCTGAGGGGGGTGGGTTCGTCCATGGTCTAGGAGGCCAGGTAGGACTCCAAGAGGGCAACGGCTGCGGCCTCATCCAGCCGGCCCTTCTCCTTGCGGACGCGCTTAGGGGCTTCTTGCAGGCGCCGCTGGCCTAGCTGGGTGGTGTAGCGCTCGTCCACCAGCTCCACCTGGAAGCCCTGCTGGCGCAGGGCCTCCACCAGGGCCAGCACCCGCTCGGCCTGGGCGCTTGGGCGCCCATCGGTCCGCAGAGGCAGGCCCACCACCAACCGCTGGGCTCCCTCCCGCTCCGCGACCGCCTTCAACGCCTTTAAGTCTTCCGCTAGGCCTTTGCGCACCAGGTAGCCCCGGCCAAAAGCCCAGGGCAGGCCCACCTCACCCACCGCCAGGCCAATCCGGGCCTCGCCCACATCCAGGGCCAGCACCTTCATCGGCCCCTATTATGGCCCGAACGGGGGTAGAAAATGTGAATCCCCTTAGCCTAGCACCCCTTCTAGAGCAGCGAAGGCTTTCTCCAGGTTAAAGCCCCCTCCCTGGGCCAGGCCTCCTTTGCCTCCACCCCGTCCTCCGGCCGCCTCGGCCAGCCGTTTCATTACCGCCCCAGCGTCTAGCCCCCTTTCCAGGGCAGCCTTGCCCACCTTGATCACCAGGTTCTGCCCCGAGCCCACCGCCACCAGGTCGGCCTTGTGCCTTTCCAAAAGCTCGTCGGCAACCCCGCGTAGGGCCCCCGCCTCGAGACCCGCGAGCTGTACCGCCAGGTAGCGGTAGCCCCCCGCTTCCCGCAGGGTTGTCCCCGCAGAGCCCCCGAGCTGGGCCCGGGCCAGCTCGAGCCTCAGCCGCTCCAGCTCCCGCTCCCGCGTTTTGAGCTCCTCCTGGAGCTTCCTCACCCGTTCCCCTAGCTGGTCGGGGGGGACCCCCAGTTCCCGGCCCAAGGCCTGTATCCGCTCCAGAGTCTCCCGCACGAAAGCGGTGGCCGCAGCCCCGGTGAGGGCCTCAATCCGCCGCACCCCGGCGGCCACCGCTTCTTCGCCTACGATGACCAAGCTACCAATTTCACCGGTCCGCCGCACGTGGCAGCCCCCGCACAGCTCCTTGGAGGAGACCCCGTCTATGCTCCCCTCCACGCTGACCACCCGCACCACGTCGCCGTACTTCTCGCCGAAAAGGGCCATGGCCCCCTCTTTACGGGCCTCCTCGAGAGGCTTGTAGGTGTAGCTAACCGGGAAGTCGGCCTGAATCCAGCGGTTGACCAGCATCTCCACGCGGGCCAGGTCGCGTGGCGAGATGGGCTCAAACTGGCTGAAGTCAAAGCGCAGCCGGTCGGGGCCCACGTAGCTGCCCCTCTGCTGAACATGGGGCCCCAGCACCGCCCGCAAGGCGGCGTGCAGGAGATGGGTGGCGGTGTGGTTCTTTTCGGTGTCGCGCCGGTGGATGTCCACCAGGGCCCGCACCGAGGTACCGGCCTTCAAGGTGCCCTCCTCCACCCGGGCCAGATGGAGGAATACCCCCTCGGGGCTTTTCTGGGTGGTGGTGACCCGGGCCCAGCCCCCCTCCCACTCCAGGGTTCCCGTATCCCCTACCTGTCCTCCGCCTTCGGCGTAGAAGGGGGTGCGGTCAAGCACCACCTGCACCTCGGTTCCGCTGGGGGCCTCCTCTATGGCCTGCTCCCCCACCAGCAGGAGCTTGACCTGGGCCTGGGCTTCCAGGCTCTCGTAGCCCACGAACTGGGTGCCCCCGTAGTCGGCCACCAAGGCGGCCAGGGCCTCGCTGCGCCGCTGGAAGAGCTCCCGGCTGAAGGCGGTTTTGGAGCGGGCCCGCTCCTGCTGCTCCTCTAGGGCCTTCTCAAAGCCCTCGGTGTCTACCTGGATGCCGTGTTCCCCGGCGATTTCAATGGTCAGGTCCAGGGGGAAGCCGTAGGTGTCGTAGAGGGTAAAAGCATCCTTGCCCGAAAGGGTATCCCCTGGGCCAAGCCCAGCAAGCATCGTGTCGAGGCGCTTGATGCCCGCCTCGAGGGTCCGAAAGAACTGCTCTTCCTCGAGCCTAATCTGCTTCTGAATGCTCTCCAGGTTGGCCCTGAGCTCGGGATAGACCCCCCCCATCACCTCGGCCACCACTTCTGCTAACTTATACAAAAAGGGTTCCCGCAAACCCAGCAGATAGCCGAAGCGCACCGCCCGGCGCAGCAGGCGGCGCACCACGTAGCCCCGGCCGGTGTTGGAGAAGTGCACCCCGTCGGAGAGGATGAAGGTTACCGCTCGAGCGTGCTCGGCCATGACCCGATGGGCCACCGAGCGAGGGCCTTCGTAGCTCACCCCGGTAAGCTCCACGACCTTCTGGATAAGGGGCGTGAACTCGTCGGTCTCGTAGAAGTCGGTGACCCCTTGCAGGACCATGGCCACCCGCGAAAGCCCCATCCCGGTGTCAATGTTGGGCTTGGGTAGGGGCTCCAATACCCCCCCGTCCTTGCGGTTGTACTGGGGGAAGACCAGATTCCAAATCTCCACGAAGCGGTTGGACTCCCGCGTTTCGTAGTAGTCGGCCCAGGTGTCCGAGCCGAACTCGGGCCCTCGGTCGTAGTAAATCTCGCTGCAAGGACCACAGGGCCCGTTGGGGCCTTGGGTAGGGGCGTTTTGTGGCCAGAAGTTCTCGTCGGCGCCAAAGCGGTGAATCCGCTCGGGGGGCACCCCCACCCTTGTCCAGTGGGCGAAGGCCTCGTCGTCGTCAATATAGATGGTCACATAGATGCGGTTGGGGTCCAGCCCCAGCCACTCGGGGCTGGTCAAAAACTCCCAGGCCCACTCTATGGCCTCCTTCTTGAAGTAGTCGCCAAAGCTGAAGTTGCCCAGCATCTCAAACACGGTCTGGTGCCGGTTGGTGCGGCCCACATTCTCTATGTCCCCGGTGCGCACCGACTTCTGGCAGGTGGTCACCCGGTACCACTCCCCTTCATGCCCGGGGAAGACCGGTTTTTTACCCATGAAGTAGGGCTTGAGGGGGGTCATCCCGGCGTTGATGAAGAGCAGGGTGGGGTCGTCCTCGGGCACCACGCTGAAGCTGGGCAGGCGCAGATGGCCTTTGGACTCAAAGAACCGCAGGAACTTTTCGCGAATCTCGGCGGTGGTCATAGCAGTACCAACCCAGCATAAGAAAAGTTCTGTCCCAGGGCAAACTGCGGTTGACGAGGAGCCCGGCAGCCGCAAGACTAAGTGGGGTAATGACCCCAGAGATGCTGGAGTTTCTCAAGACCTTGGAGAAGCACTGTGCTCGCTACATGGTTATCGGGGGATATGCGGTAGGGTTTTACGGAACGCCCCGCCACACCAAAGACCTGGACCTGTGGGTAGACCCCAAGGAGGCCCCTCGGCTGCTGGAGGCCATACGGGATTTTTTCGGCGGAAGTGATCTGGGGCTAACCTTAGAAGACCTGAGTACCCCTGGGGTGGTGCAGCTTGGCTACGCGCCGAACCGGATCGACCTGGTGCTCATGCCCACCCCCGATTTTGATAGCGCCTACGAGCAAAGCCGATGCTTTTCCTTTGAGGGGCAAGGCATCCGGGTGGTTGACCGAAAAACGCTGGTTGAGCTTAAGCGGGCTTTTGGTCGGGCTATAGATGTGAAGGATATAGAGGAACTGGAACCGTGAAACCCCAAGCCCGGAAGTTCCGTTTTGGTGAGCTGCCCCCGGAAAGGGAGGCCTGGGAAGGTTTGTCCGTGGAAGTGCGCCTTCGGGCGGTGCGAGAGATGGTCTTGTTTTGGACCAAGCTCAAGGGGCAGGACATTCGCGGCATTGCCCCCGTAGCCCGCAGGAGGGCCTGGGGGGAGCTCGAGTAGGGAAAACCGCTTTTGGCCCTAGTTTGCCTGCGGAAAACCCTTATCCTATTGGGCGTGGAAGTGCTGGCGCTGGTCTACCGAAACCTCCGGGCCCGCCCGGTTCGCAGCCTGCTTACGCTGCTGGGCATCGTGGTTTCCACCGCTTCTATGGTGCTTTTTCTCTCCTTTGGCGAGGGGCTGCGCAGGGCTTTGGGCGCTGAGCTGTCCCGGGTGGGCCCAGCCATCCTGGTGGTGCCTGAAGGGGCCGAGGCCTTTAGCCCCGGCTACCCGGAGCTGCGTCCGGAGACCTTGGAGGCCATCCGAAGGGTGGCCCCGTCGCTGGGCATCGTCCAGGTGATCCCCACCGCGGTTTTTGCTCGGGGAGGGCTTGACCCGTCCAGCAGCTTTGTCTTTCAGGGGCTTCCGGCCGGCGTAACCCCCAAGGACCTCTACCCGAACCTAGGGCTGGCCCAAGGCTCCATGGACCCTGGGGCCTCGGGCGCGGTGGTAGGGGGGGGTGTGGCCCAGCGCAACAACCTAGGGCTGGGCAAGACCCTGCGCCTCTCGCCGCAGGTCAGCCTGAGGGTGGTGGGGGTGCTGGAGCGCTCGGGAGGGCTAACCGACAGCTTTATCTACGTGCCCCTCTCGGCCATTCACGCGGTCCTCAACACCGCCAACTACAGCTCCATTCTTGTCGCCATTGAGCCCGACCGACGGGCTGAAGAGGTGGCCCGGGCCCTGGAGGAGCGGGTGCCGGGTATAGACGCGCAGACCACCGGGGATGTGATGCGCTTTGCCGAGCGGGCGGTGCGTATCTCCGACCTGGTGCGTTTTGGCATAAGCCTGGTGGCCTTGGTGGTGGGCGGCCTGCTGGTGGCCAACACCGTGATGATGTCGGTCTACGAGCGCATCCGTGAGTTCGGTCTGATGCGGGCCTTAGGGGCCAAGCGGCGGTTTATCTTCGGGCTGGTTCTTTTGGAGGCCCTGGTCTTGGGGCTGGTGGGGGGCTTGTTGGGCCTGCTGCTGGGCCAGGCCGCCTCTGGGCTGGTCAACTGGTTCACCTTGCGGGAGGTGGGGCTGGCCCTTTCGGCGGTGACCCTTCGCCTGGCCTCCTTCGCCCTTCTGGTGGCGGTGGTCTTGGGGCTTGTGGCGGGCTTTCTGCCGGCCCGTACCGCAAGCCGCATCCGGGTTGTGGAGGCTTTGGGGAGGGTTTGATGCTCGAGGCGGTCCGTCTTCATAAGCGCTACCACCAAGGCGAGCTGGACGTGGTGGCGGTAGACCACTTCACCTACGCTTTCCCCCCGGGTCTTACCGCCATTGTGGGCCCATCGGGCTCAGGGAAAACCACCCTCTTGAACCTCCTGGCGGGCTTTGATGTGCCTACCGAGGGCGAGGTTCGCTTAGACGGGCGGGTTTTCTCCTCCCTTTCTGAGGATGAGCGGGCCGAGGTGCGTCTTAGGCACATGGGCTTTGTCTTTCAGCAGTGGAACCTGATTCCCACCCTCACCGCGCTGGAAAATGTGGCCTTTCCCCTTATGCTGGCAGGCCAAAGCCTGAGGGAGCGCACCGAGCGGGCCCAGGCGCTGTTGGCTGCGGTGGGCCTGGAGAAGCGGGCTAAGCACCTGCCCAGCAGGCTTTCGGGGGGTGAGCAGCAGCGGGTGGCCATCGCTCGAGCCTTGGCCCTAGACCCCCCGGTTCTCTTTGCCGACGAGCCTACCGGGAACCTGGACTCGGCTTCCGGAGCACGGGTGGTGGAGCTGCTTTTGGCCCAGGCGCAGGGGGGCCGCACGGTGATTCTGGTTACCCACGACCTCGAGCTCTCCTGCAAAGCGGAGCGCGTCTTGCACCTGCGCGACGGCCGGCTAACCCGGATAGAGACCCCCTCCGCTGGCCTGACCGAGGCGGCTCAGTCTTTGTAGGGGTCAAATTCTCCTGCCCCGGCCATCACCACCACCAGCGGCCGCAACACGTGCAGCACCTCTATGGTGGGCCCCTGGGCCTTCAGCACATCCGAAAGTCGGCGGTAGACCTGGGGGGCTTCGTCTAGGTCTCCGCCCCGCAGAACCACCCCCTTGCGTTTGAGCCAGCTCCGCATCGCCTCTGGGTTCACCCCGCTTCCGCGCCGCTTGCCTAGGGCTTGGCGACGGCTCATTACCCGCCCTGCTCCGTGAACAGTGCTGAAGAGGGCGGCCTTTTGCAGGGGTTGGGCGGAGGCCAGGGTGCTGCCTTGGAGAATCACCGCGTCGTCGCCCATGCTTCCCCCTACAAAACCCTTTTGTCCGGGAAAGGCCGGTGTGGCCCCTTTGCGGACCACCACCAGCTCCTCTCCGTCGTGCACCTCTTTCCAGGCGAAGTTGTGGTGGTTGTGGACCAGTTCCTCCTCCCGCGCCCCCAGAAGGGCCACCACCTTGCGGGCCACCCATTCCCGCCCCGCGTAGGCGTAGCGCCCAGCCAGGCCCATGGCCGCCCAGTAGGCCTGCCCTAGGGGGCTCTTCAAGTCCAGCAGGGCCTCCGATTCTGGCACCCGCTCGCCCCACGAGCGGTTCTGGGCCAGGGCCATGAACCCGCTGGCGATGGTGTGCCCTAGGCCCCGGCTACCAAAGTGGACCCCTATCCAGATGCGCTCCTTTTCGTCGGCGAAAACATCCACATAGTGGTTGCCTCCGCCTACCGTGCCAAGCTGGGCCCGGGCCTTCTCCCGCAGCGCTTCCCGGTGAGCTTTGGGAATGGCCTCCCAGGCCTCGTCCTCAAAGAGAGGGTGGTCGGTAGGGGCGTCGTTGGCCCGATTGCTGCGGCCCAGACCGAAGGAGATGGTCGCGGCGATCTCGTCGGCTAACTCTTCCAGGCGGCCCTCAATCTTTTCCAGGCGCAGGTTGGTGCGTATGGCTGCGTTGCCGCAGGCAATGTCGAAGCCCACGCCCACCACGCTTACCTGGCTCCGGTACGCCGCCACACCCCCGATGGGCATCACGTAGCCCAAGTGGCCGTCGGCCATCAGGGCTGCCCGCACCGCTCGCTGGGCCACCTGGTAAAACTGGGCCAGGGTCTTTTCGTCGTGTTGGCCAAAGATGTGGGTTCTCATGCAAATAGATAAGACCCCAACCTTTAGCTGGGGGCTTTGACCCTTACGAACCTGGTGCCGGGAGCGGGACTTGAACCCGCACGCCCTTGCGGGCACCACCCCCTCAAGATGGCGTGTCTACCAATTCCACCATCCCGGCAGGCAAGCATAAGGTTAGTCGGGCTTGGAGGGGTTGTCAAGACCGCTGCCGTTCCTTTTGGCCCACCGTTACCAGTGGGCGTTACGGGACTCTAAGGGCTCAAAAACCCCGTCGCAAACGGCCCCTCTTTTCCCGAGGAGCGGGCTTTTTGCTCGTGCGGAAGGTTGTGGAAGCGCTTTTGCAAAGTGAACCATTATGTTTTGCGCAAAATGCTATAATGGCCTCGTCAGGCCTTCCGACGGCGAACCTTGAAAGCTCGGATTTACCGTATAAAAGGCAAACCCACGCCACAAAAAATCCAAAAGTGTGGGTTTGTAAGCATTCATCGCACAAACGGCAATTTTTGCCCCAGTTATCCACAGCCCTCTTGTGGATAACCTGGTTTTCTCATAAATACCCTTTCAGAGAGTCCCTTGCAGGACGGCGATTAACGGGGTATGCTGTCGCAAAACCAAAGCCCCGAAAGGGGATTGCAACCCGTCTAAGCACTTTGCGTTGGGAATAGACGAATCTCCGTGTCGCAAAACCAAAGCCCCGAAAGGGGATTGCAACTGAATAATAACGGCGGTCCTAGTATTGTTTCTAGGAGAAGGGTCGCAAAACCAAAGCCCCGAAAGGGGATTGCAACTTGGTGGCGGACTGTTCGCTGACAGAGCGTACAGGACAGGGTTGTTTTTTGGGGTTTGTGAGGCTGGCTTTTGGTATATCTGGTGCATGAACCTTCAAACCCATAAAGTGTTGATTCTGACCGTGGGTCAGACCATTGAGCCGCTCGAGTTCTCCCTAACCGAGCACGCCCCGCTGGGAGGGGTGGTGTTTGTGGCCAGCCAGTGGAGCTACCCGGTGGCGGGCGAGCTGCTCAAGCGCTACGGCGACCAGTTCAGGCATCACACCTTGCTCCTAGACGACCACGAAGACCTAGGTGAGGCCTACCGAAAGGGGATGGAGGCCCTGCAAAAGGCCCTAGAGTGGGACGGGAGACCGGTTCTGGTAGACATTTCCGGCGGAACCAAAACCATGGTGGCGGGGCTCGTCCTGGCCTTGAGCGGGAAGGGCATCACCTTTAGCTATGTGGGCGGGACAAAGCGCGACGCCCAGGGGAGGGTGGTAAGCGGCAGCGAACGCATGCGCTTACTAGAGGACCCCACCTACCGCTATGGCCTGCGGGAGTGGGAGGGGTTCCGGCGGGCCTGGAATGGGGCCGACTTTAGGGCCGCGCGGGACTTTTTGAGCGAGCTGTTGGCCCGACCCCTCACGCCATCGGAGCAGCGCTTTTATACCCACCTGAAAGGGGTGTCGGAGGCCATGCTGGACTGGGATTTGTTTCACCACAAAGCAGCCTGGCAGAAGCTGGAGGCGCACCTCGAGCCCGCCCTGACCATTGCCGAAGCCTGGGGGCACGGGGCCAAGGTGCGGGTGCTGGAGGGTCTCAAGGACGCCAAAACGCGGCTCAGGGCTATTCTGGACAAGGAGAACAAACCCACCTTTGCCCTTCTGGCCGACCTGCTGGCCAATGCCGAACGGCGGGCCGCACGGGGGCGCTACGACGACGCGCTGGCAAGGCTCTACCGGGCCATCGAGATGGCGGTGGAGGCGGATATCCTCGAGCGCACCGGGGTTTTGCTATACGACGAGACAACCTTTGTCGGCGAGTACGAGAAGCACCGCCCCTGGGCCAAGCGATACCGTGAGGCGGTGGGCCTGCGCGAGGCCCTGAATGTGGCGATGGGCTTTGATGGGGCGCTGGGGTGCAGCAACACCCTGGCCCAGCGCCTTTACGCCGAGTACACCAATAACGGCAAGCTGGGCAACTTTGTGAGGCAGCGCAACCAAAGCATCCTGGCCCACGGCCACCAGCCGGTAAGCGTGACCCACTACACCGAGTTTAGGGACTACCTGGTGGGCCTGGGTCTGAGGCCGGCCCCGGCCTGGCCGAGCTGGTAGGGCTTGAAGGGGAGGGGCTGGCGGGTGTAGGGTGTGCCTAGGCCCCCTAGGGGCCCCACAAGCTGCTAAAGGTCTGGGTGCTTGGGCGTGTAGCCCCGGCTTAAAGTGGGGAAGTCCGGTGCAAGTCCGGCGCTGTCGCGCAGCGGTGACGGCCAGAGCCGAAGCCCGAATACCTGCCCAGACGCCTTCCGTACCCCGGTTTGGAAGGCACCTCTCGCAGGAAGGGGGCATTTGGGGAAAGCGTTTCGTCCTTGGGCCCCAGGGACGCTTTTTTGTGGGGAGGGTGTGAACGGTTTGGAGTTGCTGGCCCAGCAGGTGCGCTACGGTTACCGGGGAAGGCCCGTGGTGCGGGACGTGAGCCTCGGTTTACGACGGGGGGAGTGGCTGGCCTTATTGGGTCCCAACGGAGCGGGCAAGAGCACCCTGCTGCGCCTTATGGCAGGGTTGCTCCGGCCCCAGGGGGGGGCGGTGTGGCTCGAGGGCAGGCGGCTTTTGGACTACAGAAGCTGGGAACGGGGGCAGCGGATTGCCTTTCTTCCCCAGATGGGCCAGTATCCCGAAGACCTCACGGTGGAGGAGGTGGTCTACCTGGGCCGTACCCCGCACCTGGGCTTGCTGGGGCGGCCTGGCCTGGCCGATGCCGAGGCGGTGCTCTGGGCGATGGAGCAGACCGGGGTGGGGGAGTTCCGCGACCGGCTGTTGCCCACCCTTTCGGGGGGTGAGCGGCAGCGGGTTTTGCTGGCTCGAGCCCTGGCGGCCCGGCCCCACTTCTTGCTCCTAGACGAGCCCACCAACCACCTTGACTTGCACCACCAGGCCGAGTTCCTGTGTCTTCTGGCGGGTTTGCGGGAGGCCGGGGTGGGCATTCTGACCGTGTTGCACGACCCCAATCTGGCCCAACAGGCCGACCGGGTGGCCTTTATGGCCGAGGGGCAGGTGTTGGCCTTGGGAAGCCCCACCGAGGTTTTAAGCCAGGGTTTGTTGCAAAGGGTTTACGGCCTCTATGTTCGGGTTCGCCATGTGGAAGGGCGGCCGGTGGTGCTCATAGGAGGGTAGATGCAGGCCAGCTTGAAGGTAACCCCTAGCCTGCTGGTGCTTGACCTGGGCGAGGTGCGGCGGCTGGTGACCCAGGACGGGCCCCGGTTGGCCCGCTACGTGGCGGTGATGCGGGCAGCCCGGCCCGGCTGTTTGCGGACGGGGCGCGGGTCGGGGCATGCCCATCTAATGCGCGCCGGGCTGCCTCCGGGCGAAACCCTCCTTTACACCCTACCCGAAGACCCCCTCAACTTTGAGCAGGAGGGGAACACCCTGCGCCTTACAGGACTGCGGGTTTACCTGGCGGGGCCACCGGAGTTTGTGGAAACCCCCTTTTACGCCTGGGTGGAGCCGTGAAGGAGGTTTGGTTGGTGCGCCACGGGCAGACTCCCTGGAACGCCCAGGGGCGGCTTGCTGGGTGGACCGATCTGCCGCTCTCGCCTGTAGGCCAGGCACAGGCCCGGCAGCTTGGGGAATGGCTGCGGCAGGAGCGCTTTAGCCGGGTGGTGGCCTCCGACCTGCGGCGGGCGGTGGAGACCGCACGCCTGGCCTACGGTGAGCCCGAGGAGAGGCTTTGGGGCTTGCGGGAGATTGATTTTGGTCGGCTGGAGGGCCTTGCCTGGACAGAGCTTCCCGAGGAACACAAGCAGGCCTTGCTGCGCTTTGACGGCTTTCGGGCCCCTGGAGGGGAGTCGGTGGCGGAATTTCGCACCCGGGTGTACGCGGCCCTCTCGGCCCTGCCCGAGGGCCGGGTGTTGGTCTTCACCCATGGGGGGGTGCTGCGGTTGGTGCTGCGGGAGCTGGGGCAGGAAGGCTTTTTGCCGCCTTGTGCGGTGGTGGGCCTGGACTGGGGGGCACAAAGGCTGCTTTTTGTGAGGGGGGGCTAGTGTTGGTGTTGGTGGTGGGTGGAGCGCGGGCCGGCAAGAGCCGGTTCGCCCAGTCCTTAGCCCATCGGCTGGGGGGGGATAGGGTGAGCTTCATCGCCACTGCGGAGCCCCTGGATGAGGAGATGAAGGAGCGCATTCGCCGGCACCAACAGGAGCGCCCTCCCGGTTGGGAGACCCTAGAGGCGCCTCTTGAGGTGCCCCAGGCCTTGGGGCAGGCCCGGCATGGGGTGGTGCTGTTGGACTGCCTCACCCTCTGGGTGTCCAACCTTCTTCTGGCTGGGCGTGCGGTGGAGGGGGAGGTGGAGCGGCTTTTGGAGGTTGCGGGACGCAGCGGGAAGACCCTGATTGCGGTGAGCAACGAGGTAGGAATGGGCCTGGTGCCAGAAAACCCCCTGGGCCGCCGCTACCGCGACCTTCTGGGAGCAGCCAACCAGCGCCTGGCCCAGGAAGCCCAGGAGGTTTACCTGCTGGTGGCGGGTCTTTCCCTTCGCTTGAAGTGAGGAGCGCTATGGTGGAGGTCAAACCCGTATCCAAGGAGTGGCTGGAGCGAGCCAGGGCTTATCACGACCAGCTTACCAAACCCGCGGGCTCGCTTGGCTTTTTGGAGGAGCTGGGGGTGCGTCTTGCAGCCATTGCTCAAACCCTCAAGCCCAGGCTTGGGCCAGGGGCGGTGGTGGTCTGCGTGGCCGACCACGGGGTGGTGGCCGAGGGGGTTTCGGCCTACCCTGCGGAGGTGACCGCCCAGATGGTGTGGAACTTTGTCCGGGGTGGGGCGGCCATCAACCAGGTGGCTCGAGCCTGCGGGGCGGTGGTGCGGGTCTTGGACGTGGGGGTGGCTTCTGCGGTGGAAGCCCCTGGGGTGGTTGATCGGAAGGTGCGCCCGGGCAGCGGCAACATCGCCCGGGAACCGGCCATGACCCTTGCTGAGGCTGAGGCTGCCCTTCAAGCGGGCATGGAGATGGCCCGGGAGGCCATCCGGGAAGGGGCCACCCTGCTGGCAGCGGGAGACATGGGCATCGGCAACACCACCGCAGCGGCGGCGTTGAGCGCGGCCCTGCTGGGGCTTCCCGCCGAGGCGGTAACCGGGCGGGGCACGGGGGTGGACGAGGCAGGGTACGCGCGGAAGCTGGGGGCCGTCCGTGCCGCTTTGGCCCGGGCTGAGAGCCGTTTAGGGGGATTTTCGCGGGCTGAGCCACTGGCGCTGCTGGCTGAACTGGGGGGGCTGGAGATTGCGGCGGCTGCCGGGGTCTTCCTGGCGGGTGCGGAGGCTGGGCTGCCGGTGGTTGCCGATGGCTTTCCGGTGACGGCGGGGGCCTTGCTGGCGGTTCGGATGGTCCCCGAGGTGCGCGACTACCTCTTCGCTGGGCACCGCTCGGTGGAACCAGGGCACGCCAGGCAGCTCGAGGCGCTGGGGCTCAGGCCGATTCTTGAGCTGGACATGCGGCTGGGCGAGGGCACCGGGGCGGTGTTGAGCTTTCCTGTGCTTCGGGCCGCGGCGGAAGTGATCTCAGGGATGGCCACCTTTGCCGAGGCCGGGGTTTCTGGAAGGGAGGGGTAAGGCGTGGAGCTGCGGGAGGGGGAGGACTACTACCTCGAGGGGGGGTTCCTGGTTTTTACTGCGGCCTACCATCGCAAGCGGGGCTACTGCTGCGGTTCGGGCTGCCGCCACTGCCCCTACCCCAAAGCCGTGCAGGCTGAGGCCATGCGGCTGCGCCAGGAGGGGCGGCCCATCCGGAGCCGGGCAGAGTTTGAGGCCCGCTTTGGGCAGGTTTGACATGCGCCCCTTTTGGCTGGCGGTTGGCTTTCTAACTACCTTTCCCACCCCTCCCCTGGGCCAGGTAAGGCCTGAGGAGATGCGGGCCGCCACGGCCTTCTACCCGGCGGCCGGCTACCTGATTGGGGCGGTGCTGGCCCTGGTGGCCTGGCTGACCGCAGGGCTGCCCGAAGGGCTGCGGGGGGGGATTCTGCTGGCGGCCTGGCTGGCGGCCACGGGGATGCTTCACCTGGACGGCTTGCTGGATGCCGCCGATGCGCTGCTTTCCTCAAAACCCCCCGCTGAGCGGCTGCGCCTTTTGGCCGACGTGCACATAGGTAGTTTTGCCTTTGGGGTGGGCTTTGTGGTGCTTTTGCTCAAGTGGCAGGCCCTGGCCACCGGCCCCTCGCCATGGCTGCTCTTAGCCCTTCCTGCGGTCGCGCGCTTTGCCGTGTTGCTGCCCATGAGCCTTTTCCCGGCGGCCAAGGCAGAGGGCCTAGGTGCCAGAAGCCGCCAAGGGCGCTGGCCTCTGGCGTTGCTGCTGGCCTTGCCCGCGTTGTTGGCCTTTCCCTGGGTGGCCTTGGCAACGGTGGTGGGTATGCTGCTGTTGGCCCGCTGGGCTGCCGGGAGGCTGGGGGGTGGGCTTAGCGGGGATGTGTACGGTGCCCTTGTGGAGCTTGGGGAGCTCCTTGGGCTTCTAGTCTACTGGGTCCTTTAGGGAGCCCGAGCAGCTCGAGCACCTTTTCAAACCGCTCCTTTTCGCTGAGAAAGCCTAGGCCCTTCTTGCGCCGAAGCCAGGACTTGAGGGGCCGGGCCTCCTTGAGCCCAAAAAGGCGGCAGAGCGCTTCCACGTCTCCCATCTCCGGTCCCACCGAGTCTTCGCTGTAGGAACAGACCGGGCAGGCCAGGTGCATGGGGTTGGAATCGTACTGGAAGACCAGCTGGCCTTGCGCGAAGACCCATAGGCGCAGGGCCTCCTCCGCACAGGCCACCCCTAGAGCAACGCAACCCTGTGCCCCTGAGAGCTGCTGGGCCAGCTCGGCTAGGGGTTTTTCTAGTTCGGGGTAGAACGCCCACCCATCTCCCCAAGGCACGACCCGCCCAAAGCCAGGAGGGGGCGCGGGACATAGGAGGAGGACAAAGGGCGGCACGCCTTTAGCCTACCAAAAAGCCCCCCGCCTTGGGCTTGGGGGGCTTGGGTGAGCGGGGGCCTAGTCGGTGGCGGGGCCTTTCCCCTTTAGCTCCACCCGTACTTCCTGGTTCCAGTCTTTGCTGTAGATGGCCTTTATTAGAAGGTAGCTGACCACGCCAGTAACTATCGGCACAATCAGCACCAACACCCAGAGCAGCTCGTTGGATAGCTTGAGGTCCACCTTATAGCCGGCCAGGGTGCTCATGATGTAGAACATCAGCATCCCAATCACAAAGCTGGTGCGGAAGGGGTGCCGGCTGGGAAGCTCCAGGTAGCGCTGCTTCTCTTTGGAGTAGTCCAGGAAAGGAATCGCCAGCGCCCCCAGGATGATCAGGGTGGGTACCAGGATGCCGCCCCAGAACTGCGGGCCAAAGGTGGCCCCTAGGAACTCAAAGCGCCAGTTGGCCGGGATGATCTGGAGAATCCCGTAGATCCAAAGGAAGTACCAGTCCGGCTTTACCGCTGGGGTGTTGGCGGTGGGGGGGCCAAAGGCCTGCACCGGGTGGGCCAGGAAGGCCCCGGCGATGAAGGTGGTAGCCCCGATGTAGACCAGGAACAGAATGCCCATCATGGCCGCCTGCTGGGGGAAGAGGGGCACCCCCACGATTTTCCCTGGCGCCACCTTCTCGGCATAGCGGGGCTGGGTGTGCTTCTGCTTAATCATGATGACCAGGTGCAGGCTGATGAGCGCAATCAGGGTCAGCGGCAGCCAGAGCACGTGGATGGGGTAGAGCCGGGGGATGGTCTGGGTGTTGGTGGGGGAGAGCTCACCGGCGAAGAGGATATCCGACAGGAGCTTGCCCACCCAGGGGGCCGCGGCCCCAATCTCGTAGCCGATCTTGGTCGCGGTGAGGGCGTAGTTGTCAAAGGGCAGGGCATAGCCGGTGAAAGCCGTGACAATGGCCAGCACCAGCAAGAAGACCCCCACAATCCAGTTGAGTTCGCGGGGGTTCTTGTAGGCCCCGGTCAGGTGGATGCGCAGCATGTGCAAGAAGGCCGCGGCGATCATGATGTGGGCGGCCCAGTGGTGTAGAGAACGGATTACCGCCCCAAAGGGCAACGAGTCAATGTAGAGGATGGAGTAATAGGCCGCCGGTACCTCCTGCCCGCCCGAGAGAGGCCCAGAGACGGGGCGGATGGAGGGCTCGTAGTTTAGGGTCAGGAAAATTCCGGTGAGCACCAGGGTAATGAAGGAAAAAAGGGTAATCTCGCCCAAGAAGAACGAGTGGTGCACCGGAAAAGCCTTGCGGAAAGCCTTGGCGTAGAGCTTTCCTATGCTCAAGCGGTCGTCCAACCACTGGTACATGGTTCCTCCCTATACGTCGGCGCCTGGTTTGTCGGTGAACTCGCCGGCCACCACCACCCGGCCCCCTTCTACCTTAACCGGGAGCTGGGGCACCGGCTTAGGTACCGGACCGCCTACCACCTTGGCCTGGTTGTAGATGTCGTACTCCCCGCCGTGGCAAGGGCAGCGCCAGATACCGTTTTGCCACTGGCTCACGGTGCAGCCCAGGTGCTTGCAGACCGCCGAGTAGGCCAGCACCCCCTCGGGCGAGGCGTGCTGGCGGGTCTCGGGGCTCATCCTGGCGGGGTCGGCCAGGATGACCATGATGGTGTTGGTGATGAGGTCTTTTTTGACCACGTTCTGGGGGCTTTTGGGAAAGGCGATGATAAAGGGAATGGGTTCCCTTTGGGCCGCCCGCAGGTCGTCCAGGGTGATTTCCTGATTGGCCTTGGGGCCGGTGGCGAAGACCAGAACATCCCCCACAGCCACCGGTTCCTTGCTGGGCACCTTTTCCTCCCGGGGGATGAGGCTTGCGCCTACCCAGAGAGTGGAGAGCAAGGTGGCCCCGGCGCTGACCCCCAGGGCGGCCTGCAGGATAGCCCGCCGGGTGGCGTGGGCCTGGGGGTCTTCCTCGTGGTGATGAGCATGAGTAGTGGCTTCGTGATCCGCCATGGTTGCCTCCTACCAGGGGAAGTCGCCCTTTTCGTCTTCGGCGAGCACTTCCTCTTCAATGAAGTATTTTTTGTAGATTGCGATGAGAACGGCCAGGATGAACATCATGGCCCCGAAGACCCCGGCTTGGAGGGTGGTGGCGTTGTAGTAGCCAATCTCGGGGTTGTTGGCAAAGATGAGGGTCCGCACGAAGAAGCCGGAGAGCATGACCAGCAAGAGCGAGAGGACCACCCCTGCCACCATGGGCAGGCTGCTCGGTTCGGGGGTGTGCTTTCCGGGGCGCAGTTCGGAGCCCTCGAGCCAGTTGCTCAGGAGGCCAATAAAGCCGTAAACAAAGAGTACCAGGGCGAAGGCCATCAACCCGATGTTGCCCACCGTAAGGTGGGGCACCACCCCGGCCTCGTGTACCACCCGCAGGCGGTCGTTCAGGTAGGCCATCAGAAAGAGGGCGGCCGAGAAAACCAGGGCGAAATAGGGCACCACCGTGTCGTTCCGGTACATGCTCCCTCCCTAGCGGGCGGCCTTGAACTCATCGGGGGTCACGCCCCCGAAGCTGTTGCCCCAGCTATTCTTAATGTAGGTGGCCACCGCCGCCAGCTCCTCGTCGGAGAGCTGAGCAAAGCTGGGCATCCCACCTTTGCCCTTGAGCAGGATGTTGATGGTGTAGGCCTTGTCGCCCACGTTTTTGCTGCCGGCCAGCGCCGGGAAGACCCCGGGCAGGCCCTGGCCGGTGGGCTGATGGCATCCTGCGCAGTTGGCGCTGTAGACCTGCTCCCCTTTGGCCTTGAGGGCCTCGTCCACCGGGGCCGTGGCCTGCTCCCCGCCATGCCCGCCACCGTGGGCCTCGGCGGCAGCGGGAGGCTTGGCCACTTCTTCCAGGGTCTTGTTGGTGACCCCGGTAGCCGCGAAGAACAGCCAGACCCCGCCCAGAATGGCCGCGGTGGCAATGGCCGCGCCCAGCCCCGGGAAGCGCTCGCGGGTGGGTTTGACATCGGGATCGGCCACCCGCAGGGTCACCTCCAGGTTGCCCGAGACCTCCTTGCCCTCCTCGAGGCCCTGCACCAGCACCCCGGGCGTGTTGGCCACCTTGAAGGGAATCTCCTTTACCTCCTTGGCGCCGTTGGTGTAGTGGGTGACCACCCGGAGTAGGTGCTCACCGTCGGTGAGGTTCCGGGTGTCGTAGGTGACCTTGAAGGGGGGCTCTTTGAGTACCTGCACAGGCTCGCTTCCGTTGTCCAGATAGACCTCTATGCGTTCAATCGGCATTCGTTCCTCCCAGCCAGACCCTAGGGTCTGGGCGCCAGACCAAAGCCTACCAGAAAATCAGGGGGCCTTGCCCCTAGGCTTTGATAATAGGAATTTATCCCAAGGGCAAATGTCCCCGGGGTTGCCTGCGAGGATTGGAAAATTTGCGGGGAAGAGCTAGGCCTGCCGCAGCAGGGCCACGCTCCGGCGAACCCCCTCCACTCCTCCGGTAACCTCGAGCGCCACCGTTCCGCCGAACCCCTTCAGGACCTGCCGGACCCAGGCCCAATCCACCTCCCCCTCGCCACAGGGCAGGTGCTCATCGGAGGCCCCCCGGTTGTCGTGCAGGTGCCAGTGTATCAGGCGGTCCTGCAGGAGCTGGTGGTAGGTTTTAGGTCCTTCTGGGCCGAGCTGCACCAGGGCGTGGCCCACGTCCAGGCAGAAGCTGTGCTGGGGGTGGGCCTGGAGCAACCGGACCAGCTCGGCGGGGGTTTCCAACAGGTCGTTTTTATCCAGGCCCAGGTTTTCTAGGGCCAGGGGGACGGTTGGCTCGAGCGCCCTCAGGGCCTGCTCGAGGAGCCGATGGGCTTGGGTAAGGGCCTCGGGGTGGCGCAGCGGCACTGAGCCGGTGTGCAAAACCCCGCAGTAGGCCCCGATTTGCCCGGCGAACTCTAGAGCCTTCTGGGTGCGCTCGAGGGAAAGCCGCCAGACCGAGGGGACCAGCGAGGCCAGGTTCCAGTCCACGAAGGGAAGGTGTACGGTAAACCCTACCCCCGCGCTCCGGCCCATCTCGGCCAGCTCCTTGGCCCCGGGGAGCCTGGGGTCTGCCTCGTGCTGGTCGTAGGCGATCTCCAAGAAAAGGCCCAGCTCGGCCGCCAGCTCAAAGGCGGTGCGGTAGTCCAAGCCGGTGGTGAAGGGGCTGAAGCCCAGTCGCATACCTTAAGTGGGCAGATTATACCCCGCCTCGCCCAAGGGGGTGGCGTTACGGCTATGCTCCCCCCAGATTGGGCTTGACCTTGGGCACCACCCGCGGAGGGTCCTTCTCCTCCTTTCCCTGGGGCTCCTCGCTGGGGGGGGGTTCCAGGGGCTCTCCCTCCACCACCCGCACGAACTCCTCACCGGTTAGGGTTTCTCGCTCCAAAAGCGTCCGGGTAACCCGCTCGAGAACCTCCCGTTTCTCGGTAAGGAGCTGCTTGACACGCTCGTACTGCTCCTGTAAGAAGCGCTGCACGGCCTCGTCAATGCGCCGGGCGGTGTCCTCGGAGTACTGGCGGGTGTCGTAGCCGCCCAAGTAGGTGTCCTCCCGCACCTGGTAGGCCACCATGCCGAACTCGGGGTGCATCCCCCACTCGGTAATCATCCGCCGGGCCAGGTCGGTGGCCTGGCGGAAGTCGTTTTCTGCGCCGGTGGTCACATCGTCAAAGACCAGTTCCTCAGCCACCCGGCCCGCCAAGGCTACGGCGATCTGGTCGGTGAGGCGTTTTTTGCTCCAGTGCAGGGTGTCCTGCCGGCTTGGCATCATGAAGCCCATGGCCCGGCCCCTGGGGACGATGGTCACCTTGTGGACCTTATCGGCGTGCTCCAGGAAGTGGGCCGCCAGGGCATGCCCAGCCTCGTGGTAGGCGGTGATTTCCCGGTCCTTGGGGGTTACCACCATGCTCTTGCGGGCTGGGCCCATCACCACCCGGTCGGCGGCCTCCTCGAGGTCCTTCATGGTGATTTTTTTGCGCCCCTCCCGGGCGGCCAGCAGGGCGGCCTCGTTGAGAAGGTTTTCCAGGTCGGCTCCCACAAATCCTGGGGTGCGCTTGGCCAGAAGCGCCAGGTCCACATCCTCGGCGAGGGGCTTGCCCTTGGCGTGGATGCGTAGGATTTGCTCCCGGCCCCGCACATCGGGGGCGTCTATGGCCACCTGGCGATCAAACCGGCCTGGCCGCAGGAGGGCTGGGTCAAGGACGTCGGGCCGGTTGGTCGCCGCCATGACGATGATGCTGGACTCCTTCTCAAAGCCGTCCATCTCCACCAGGAGCTGGTTCAGGGTCTGCTCGCGCTCGTCGTTGCCGCCGCCGATGCCCCCGCCCCGCCGCCGCCCCACCGCGTCAATCTCGTCTATAAAGATGATGCAGGGGGCGTGGCGCTTGGCGGTTTCAAAGAGGTCCCGTACCCGGGCTGCACCCACCCCTACGAACATCTCCACAAAATCTGAGCCGCTGGCGGCGATGAAGGGCACCTTGGCCTCGCCCGCCACCGCCCGCGCGATGTGGGTCTTGCCCGAGCCGGGAGGGCCCACCAGGAGCACCCCCTTGGGAATGCGGGCCCCCATCTCGTGGAAGCGGCCAGGCGACTTGAGGAACTCCACGATCTCCTTAAGCTCCTCCTTGGCCTCCTCACACCCCGCCACGTCCTTGAAGCTGGTCTTGGGGGCCTCGGTGAGTACCCTGGCCCGGCTTTTGGTAAAGCTGAAGGCGTTGTCCCCCGAGGGGCCGCGGTTGCGCGAGAGGAGGAAGAAGACGGCGATGAGCAGCCCAACCAGCAACAGAGGGATCAGGAAGCCCAGCAGGGGATTTTCCCTTCGTGGCGGGGCCACCTCTACTTGTATTTTCCTCTCCCCCCACTCGCGGATGGTGGCGGTGTCCACCGGGCTTGGGGCGAAGGTGATGTAGGGCTCGCTGCCGTCCTTCGGGCTTACGGTAAGCTGCCGCCCATCCACAACGATGCGGGCCACCCGGCCTTGCTCAATCTCGTTCAGAAAGACGGTGTAGGCGATGGTGTTGTTGGGTTGTTGGTGCGAGGTCAGGCTGAAAGCCCAGGCGACCAGAATGGCCGCGAGCAGGACGAACCAAAGGTTGAGCGGCAGGCGGTTCATTGTTACCTTTAGGGTACTACCAAACCCATCGGCGAAGGTAGTCAAAAGTACCCTGTGGGGTCGCTGGAGGGCCGAAGGGAAAGGCCGGGCTGTTGAGGGGCTGGGCGGGTCTTATTTGACATTACCTCACTCAACTCTATTGACTATAGAAGTTACAAGAGTTATCCTGGTAGGCAGGTGAGCCGTGCTTAGTACGGCCGTGGAGGATGTATGGCAAAAGCCGTGGGAATTGACCTAGGAACGACCAACAGCGTAATCGCCATCATGGAGGGCGGCAGCCCGGTGGTGCTGGAGAACGCTGAGGGGGAGCGCACCACCCCCAGCGTGGTGGCCTTCAAAGGAGGGGAGCAGCTGGTGGGCCGAGTGGCCCGGCGTCAGGCTGTGCTCAACCCCGAGGGCACTGTTTTTGAAATCAAGCGCTTTATCGGGCGGCGCTGGGAAGAGGTGCAGGAGGAGGTCAAGCGGGTGCCCTACAAGGTGGTTAAGGGCCCCGACGGGGGAGTACGGGTAGACATCCAGGGCAAGCTCTACACCCCCGAGGAGATATCCGCCATGGTCTTGCGCAAGCTGGTGGACGATGCCAGCAAGAAGCTGGGGGAGCGGATTACCAAGGCGGTGATCACCGTTCCGGCCTACTTCAACAATGCCCAACGGGAGGCCACCGCCAACGCCGGCCGGATTGCGGGGCTCGAGGTGCTCCGCATCATCAACGAGCCCACTGCCGCGGCTTTGGCCTATGGCCTGGACAAAAAGGGCAGCGAGACGGTGCTGGTCTTTGACCTGGGCGGGGGCACTTTTGACGTGACAGTGCTGGAGATTGGCGAGGGGGTCTTTGAGGTCAAGGCCACCTCGGGGGACACCCACCTGGGCGGCTCGGACATGGACCACGCCATCGTGAACTGGCTGGTGGAGGAGTTCAAGAAGGAGTCGGGCGGGGTGGACCTCAAGGCCGACCGGCAAGCCCTGCAGCGCCTTATTGAGGCCGCCGAGAAGGCCAAGATTGAGCTCTCCAACGTCAGCGAAACCACCATCAGCCTGCCCTTCATTGGCCTGGACCCGGTTTCCAAGACGCCCTTGCACCTTGAGAAAAAGCTCACCCGGGCTAAGTTTGAGGAGCTTATCCAACCCCTCCTCAAGCGGATGCGCGCCCCGGTGGAGCAGGCCTTGAGGGACGCCGGGCTTTCCGCCAGCCAGATTGACGAGGTGCTCCTGGTGGGCGGGGCCACCCGGGTTCCGGCGGTGCAGCAGATTGTGCGGGAAATCCTGGGCAAGGAGCCCAACCGGAGCGTCAACCCCGACGAGGTGGTGGCTCTGGGGGCCGCGGTGCAGGCCGGTGTGCTCACCGGGCAGGTGCAGGACGTGGTTCTTCTGGACGTTACGCCCCTCTCCTTGGGGGTGGAGACCAAAGGTGGGGTCTGCACCGTGCTGATACCCCGCAACACCACCATTCCCACCCGCAAGTCGGAGATTTTCACCACCGCCGAACACAACCAGCCTTCAGTGGAGATTCACGTCTTGCAAGGCGAGCGCCCCATGGCTGCGGACAACAAGAGCCTAGGACGTTTCCGCCTGGACGGCATTCCCCCTATGCCCGCAGGTGTGCCGCAGATTGAGGTCACCTTTGACATTGACGCCAACGGCATTCTGCACGTGACGGCCAAGGAGAAGTCTACCGGACGCGAGGCCTCCATTACCATCCAGAACACCACCACCCTCTCCGAGCAGGAAATTGAGCGGATGATCAAGGAGGCTGAAGCCAACGCAGAGGCCGACCGCAGGCGCAAGGAGCACGCCGAGCTCAGGAACAACCTGGATACGGCCCGCATCCAGGCCGAGCGGGTGATGGGCGAGAAGGTCAGCACGCCAGAGGCCAAGGGCCGGTTGGAATCGGCCATAGAGCGGGCCAAGAGCCTGGTGGAGCGCGATGGCAGCGATGCAGAGCTTCGTCAGGCCACCGAGGAGCTGCTCGCGGCCTTGCAGGCCTATGAGCAAGCGGCGGTTCAAGGCCAGGGCCAGAGCGCTCCCAGGTCGGACGATGTGATTGACGCCGACTATAAACCCGCCGACTAATCCCTTGGGTGGGGTACGGGCAGGGGCCGGTTGGGCCATCGGCCGTACCCCCCTGGGCTTTCCTGAGGTGCGTTATGGAGAACAAAGAGACCCCGGCCGAAACCCCCATGGAGGAGCTTCCTGAGGTGGAGCGCCTGAAAGGCGAGGTGGAGTTTTTGAAGGCCGAGCTCGAGGCGTCCAAGGACAAGTTTCTGCGCTTGTACGCTGACTTTGAGAACTACAAGAAGCGAATGGCCCAGGAGCTTGAATCAGCCCACCGGAGCGGTAAGTTTGAGGCCATTCGGGCCCTTTTGGGGACCCTGGACGACCTCGAGCGGGCCCTGGGCTTTGCCAACGTGAAGCCTGAGGACCTGATTCCGGGCATCAAAAGCGTCCTGGAGAACTTTGCCCGTAGCCTGCGGAGCCTGGGGGTGGAGGCTGTCCCAGGGGTGGGCGCGGAGTTTGACCCCCGCTACCACGAGGCCATTGGCACCGTGGAGGGGGAGGAGGGCAAGGTAATGCACGTCTACCAACAGGGCTTCCGCTACGGCGAGATGCTGGTGCGGCCGGCCCGGGTGGTGGTGGGCAGCGGAACCAGGACCGAAGCGCAGCCGCCCGTAGAGAGCAACTAGGCCGCTTCTGGCCAATTAGAGGGGCTGTGGTATGGCCTACAAGGACTACTACAAAATCCTGGGGGTTTCTAAAAACGCCAGCGAGGAGGAGATAAAGAAGGCCTTCAAGCGGCTGGCCCGCAAGTACCACCCCGACGTAAACAAGGAGCCTGGGGCAGAGGAGCGCTTCAAGGAGATTAACGAGGCCTACACGGTGCTCTCCGACCCTGAGAAGCGCCGCTTTTACGACACCTACGGCAGTGCGGTGGGGAGCGGGCAGTGGCAGGGCCCCCCACCCGGACAGGGGGATTTTGGTGGCTTTGTAGGCAACATCGGTGATTTCTCCGAGTTTTTCCAACAGCTCTTCGGTTTTGGAGGGCGCGCTCGGGGAAGCGGCTTTGGTAGCCTAGGCGATCTTTTTGGGGCTGAGGTGCGCCGCGGGGCCGACCTCGAGGCCGAGCTTCCCCTTACCCTGGAGGAGGCCTACCGGGGTGGGGAGAAGACCATCGCGGTGGGCCCCGAGCGACTTGTGGTGAGGATTCCTCCTGGGGTGCGGGAGGGCCAGAGGATACGCCTGGCCGGAAAGGGGAGGGGTGGAGGCGATCTGTACCTGGTGGTGCGGCTTCATCCCGGCCCCCAGATGCGCCTGGAAGGCGACGACATCTACACCACTGTGGATGTGCCCGCCCCCATCGCCGTGGTGGGAGGCAAGGTCCGTGTCCAGACCCTGGACGGGCCGGTGGAGCTCACCATCCCGAAGCGAACCCAAAGCGGCCGCAAGCTGCGCTTGGTGGGAAAAGGCTGGCCCCGCAAGGACGGCACCCGGGGGGACCAGTACGCCGAGGTACGGGTGGTGATTCCCACGCATCCGAGCCCCGAGGAGGAGCGGCTTTACGCCCAACTGGCGGAGCTGGTCAGGGCCAGGGGCTAGGGCTACAACGTTGGGCCCCCTTCTGATAGTCTTTTCCAAGGAGGGCCCAATGAAGCGAAGGAGCTTCCTCAAGGGAATAGGGGCCGGTCTGGCGACGAGCCTCACCCACACCGCCTACGCCCAGGCTCAGCCCCAGGTGCGCTGGCGGCTTGTTTCTAGCTACCCCAGGAGTCTGGACACCCTTTATGGCGGGGCTGAAGACCTGGCCAAACGGGTTTCCGAGCTTACCGGGGGCCGGTTCCAGATAAGGGTTTACCAGGCGGGGGAAATCGTCCCCGGAGGGCAGGTGCTGGACGCGGTGCAGCAGGGCACGGTGGAGGCGGGGCACACCTATGGACCCTTCTACGTGGGTAAGAACCCGGCCTTGGCCTTTGACGGGGGGGTGCCCTTTGGCCTCACCTACCGCCAGCACAACGCCTGGATGCTCTTCGGCGGGGGGTTGGAGCTCCTGCGGGAGGTCTACGCCGATTTCGGCGTCCTCCAGTTCCCCGGCGGGAACACCGGGGCCCAGATGGGGGGCTGGTTCCGCAAGGAGATAGGGGCCCTGGAGGACCTGAGGGGTCTGCGGATGCGCATCCCTGGCCTGGGGGGTATCGTGATGGGCCGGCTTGGGGTGGTGCCCCAGACCCTGGCCGCCGGGGACATCTACCCCGCCTTGGAACGCGGCACCATTGACGCCACCGAGTTTTCTGGTCCCTACGACGACGAGAAGCTCGGCTTTTACAAGGTGGCCCGCTACTACTACTATCCCTCCTTCTGGGAGCCTTCAGCGCAGCTTTCCTTCCTGGTCTCTCAAAGAGAGTGGGCGAGGCTGCCCAAGGAGTTCCAGGAGGCCTTCCAGGTGGCGGCCCAGGAGGTTAACCTCAGCATGATGGCCAAGTACGACGCGCAAAACCCCCCAGCCCTAAGGCGTCTTCTCTCCGCTGGGGTACGCCTTCGGAAGTGGCCTGCGGAGGTGATGAAAAAGGCCTTGGAAGAGGCCAGGGCCCTCTACGAGGAGCAGGCCGCCAAGGATGCCACCTACAAGAAGGTCTATGCCGCCTACTGGGGCTTCCGGGGCGAGCAGTACCGCTGGTTCTCGGTGGCGGAGCTCTCCTACGAGACCTTCGCCTTTCCGACCTAGGGGGCCTCAGTCGGCCAGCGCAGCCAGCTGGAAGGCGCGGCTTAGCCGCTCCTCGTCGGTTAGGTCCAGCCGGAGGGGGGTCAGGGCGATAAAGCCTTGGTTTACCGCCCAGCGGTCGGTGCCCTCCTCAGGGGCATGGTCGGGCTCGGCAGCGAACCAGAAGTGTTCCCGCCCCATGGGGTCGGCGCCGAGAATCACCCGCCCGGTGTAGCGACGGACCGACTGGCGGGTCCAGAGCATGCCCTTGGGGCTGGGGGGGAAGTTCACGTTGAGGAGGAAAGGCTTGGGCTCGCGCAGCAGGGCCTCCAACACCCGGCCCACCCAGGGCTTTAGGGCCTCTAGGTCGGGCTCCCGGCCGTTGGTGGAGGCGCTGAAGGCGATGGCCGGGACACCCAGCAGGGCGGCCTGCTTGGCCGCGGCCACCGTGCCCGAGTGCCAGATTTCGTGGCCCAGGTTGGAGCCCAGGTTGATGCCGGAGAGCACCAGGTCTATCTGTTCCCAGCGGTGGGTGCCCAGGGCCACGCAGTCGGCGGGGGTGCCGTTCACCCGGTAGGCCTCGAGGCCCCCCATGGGCGCTTTTTGGTAACGCAGCGGCCGCAGGATGGTGATGGCGTGGCCCATGGCGGACTGTTCCACATCGGGGGCCACCACCCGCACCTCACCGAAGGCGGTGGCCACCTCGGCGAGGGCGCGGAGGCCCGGGCTGTAGATGCCGTCGTCGTTGGTTACCAGGATTCGCATAGCCGCTCCCTGCTTCCAGCCTGAAGGAGGGGAGTCAGCGAAATGTCAGGGATGGTACCAAATCGGCTTGACAGAGGGGTTTTAATCTCTGGGAAAAGCCATGGTCAGCATACTCGTACCGACCTTCAACCGCCCGTCCCTGCTTCTTAGGGCCCTGCGCTCCTTGCAGCTCCAGCTTTACCCCGACTGGGAGGCGATTGTGGTGGACGATGGGGATGGCGCGGGACTTCAGGCTGCCCGGGGGTTGGGCGACCCCCGCGTGGTCGCGGTGCCCAGCCAGGGTAGGGGCCAGGTAGCGGCCCGCAACACCGGGCTTGGGTGGGCCAAGGGAGCCTATATAGCCCTTTTGGACGACGACGACTGGTGGCAGGACCCGACCCATCTCTACCGGGTGGTGCGGGCCCTGCGGGCCCAAGATGGCCTGGTCTACCGGGGGGGCTATTTGGTGTATGAGCGGGATGGGCTCGAGCTGGAACGCATCCCCTTTGACCACAGGGCTACCCCAGAGGCGCTGCGTAAGGACAACCTGCTTTTGGCCTCGGGGGTGGCCTACCCGTGCCGCCTGCACGATGAGCTGGGTCCCTTCGACCCCGAGATGGACGACTACTGGGACTGGGACTGGTACCTGCGGGTGGTGGGGGCAGGGTACCCCTTGCTGGGGCTTCCAGGCCGGGGGGTGGTGGTGAGCGTCCACGGGGCCAACATGTCCTATGCGGCCCGCAAGGAGGAGCGGCGGAGGAACCTGGAGCGGCTTTGTGCCAAGCACGGATTGGTGGGGGTGGAGCTAAAGGACCACCGCGTTATCGCGGGGGCGGTCTGAGCTGACACGGGCATGACCATAGGCCTAGAGTATGTTTGGGGAAATCTATGCGAAAGTTCTTTGGCTTCCTGCTTTTTTTAGGCCTGGCCCAGGCCCAGAGCCTCACCCTTTACACCTCGGAGGTCCTGACCAACGTAAACCCCATGGTGGAGCTCTTTAGGAGGGCCAACCCCGGGGTTAGCGTCCAGGTTTTCCGAAGCGGCACCGGGGAGGTGATTACCCGGCTCCGGGCCGAGCTCGAGGCCGGCAACCCCCAGCCTGACCTCTTGTGGGTGGCGGACGAAACCTTTTTCCGCGAGCTCGCGGGGGCCAACCGCCTCCGGGCGGTGCGGGCCACCACCCCAGGCTTTCCGGTGAGGTTCGCCTATCAAGGAGGCCTTTACTACGAGGTACGGCTCCTTTACAACGGCATCGCGGTGAACACCCGCCGGCTGGGTAACCTTCCCGAGCCCGCCGCTTGGCGCGACCTGCTGCGTCCTGAGTACAAGGACCTGATAGGCATGCCTAACCCCAATTTTTCCGGGGCGGCCCTCTCCACCCTGGGGACCCTCACCCAGCGTTTTGGCTTCGGCTTTTTTGAGCAGCTCCGGCGCAACGGGATGAGAGTGGAGCAGTCCAACCCGGTCTTACAGCAGAAGCTGGCCGAAGGACAGTATGCGCTGGCTATCATCACCGATTTCGGCATCCGCGACCTGATTCGCCAAGGGGCCCCTCTCAAGATGGTCTACCCTCGCGATGGGGCTATTCTGGTGCCCACGCCCATCGGCATTCTATCAACCAGCAAAAACCCTGCCCTGGCTGAGCGGTTTTTGCGCTTTTTGCTCTCGGCAGAGGCCCAGGCCCTCTTCGCCCAGCAGGGCTACATTCCGGTGGTGGCCTCGGCCCCCCGCCCGGCTGGGGTGAGCGGCGAGGTGCTGGCCATTCCCTCGGCGGCGGACTACGTCCAGGCCAACCGGCAGGGCCTTCTTTCACAGTTCAACACGCTTTTCAACCTGCGCTAGGGGCGGCTCTTTCCCCTAGGGGCCAGCTTTGTGGTTAAATCGGCGCTGAGGAGGTTGGTATGCACATTGAACCTGGGGTTGTTCAGGGGGCCAAGATCTACCTTAGCTATGCGACGGGAGCCGCCGCGCTGGGTCTTGCCGTGAAGGCGGCAACCCGCCATGGGCAAACCCATGGTGTGGTCTCCTTGGCGTTGCGCAGCCTTTTGGCGGCGCTGGTGGTCTTCGTGTGCTTTGAGGTGCTGCCCCACCCCCCGGTGGGGGTCTCAGAGGTGCACCTGATCTTGGGCACCACCATCTACCTGCTCTTTGGCCTGGGGCCGGCCGCCCTTGGCCTGGCTGCGGGCCTGCTCCTTCAGGGGCTTTTCTTTGCTCCCGCGGACCTTTCCCAGTATGGTATGAACGTTACCACCCTGCTGGCACCGCTTTTCGCCCTGCACCTGCTGGCCCGCCGGATCATTCCGCCTCACACGCCTTACGTTGAGCTAAGCTACGGGCAGGTGCTCCGGCTCTCCGCGGCCTACCAGGGGGGCATCGTGGTCTGGGTGGCTTTCTGGGCGTTTTATGGTCATGGTTTCGCAGCGGAGAACCTGGCTCAGGTGGCCTCTTTTGGGGTGGCCTATTTGGCGGTGATACTACTGGAGCCCTTGGTGGACTTGGCGGTGCTGGCGGCGGCCAAGGCCCTGGGTGGGCTGCGCGGTTCGGCCTGGGTGCAGCCCCGCCTCTACGAGGCCACCTAGCAGCAGGGCCTTGCGTTTGGCGCGGCGGACGAAAGCCAGAGGATTTAGCTTGGGCATGGCTTCTTTGTTCCGGTGGCTCCTCTGGTTGGGTGTGGCCTCGCCCCTGCTGGTGCTGGCTGCGCGGGGGGTAGAAAACCTGGGCTTGGTCCCCAAGGTACTGGACTTGGTGGGGGTTTCGCTCGTGCTGGCCCTGGCCGGCAGCCTCCTTTGCCTGCTGATGGGGGGTGGGCTGGCCTGGCTGGCCTTTCGCGCCCGGCTGCACCCGGGGTGGGACGCGCTTTTGCTCTCGGCTTACCTGGTGCCTCCTTTTGTGGGCGCGTTGGGTTTTTTGTATGCCCTGCAGATGCTCGGCCTACAGCCGTATGGGGTGGGGGGGATTCTCCTGGCCTGGACCGCCCACTATGCGCCCATGGCCTACGTGTTGTTGCGTCCGGCCTTGGAGCACCGGCTGGCCCCTTTGCTGCTGGCCTGCGAGGCCCATGGGGTGCGGGGCTGGCGCCGCTTACGAGCCCTTCTGCCGCCGATGCTCTCGGCGCTGGTAGCGGCCTTTGGGGCACTTTACCTCACGCTTCTGGGCAACTTCGGGGTCCCGGCGGTGCTGGGGCTGCCCGCGCAGGTGTATACCCTGCCCACCCTGGCCTACAGCCGGCTTTTTTCCCCGGCCAGCCCTGACCCCTTAGGGGAGGCGGCCGTGGTGGGGCTTTTACTAGGTTTGCTGGCCTTTCCGGCAGTGCTCCTCCACAGCTCCCCGGTGGGGGAGCCTGCCCTGTGGCCCCTGCGGCCCCATCGTCCTTGGGTGGCCCGGTTGGGCTTTTTTCTCTTTGCCCTGTTGGGGGTGGGCCTGCCCCTGGTAGGTTTGCTCCAGCGGGCTTTATTCAACACCTTCAGCGGGGCTTTTGAGCCGGCCTTTTCTACTGCTTTGGCGCTGCCCCTGGTGCGCCAGGGACTGTTGAACTCGCTGGGTTTGGCCCTGCTGGCGACCGGTTTTTTGCTGGTGCTGGGCCTTCTTCTAGCCCCCTGGTCCAAGGCCGCCCGGCAGCTGCGGCGAATTTTAGACCTGCACTACCTGCTCCCCGGCACGCTGCTGGCCGTAGGGTTGATTCTTATCTTTGCCCCCACACCCCTCTACGCCACGCCCTGGTTGCTGCTCCTGGCCTACTGCCTCAACTTCGCTGCCCTGATGCTCCGGGCGGTGGAGGTGGGCCTGGAGGGGGG
>NZ_QWKZ01000002.1 GCF_003574085.1 Meiothermus luteus | reverse complement strand
GTCTACGGGGTGGGCTTTTCCCCCGATGGGAGGCTTGCGGCCGGAGGGGGCGAGGACGGGGTGGTCCTGTGGAGCCCGGAGGATGATAGGTTTTTGAGCCTTTTGGGACGGCCTTCGGTCCGGGCGTTGGCCTGGGGGGTTGAGGGCCTGTTCACCGGCGACCGCGAGGGGCAGGTTCATCGCTGGAGCCAAGAGGGCCTATTTGTCCGGCAGTTCGCTGCCCACCGCCTGGCGGTGAGCGCCCTGGTCTGGGCCCCGGAGGGATTGTTCAGCGGGGGCCAGGACGGGCGGATTGTCCGCTGGGAGGGGGAGCGCCCTAAGGCGGCCTGGGAGAGCGCACCGGTGCTGAGCCTGGCGGTGCGGGGTGGGCGGCTTTTGAGCGGGCACGACGACGCTCGAGCCCGGCTTTGGAGCCTCCAGGGAGGCCTCCTGCGCACCCTCGAGCCCCCAGCGGCCTCGGTGGCGGCGTTGGCCTACAGCCCGGACGGAAACCTCCTGGCCAGCGGGGGTTGGGAGGGGGAGGTGTGGCTCTGGAGCCGCCAGGGCCAGCCCGTCCGCAGGCTGGGCGAGGCCACCTTGGAGGTGGTGGCCCTGGTCTTTAGCCCGGATGGGCGATACCTGGCCGCGGGCAGCCGGGACGGCCTGACCCGCATCTACCGCGTGGAGAGCGGCCGCCTGGAGCGGGTCTTAGAGGCCCACGAGAACGGGGTTGGCTCACTGGCCTTTAGCCCCGATGGGCGGAGCCTGGCCACGGGAGGTCGGGACCGGTTGGTGCGGCTTTGGGACTGGCAGGGGGGGTGGAAGCGGCTGGAGTTCCGCGCGCACGAGTCCCACGTCACGGGCCTGGCCTTCACCCCGGAGGGCTGGGTTCTGGTCAGTGCCAGCAGCGATGGAAGCCTGGCCTGGTGGGCTTTGGGCCCCGAGGGGCCGCGGCTTTTGCGCCGGGTGGCCCATCCGGGGAGCATCCACGGCCTGGCCCAAAGCCCGGATGGACGGACCCTGGCCACCGCTGGCCACGACCTGCGGGTGCGGCTTTGGGAGACCCGGACAGGGGCCCTCAAGGGTGTCCTGGAAGGGCACCGGGAGCCCGTGCGGGCCCTGGCCTTCTCGCCCGAGGGAAGAAGGCTGGCCAGCGTGGGCTGGGACAAGAGCCTTCGGCTTTGGGGCCTCTGGGGCCAGCCCCTTCGGGACTTCTCGGGTTTCGTCCGTCCCCTCTATGCGGTGGCCTGGGGGAGCAAAGGCGAGCTGGCGGTGGGGAGCGGGAGGCTGGGGCAGGGTGGGACCATCACCCTTATCAGGCCCTAGTCAAGCCAGACCCTGCCGTAAGCCCGCACCTCGCCTTGGGGGAAGGCCTGCTCCAAGAGCTCCTGCAAGAACCGCCCCGCCTCTGGGAGCAAGCCGCTGCAGTCTTGGCCCACGTACAAGAAGACGTGGCGGGGCGGGTGGGGTGTTTGGCTGAAGGCCAGGGCCCCAGCGTACTCGGGAAAAGCCTGGTAGAAGGAGGCCAGCAAGGACTCCAGGGTGGACCGGGCCTCCGGCAGGGGTGCCTCCTCGGGCGGGCGCACCCAGAAGACGGTTACCTTGAGGGCCCTCATTGTGGCCGCCTCTAGCCCGGCTCAACCGGTCCCTCGAGCGAAGACCGGAACCCCCCGCAAGGCCTCGGCCAGCCTCACAGCCCCCTCGGCCAGCCGCGGCCCCGGCCGCCCCAGAAAGGCCTCTGGGAGGGCGAAGATCTGCTGGTTGCGCAGGGCCGGGACATCCAGCCCCCGGCGCAGCACCAGCTCTGGGCGGAGCTTTTTGGCCCCGCACCAGGAGACCACGATCAGGTCAGGCTGGGCCTCCTCCACCTCGCCGGGGGTGAGGGGTTTGGAGCGCACCGGCAGGTGCTCGAAGGCGTTTTTTGCCCCTAGGGCCTCGAGCAGCCCCGTTACCCAGCTATGCTTCCCCGCCGCAATCATGGGCCGGGGCCACCACTCCACCATCACCCGGGGAGGCCTGACCCAGTGGGGGAGGGAGCCCCGGGCCCGGGCCAGCATCTGCTGCATGGCCCGCACCACCAAGCTGCCCCGTTGCACCACCCCGAGCGCCTGGGCTACCCGTAGGATGTCGCCGTAGACCTCCTGGAGGCTTTGCGGGTCAAGCACCAGGTGGGGAATTCTCCGGGCCTGCAGGCCCTCCACCACCCGCTCCATGCCCGGCACGCTCAAGCTGGCCAGCACCAGGTCAGGCCTAAGGTCCTCCACCTTGTCCAGATCCACCTGCAGGTCCGGCCCCACCCGGGGCAGCCGGGCCACCTCCGGGGGGTGATCGGAATGGTCGTCCACCCCCACCAGCCAGTCCAAGCAGCCCAGGGCCCAGACGATTTCGGTGTTGGAGCAGGTCAGGCTGACCAGGCGCATGGTCTCTAACGGATGATCTGGGGCACCACCCGCACCTCGCGGGTCTGCCCCTCCCGCCAGACCTTTAGGGTCACGGCCTCCCCCTGCTTTTTGGAGAGGAGCACCGCCCGCAGGTCGTTGATGTTCCCGATGGGGTTGCCGTCGGCCTCCAGGATGATGTCCCCGTTCACCCCCAGCTCAATGACCTGGCCGGTGCGAAGCTGAAGCTGCACGGTGCGGGTGGCTGGCCGCAGTCCGGCCCGCTCGGCGGGGCTGCCCCGTTCAACCTGCTGGATCATAAGCCCCGTGTCGGGCAGGCGGTTCTGGCGACGGATGTTCTCCGGGTACTCGGCCATAGAGAGGAGGGAGAGGGTCACCC
Source organism: Meiothermus luteus (assembly GCF_003574085.1). GTDB lineage: Bacteria > Deinococcota > Deinococci > Deinococcales > Thermaceae > Meiothermus > Meiothermus luteus. The sequence continues at coordinate 48,571 of NZ_QWKZ01000002.1, read as the reverse complement.
CTAGGCGGGGCCGGGAGCGCACGATTTCTTCGGCGGTGATGTTCTTGCCGGCCTTCAGGTCGGCCAGGTATTGCTTGGCCAGGTTGATGGGGATGGCGAAGCCAATGCCCGCCGACTGGGCTGTTCCGAGCATCCCGGTGGAGCTGTAGATAAAGGTGTTGATGCCGATGACCTCGCCCCTCGAGTTGAGCAAGGGCCCTCCCGAGTTGCCCGGGTTGATGGCCGCGTCGGTCTGAATCACGGTGGGCACGAAGGCCCCCTTGCCGCTGCCGCTGCCGTCGTTGGGGTTGCGCCGGATGGCCGAGACAATGCCCTCGGTCACGGTGAACTCCAGCCCGAATGGGTTGCCCATGGCGATGGCTTTTTGGCCCACCCGCACCTGGTCGGAGTCGCCCAGCCGCATAGGTTTGAGCCGGTCGCGGGGGGCCTGTACCCGGATGAGGGCCAGGTCCAGCGGCTCGGCGGTGCCCACCACGCGGGCCGGGTAGCTTTTGGGGTCGTTGTGGAAGCGGACGGTTATCTGGTTGGCGCCCTCAATCACGTGGTAGTTGGTGAGGATAAGGCCGTCTTGGTCAAGCACGAAGCCCGAGCCCGAGCCCTCCTGGGGCTGGGGTTGGAGGAAGGGTGCGAAGAAACCCAGGTCGCGGCTCACCTGCGGGGTGCTGCGCACCGCCACGAAGACCACCCCATCCCCGCTGCGCTGGACCACCTCTATGGTGTTGCGCTCGTTCTCCAAGAAGGCCCGGTTTTGGTCAAAGGGCTGCGTCTGGGCCTGCAGCGCAGGCTCGGCAGAGGGGCTTTGGCTCTTGCTCAGGTTGAACCAGGCCACCCCGCCCCCTACCATCAGGAGCAACCCTAGGAGCAGCGAAGCGTTTCTCATCCGCATCTCAAAAACCTCCTCCCTCTAGTGTAGCCAGGCTCGGTGAAGACGGCGTGAACCCCGATTATGAAAAGACCACGGTCTTGTTGCCGTGGACGATGATGCGGTCCTCCAGGTGCCACTGCACCGCTCGAGCCAGCACGGTGCGCTCCAGGTCCCGGCCCAGCCGTACCAGGTCGGCCACGTCGTGCCGGTGGGAGACCCGGACCACATCCTGCTCTATGATGGGCCCCTGATCGAGCTCTTCGGTCACGTAGTGCGCGGTGGCCCCGATAATCTTTACCCCTCGCTGGTAGGCCTGCTTGTAGGGGTTGGCCCCCACGAAGGCGGGGAGAAAGGAGTGGTGGATGTTGATGATGCGGTTGGGGTAGTGGGCCACGAAGTTTGGGGAGAGAATCTGCATGTAGCGGGCCAGCACCAAAAGGTCGCTGCCCGCTAGGAGTTCCAGCATTCGGGCCTCGGCCTCCTCCTTCTTATCCTTTTCCACCGGGACATGGTGAAAGGGAATGCCAAAGCGCTCCACCTCGGCCCTAAGGTCGGGGTGGTTGGAGACCACCTGGGTAATCTCGCAGGGCAGCTCCCGGTTGCTGTGGCGCCAGAGCAACTCCAGCAGGGCGTGGTCGTACTTGGAGACCAGGATGCCCACCTTCTTCAGGTCGGCGGCATAGGCGATGCGCCAGTCCATCTCAAAGCGGGCCGCCACGGTCTCGGCAAAGGCTTTCTCCAGAATCTCGCGGGAGACGTCCAGGTGGGGGGTCTGAAACTCCAGCCGCATGAAGAAAAGCCCTCCCTCAGGGTCGGTGGAGTGTTGGTCCAAGGCGGTGATGTTGGCCCCGTGGTGGAAGAGGAAGCTCGAGACCGCCGCCACGATGCCGGGTCGGTCAGGACAGGTGATGAGCAGCCGGGCGGTTGTGTCGGAGCGCATACCGGCTAAAGGGTATCGGCTTTGGGCCCTGGGCTCAACCACCCCTGGCCCAGCAGGAAGCGCACCATTCCGGGAAAGCGCCGGGCCCAGTGGGCTTCGTGGTGCGCGCCGTGTTCGTCCTCCAGGTATAGGTAGTCCACCCCCGGACGCCAGCCCTTGCGCAGAAGCAGACGGTGCATGCGGCGCACATCCTCTAGGTAGCGGTGGGCTTCCCGTCCGGAGAGGGTTTGCTCCAGGTGGCCCACGTCCATATACAGCCGACCCGGTGCCCGCGGGGCCTGCTCTATGAGGGCGTAGATGGCCCCTTCGGCAAACCAAAAGGAGGGGCTCATCACCCCGGCCCGGCCGAAGACCTGGGGGTAAAGGTGGTAGGCGCAGAGGCTGATAAACCCGCCCATTGAGGAGCCCGCGATGGCGGTGTGCTCGCGGGTGGGCAGGGTGCGAAACTCCCCGTCAATGAAGGGTTTTAGGGTCTCCACCAAAAAGCGCAGGTACTGCTTCCCCCGCCCTCCCCCGTACCGGGGGTCGCGGAAGGGGCTGTACTCGTCCAGCCGCTCCAGGCCCATGTTGGGGATGCCCACCACGATGGCCTCCAGCGACTCCCTGGCCAGGGCCTCCATGCTCTCATCCACCCCCCACTCCCCCACGTAGCTGGTGGCCTGGTCAAAGAGGTTTTGTCCGTCGTGCATGTAAAGAACCGAATAGCGCCCCGCGCTTTGGCGGTAGGAGGGCGGTAGGTAGACCAGGATGTCCCGCCGGTTGCCCAGCTCGGGGCTGTAGAACCCTTCGTAGACCCACACCTCGCCCACCACGCTGTGGCCGGGACCGTTGGGGTGGGGCTTCCAGCTTTGCACGCCAGGGGCACGCATTGGGCTATTCTACGGCCTCCAGGTTGGTTTTGTTGGTCGGGCCAACATCCCCTAGGGGTTTTTTGGCCAGACTGGCCCTGATGCGGTTTTTGCTCCTTAGCATGGCAGTCCTTGGCCCGGCCCTGGCGTGCTCCACGGCCTTTTACCCCACCGACCCGGGCTTGCGCTGGCGCTACCGGATTTTGGGAGAGAACCGGACCTACCTGCAAAGCTTTACCCCCACAGGCCCCAACACCCTTCTGGAGCGGCGGGAGTTTCCCGACCGCACCGAGACCACCCCTTGGACCTGCACCCCCCAGGGGCTGCGCACCCTACCGGAAGGGGAACGGGCCATCCCCGGGGGGAGCCTGCGGTTCACCGGGCTCAAGGGGGTGGTGCTCCCCAGCGGCGAGCGCTGGCGGGTGGGAGAGGCCTGGAACTACCGCTACGAGCTAAAGGGGAGGGTGGCCTTTTTTGAGCTGCAGGGCTTCCTTGAGGTGGAAAACCGCATTGTGGCCAAGGAGGACATCACCGTTCCGGCGGGGCGATTTGAGGCCCTGCGGGTTGAGGCCAGTTTCCGAGGAGAGTTTGGCATCGGCTTCGGGGGTAGGGCCACCTACTGGTTCGCTGAGGGGGTAGGGGTGGTCAAGCAGGTGAGCGAGGGCAGCTTCGGAGGGATCAGCAGCGAGCTCCTGGAGTTCAGGCGCTAGGCTCCGCTCCGTACAGCCGGGCCTCGAGCCGGGCCTTCACCTGGGGCCACTCCTCGTCCAGGATGGAGTAGATGGCGGTGTCCCGCACGGTCCCGTTGGGGTATATCTGGTCTTTGCGCAAAATTCCCTCAAGGGTGGCCCCCAGCTTCTCTATCGCCCGGCGGCTTTGCAGGTTGCGGGCATCGGCGCGGAACTGCACCCGTATGGCCCCCAGGGTTTCAAAGGCGTGCTTGAGCAGCAGGTACTTGCTTTCGGGGTTGGCGTACCCCCCCTGGAAGGGGGTGAATATCCAGGTGGTGGTTTCCACAGAGCGGTAGGTCGGGTTGACCCGCACGTAGCCGGTACGCCCAGCCATGCGGCCGCTGGCCTTGTCCACGATGGCCCAGTTGACCCGGTCAGGGGCCGCGAGGAGCGAGCGGATGTAGCCCTCCATGGCCTCCAAGCTGGCCTCCTGGGGGGCGTTGCTCAGGTACTGGACCATCCTGGGGTCATAGTGCTCGAGCAGCGCCGGGGCGTGTTCCAAGCGCAGGGGTTCTAGGAGGATGAACCGGCCTTCCAGGGGGACGCTCTGGTGCCACATATAACCCAAACCTACCATCCTGTTGGGCTAGACTGGAGGGGTGATTCGAGTGGGCGTGCTGACCATTTCCGACCGCGAGGCCCGCGGCGAGGTGGAAGATTTGGCCTACGCGGCCATTCGCGAGGCTCTGGCCCTGGGCCCCTACGAGATTACCCACTACGAGATCGTGCCCGACGAACCCGCCCAGATTAAGCGGGTGCTGCGCTTGTGGACGGACCGCGAGGGCCTGGACGTCGTCCTCACCAGCGGCAGCATCCGCCTAAGCCGCCGCGACCACGCCCCCGAGGCCACCCGCGAGATGCTGGAAAAAGAGGCCCCGGGCATCGCCGAGCTTATCCGGCGGGAAGCCTACAAGAAAAACCCCTTGGCTGCCCTCTCGCGGGGGGTGGCGGGGGTGCGGGGCAAGACCCTGATCGTGAACCTGCCCGGGGGGCCCCAGGCCTGCCGGGACTCCCTCGAGGTGCTCCTTCCCCTTTTGCCCGAGGCGGTGGAGCGCATCACCGGTCGGCCGGTGGGCCAGCTCGCCCAGTCCTTCTGGTTTGAGTGAGGCTGAACTCTGCTATTCTATTGCGGTGTTGGCGCCGCGTCAGGACATCAAAGCCCAGCTCAAGCAGGCCCTAAGAGAAGCCCTGCTCGCCCTCGGCCTGGATGAGCTGCCCGAGGTGGTGGTCCAGGAGACCCCGCCGGACAAGGAGGGCGACTACGGCACGCCGCTGGCCATGAGCCTGGCCCGTGCCCTGCGCAAGCCCCCCCCTCAGATCGCCACTGAGCTCCTGCAGCGCATCGTGCTGCCCCCCTGGGTGCGGCGGGCCTTCGTGGTGGGGGGCTACCTGAACTTTGAGCTCGAGCCCGCCTTCCTTCTGGAAAACGCCCTTGCCCCCCTTCCCCCCTTTGCCCCCAAGGGGGGGAAGGTTCTCCTGGAGCACACCTCGGTCAACCCCAACAAGGAACTGCACGTGGGCCACCTGCGCAACATCTGCTTGGGCGATTCCCTGGCCCGCATCCTGCGCTTCGTGGGGCATCGCGTGGAGGTGATGAACTACATTGACGACACCGGGCGTCAGGCTGCGGAGAGCCTTTTCGCACTGGCGTACTTTGGCCTCAAGGACCCAGACCCCTCGGTCAAGTACGACCACTGGGTGGGGGAGGCCTACGTGCGGCTCCACCGGGCCATGGCCGATGCCGAGCAGAAGGCCCAGATTGAGGCGGGGGTGCAGGCCACCCTACACTGCTTGGAGGCCGGGGAGCTTAGGGATGAGGTGGACCGGATTCTGCGGGCCCAGCTCCTCACCATGTACCGCTTAGGGGCTGAGTACGACGCGTTGGTCTGGGAGTCGGACATCGTGCGGGAAGGCCTACTGCAAAAGGCCATGCGGGCCCTAGAGGCCACCCCCTACGTTTTTCGCCCCAGCCAGGGTAAGTACGCGGGGGCCTTGGTGATGGACACCAGCCCCTTTATCCCAGGGCTGGAGGACCCCTACCTGGTGCTCATCCGCTCCAACGGTACCTCCACCTACACCGCTAAGGACATTGCGCTGCAGTTCTGGAAGATGGGGCTTCTGGAAGGCCTCAGGTTCCGCCTCTACGACACCCAGCCCAGCGGGGCCCCCCTCTACAGTACCCATCCCCAAGGGGAGCCCATGCCCTTCGGCGGGGCCCAGGAGACCATCAACGTGGTGGATGCCCGCCAGAGCCACGCCCTGAGGGTGGTGCAGGCGTCGCTCGAGGTCGAAGGACGGCATGACTTGGCAGAGCGTTGCTTCCATCTGGCCTATGAAACGGTCCTGTTGGAGGGCCAGCAGATGTCTGGGCGGAAAGGCATCACCGTTTCGGTGGATGAGGTGCTGGACGAGGCAGTGCGGCGGGTGCGGGCGGTAATCGCCGAGAAAAACCCCGATCACCCCAGCCCCGAGGAGGCCGCCGAGCAGATTGGCGTAGGGGCGGTGCGCTTTGCCATGCTCAAGACCGAGGCCAAAAAGCAGATAGACTTCCGCTACGAGCAGGCCCTGAGCCTGGAGGGGGACACCGGCCCCTATGTGCAGTACGCCTATGCCCGGGCTGGCTCCATTCTGCGCAAGGCCGAGGAGATGGACCTGTTGGGGGAGAGGCCTGACCTTGCCCAGGCCACCCCTTACGAGGTTGCCCTGGCCAAGACCCTCCTGCGTTTTGGGGAGGTGGTGCAGGAGGCGGCCCGAGCTAGGGCCCCCCACCTCCTGGCTCAGTACCTTCTGGACCTGGCGGCGGCCTGGAATAGCTTCTACAACGCCAAGACCCCCGAGGGAAAGCCCGCTACCCCGGTCCTCACCGCACCTCCGGGGCTGCGAGGGGTGCGGCTCGCGCTGGTCGCAGCCCTGCGCCAGACCCTACGGCAGGGCCTGGGCCTCCTGGGCCTGAAAGCCCCTGAGGTGATGTAGCCCTTCTTTGCCCATTTTGGGGGATGGCTGCGCCCATCCCCACTTTTTTGGCCACAAGGCGGTCAATCTAACGGAATAACACACTTCTGAGATAAATACGTTATATAATCTGGCCATGGCACAGCCTAGACCCAAGCATGCTTGGATGCGGGAGACCTACCGGAAGTCGGTGGAAAAGATGCCTGAGCGTCCCGTGGCCCACCGCACCCTCTCGGATATCGCCCCGGAGCCCCTCTATACCCCCGAGGACCTGAAGGATTTTTGCTACGAGGGGAAGCTCGGCTACCCAGGGGAGTACCCCTACACCCGGGGGGTCTACGGCTCCATGTACCGCTCCAAGCTCTGGACCATGCGCATGTTCGCCGGCTTTGGTACCGCCGAGCAGACCAACGAGCGCTTCAAAAAACTCCTCAAGGCGGGTCAGACGGGACTTTCCGTGGCCTTTGACCTCCCCACCCTGATGGGCTACGATTCCGACCACCCCCTCTCCAAGGGCGAGGTGGGCAAGTGCGGGGTGGCGGTCTCGAGCCTGGCCGACATGGAAATCCTCTTTGATGGCATCAATCTGGAGGAGGTCACCACCTCCATGACCATCAACAGCCCGGCCAACGCTATCTGGGCCATGTACCTGGCCGCAGCCAAAAAAAAGGGCTACCGCTGGGAAAAGTTGGGCGGCACCATCCAGAACGATATTCTGAAGGAATTCATTGCCCAAAAGGAGTTCATCTTCCCACCCGAGCCCAGCGTCAAGTTGGTCATCGACACTTTTGAGTGGGGGCCCAAGCACGTGCCCAAGTGGAACTTCATCTCGGTCTCGGGCTACCACATTCGTGAGGCGGGCTCCACCGCCGTGCAGGAGTTGGCCTACACCCTGGCCGACGGCTTTGAGTACGTGGAGTGGGCCCTAAAGCGTGGCCTGGACATCGACGAGTTCGCCCCCCGCATCTCCTTCTTCTTCAACGCCCACAACGACTTCTTTGAGGAAATCTGCAAGTTTCGCGCCGCCAGGCGCATCTGGGCCAAGGAGATGCGCCACCGCTACGGGGCCAAGAACCCGCAAAGCTGGATGCTCCGCACCCACGCCCAAACTGCCGGGGTCTCCCTCACCGCCCAGCAGCCGCTCATCAACATCGCCCGGGTGGCCATCCAGGCCCTGGCGGCCGTGCTGGGGGGGACCAACAGCCTCCACACCGACGCCTACGACGAGGCTTTGGCCCTGCCCACCGAGGAAAGTGCCAAGATTGCCCTGCGTACCCAGCAGATCATCGCCTACGAGTCGGGCGTGACCCACACCGCCGACCCCCTGGGGGGCAGCTACTACGTGGAGTGGCTCACCGACGAGATGGAGCGCCAGGCCATGGCCATCATTGAGGAAATCCGGCGCATGGGCGGGGTGGTGCGGGCCATTGAGGAGGGCTATTTCCTGCGCGAGATCGCCGACGCCTCCTACCGCTTCCAGCAGGAAGTCGAGCGGGGCGAGCGCATCATCGTGGGGGTGAACGCCTTCCAGGACGAGGGCTTGCAGGTGCCCATCCAGCTCATTGACCCCGAGGTGGAGCGGGTGCAGGCCGAGCGGCTGGCTCGGGTGCGCCGCGAGCGCGACCCCGAGGCGGTGAAGCAGGCCCTTGCGGCGTTGCGGCAGGCCGCCAAAGAAGGCCGCAACACCATGCCCTACTTTGTGGACTGCGCCCTGGCCTACTGCACCCTGGGCGAGATGATGGATGAACTCAGGGCGGTGTACGGGGTCTACGAGGAGCCGGTGTTGGTGTAGGGTGGGCCCTCCGGTAGACTTTGGGCATGCCCTTTCTCTACCGCAAGCCCCGCGGCCTGTTGCCCTACGCCCTGTACCTTCCCCAAGGGGAGCCCCCTGAGGGGGGTTGGTCCCTGGTGCTCTTTCTCCACGGTTCCGGTGAGCGGGGCGGCGATGGGAAAAAGCAGACCCGGGTGGGTTTGGGGCCGGCTATACAGGAAAACCCTGAAGGCTGGCCGGCGGTGGTCTTAATGCCCCAGTGCCCTAAAGGGGAGTGGTGGCGGGGGGAAGTTTTGCAGAAGGCCTGTGAGCTGCTGAACCGGGTGGAGGCGCAGTACCGCACCAACCCCCGGCGGGTCTACCTGACCGGTCTTTCGATGGGCGGTTATGGCTGTTGGAACCTGGCCTGTCTGTACCCGGAGCGCTTTGCTGCGGTGGCTCCCATCTGTGGGGCTGCCGACCCTTTTTGGGTCTGGCAGCGACTCTCCAAGGTGCCCATCTGGAACTTTCACGGGGCTGCCGACGAGGTGGTCCCGGTGAGCTTCTCTCGCGCCCTGGCCGATGCCTTGGCCAAAGCGGGGAACACCCAGGCCCACTTTACTGAGTATCCCACCGAGAAACACAACGTGTGGGACAGGGTTTACCGAGACCCCACCTTTGTTCGCTGGCTTTTTTCCCAGGAGAAGGCCGCGGGCTAGGCGGTTTGCAGGATGGGAATTGCCGAGAGGAAGGTGACGGGCAGCTTGCTGTTGCCCTGGTGAAAAGCCGCCAGACGGGCCACCACGTTGGCCCCTGCCCGTTGGGCTACCTTCTCGAGGGCCCGCATGGTGCCCCCTGAGGAAACCACGTCAAAGACCAAGGCCACGTTCTGGCCCAGCAGCTTCTCAGCCATACGGCTGTCCAGCCAGAGGGTCTCGCTCACCCCCAGGGTGAGGGATTCCACCTCCTGGATGATGGGGTCTTGCATGTAAGGGCGGCGCTTGCGCCGGACCACCACGTAGGGCTTGCCGCAGATGGCGCTCATGGCGTGGGCCAGCACAATGGGGGAGGTCTCCAGGGTCAGCAAGGCGTCCGTTTCGGGGGGGAGGTGCTTGACCAAGCCCTCGGCAGCGGCCTGCACCAGCTCCACATCGCCCATGATCTCCACCAGCGGGATGTGCACCCCCGGCAGGGTCTCCACCACCGGCACATGACGGGTGATTTTCCCAATTGTGATGGGGTAGGTTTCCATAAAAAGACTCCTTCCCTTTAGGTTATCGGTGCAGGATGAGTATACGCATAAGGCCTACTCCGGTTTGAACAAGGGCAGGTGGCCCAAGGCAATCACATCATCCCGCGGGGAGCCCTCGGTGAACACCGCCAGCACCGCGCCCACCTGGCCCCCTACCTCGCTGATGAGGTCGGATAGGCCCTTTAGGGTGCTGCCGGTGGAGACCACGTCGTCTACGATGGCCACCTTCTTGCCCTTGATGAGGGGCACGTCGCTGCCGTCCAGCACCAAGAGCTGAGGCTTGCCGGTGGTGATAGAGATGACCGTGCGGGAAACGGGGTTGATCATGTAGGGCTTCTCGGTTTTTCGGGCCACCACGTAGGGCTTGCCGCTCAGACGGGAGAGGGCGTGGGCCAGTGGGACGGCCTTGACCTCTGGGGTGACCAGGGTGTCAATGTCGGGGGGAAGGCGCTCGGCCAGGGCCGCTGCGGCCCGCTCGACCACCTCGGTATCCCCCAGCATATTGAACAGCGCTACCGCCACGTCGGGCCCTACCTGCACCACCGGAAGCTCCCGGCGCACGCCGGCAATCTCTACGGGATAGGTTTTCACGGCCATAGTTTATAGGCTGCTGGGGTAAAAGCAAGGGCCTGCTTTGCGGCACACTTTTGCCGCTTTCAGGGGCGTATACTCAAAGCATGGTGCCCGCGCGCATCGAAGGTATGGGGGTTGACCCCGGAAACGGCAACCTGATCGTGATGCTCAAGGCCGAGAACAACCTGGTTTTGCCGGTGGTGATCGGGGCCTTGGAGACCCAGAACATCATGATCCACCTTTCCGGTGAGAAGCCGCCCCGTCCCCTAGGGCCCGACCTCTTCTACAACACCCTCGAGCTCCTAGGGGTGAAGGTGCTGCGGGTGGAGATCGTGGAACTCAAGGAGGGCACCTTCTATGGGCGGCTGGTGTTGGAGCACCGCGGTATGGAGTACGAGGTAGACTGCCGCCCCTCCGACGGGATGGCCCTGGCCATCCGGGCTGGGGCGCCCATCCTTATCGCCGAGGAGGTGCTCAAGCAGGCCGGCATCCAGGAGTCCCAGCTCACCCGTCAGGGCGAGCCGCCCAAGGCCTAAGCTAGGCGTCGGAGCGCAGGTGTACGTGCACGTGAAAAACCTCCTGGCCGCCTTTTTCGCCTACGTGAATCCTAAGGAAATACCCCTCGAGGCCCATCTCTCGAGCAATCCGGTTTGCGGTGAGCATCAGCCGGCCCAGCTTTAAGGCCCCCTCTGGTGTGTCTGGGTAGTCGGCCAGGGTGGGGATGTACTCCTTGGGGCAGACCAGGATGTGCACCTTGGAGCGGGGCCTGATGTCCTTGAAGGCGATGAACTCCTCGTCTTCGTAGACGATGTCGGCGGGAAGCTCGCGGCGGATGATTTTGCCGAAGACGGTGGGGTTCTCCATGGCCTACAGTATAGCCAAGCGCCTATAGGACCCCACCTCAGGCCCGCTGGGGCGCTGCCCTTGCCTCCTGCACGGATAGGGACAGGGTGAGGGCCGGTACCAGCAGCAGGCCCAGCAGGCTCAGGCTCTCAACGACCCCGAAGCGCTCTACCAAGGGTCCCACCACCCCATAGAGGAGCCCGGCGAAACCCCAGGTGAAGCCCATCAGCAGCCCCGAGACGGTGGCCATCTGGGCAGGCTCGTGTTCCTGGGCCATGGCCACCGCCACCGGTACCCCAGCGTTCATCAGGGCCCCGGTGAGGGCCAGCAGGCCCACGTACAGGGGGTTCTCGGGCGGAACCAGGAGCAGCGCCAAGTAGAGGGGAATGGCGAAAACCATGGTTCCCACCAGCACGTTGCGCCGCCCCAGTCGGTCGGAGAGGGTACCCCCTAGAAAAGCCCCTACCGTGGCTGAAACGCTGTAGACCGAGAGGGCCAGGGCCACCTGGGCATCGGGGAGGCCCCGCTGGTGGAACCAGAAGGGGATGGTGGTGGAGAAGCTCATGAACACTACGCTGCGGAGGGTGGAGACGGCCCACAGCCGGGCCACCTGGCCCCGGAAGACCCGGCCCACGTCCCGGAAGGTGGAGGGCCGGCCTTGGGGCCGGGCAGGAGGGGCCTGGCGCAGGAGGAGCAAAGCCGGTACTAGGGCCAAGGGGATGAGCCAGGCCAGGGCCTTCAGGCCGCCTTGGTTCACCACCGCCAGCGAGACCACCGGGCCCAGGGCCAGGCCGATGTACCCCCCGGTACCAAAGAAGCTCATCCAGAAGCCCCGCCGGGCAGGGTCGGCGTACTGGCCCACCAGGGCCGCTCCCGCAGAGTGGAACAGGGCTGAGCCCAGCCCCGAGAGGGCCAGCATGATCCCGGCTACCCAGAGGCTGGGGAAAAAGCCCAGCAGGCCACCGCCCAGGGCCATGAGCAGGGGCCCTAAAGCCGCCAGCAGCCGCCGGTCGTAGCGGTCGGCAACCAGGCCCGCTAGGGGCTGCAGCAGGCTACCGGTGAGGGATTGTAGCGCCACCAGGGACGAAACGGCGCCGTAGCTCACGCCGAAGGCGGCTTGGAGCTTGGGCAATAAGGGGGTGAGGAAGGCCCCGAAAAGGTCGTTGGTGGCGTGCAACCAGGAGAGCAAGAAGGGCAGCACCCCTAGAGCATACGCTTGGGGTTTTCCCCTGGAAAGGGCATTGAGGCGCAAAGCCAGACAGCCTGCTTCAGCTGGGGCTTCTTTGGGTGCGGCCTAGCTCCTTGCGAAGCCGCCTTTGCCAGGCGCGCTGGAGTTCTAGGGCTCGAGCCTCCTCACCCCTCAGCAGGTGAAGCTCCACCAGCCGGGAGAAAGCCTCCTCGTCCAGCGGGTCCAGCTCCAGTAGGCGCCGAAGGTAGTGGGGCTCGCTTTGCTGCAGGAATAGCCCCCGCACCTTTGCCCTTAGCTCGTGCCGGCGTTCCTCTAGGGCGTTCAGGTACACCCCCGGCATCAGCGGCTCGTGGTAGAGCTCCAGCACCCGGGGGGCTGCGCCCACTTCCAAGGCGGCCTCGAGCTGCTCGAGGTCGCTTTCTACCCGCACCAGCCTGTCGTTTTGTAGATAGGTAGGCACCCCCCAGGGCTCCAGGCTCTTGCGCAGGCGGTTCAGCCAAACCGAGAGGTTGTTGCGGGCGCTCTCCTCGTCCAGGTCGGGCCAGAGTTCAAAGGCCACCTCGCTGCGGCTTAGGCCCAACAGCAAAAGGGCCAGCACCTCTCGCCGGCGTCCCTCCAGCGCCACCTTGCCCAGCGGCCCCTGCAGGCTGAAACGCCCCAGGACCTGCGCCCGCAAAGGGGGTATCTCCTGCGCCCGCAGCCGAACCGCGGCCTGCCAGCCCGAGGCCAGCACCTCCCGTAAGGGGTAGGCCTGGGCCAGCTCGGGGCGGTCCGGGGGCAGCTCCTCCAGCCGCAGCAGGCCGGGCAGAACACGCCTGGCCTGGTGGGGGATTAGGTGGAGCAGGGCTTCTAGGTCCTGGATGTTCCGGCTTATCCGGTACCGCACCACGTGCCAGTGCAGCCGCTCCTCGCGGTTGGTGGGGTAGGGGGGCAGGGCGCTTAGGTCTTTTCCCAGCTCAGCCCGGGCCAGCCCGGCAAAAAAGCCCTCCAGGCCCTCTACCCAGCCGGGGTCTTTTTGCAGCAGGGCCAGGAAGGCCCGCCCCCGCTCCACCAGGTAGGGGCTTTCCCACAGCCCGGCCCGGCTTACCAGCCGCTCCAAGGCCTCGGGGTTTTCCTGTAGGTAGGCCAGGTACATCTCCGCCTCGAGGCTGGCCAAGGGGTTGCCCGGCGTGTGGACGGCTTCCTCAAAGTACGTCTCAGCCCGCTGGCGCTCCCCTAAAAGCAGGTACAGCCGGCCCAGGTCACGCAGGCTGCCCGGCCGGTTGCTCTGCAGGGGGCCTGTGAGGCTGGGGATGATTTCCTCTAAGGTGCGCACCCGCTGTAAAAGGTCGCCGTACAGCTCAAAGCGCAGCAGGCTTAGGTTGTTAAGGGGGGCTAGGCGGAAGGGGCTGCCCGGGGGCAGCAGCTCCAGGGCCTTTGCCAGGAGCCTCTCGGCCTCCTTGGGTTCGCCGCCTTCAAAGAATATGCGGGCCGCGTCGTTGAGAAAGCGCCCCGCAAGCTCGGGGGAAACCCGGGGTAAGAGCTCCAGGCCCCGTTTCAGGTAGCCCCGGGCCCGCTCCAGGTCTTTCCCCAGCATGGGCTCGGCGTAGTAGTAGGCCAGGTGGCCCAAGGCGGTAAGGGCCAGCCCGGCTTCCTCGGCGTCGGTTAGGGATTCCAGGAGGGCAAAGCCGCTCCGGTCGCCGCTTTGGAGCAGGGCTTCCCCCAGGCGCAGCCGGGCGCGGGCCCCCCCCTTCTCCAAAAGGCCCCGCCAGGCCACCAGCCGCTCTGGGGGTATCTCCAGGGTGCGGGGCTCTTCCAGGAGGGTCAGCAGCTCCTGGTGGAGCCCAGCCTGCCAGAGGGCCTCGGCCCGCAGGCCGGGGGGCAGCCGGGTCTGCTCGGTCCGCACTACCGCCCGTACCTCCTGGATCAGGCTTTGCTGGGCCATGCGCTTGAGCAGGTCGTGAAGCTGGAAGCCCTCTGGGGTTTTGCGCACCAGGCCCTTTTGGAAGAGCTCGTGGGTGGCCTCGGTGGCTATTCCCTCGGGCAGGTAGAGCAGGACACTCATCAACAGCCCTTCGCGAAAGGCGGGTGGGGACAGGCTGTCCCGCAGTCCGCGCAGCAGGGCTGAGGCGTCGGGGGGTTCTTGGGTGAAGGCCGAGAGGTAGAGGGGCAGCGGCCAGCCCCCGGTCATCCGGTAGGCCTTTTCCCAGTCGTCCCGCCCGGCGAAGAGGGCCTTGGCCTCCTCGGGGGTGAAGGCCAGCTCCAGGGCCCCAAGCTGTATCAGACGCCCCTCAGCCCGGAGCTTGGGCAGCTCAGGATAGCCCAAAGCCTCCCGGCTGGCCAGGAGCACCAGCGCAGGTAGGGTGCGCAGGAGGGGGGAGAGGGCTTCGTCGCCCCGCAGGTCTTCCAGCACCAAGAGGGTGGGTTCCTGGGCCAGGGTCTCAATGAGGGGGGCCCATGGGGCTTCGGAAGGCAGGCCCAAGGCCCGTGCCACCTGGTCCTTAGGGTCACCGAGGAGGCTCGAGGCCCAAAGGGTGCGCCAGCCCAGCCGGGCCGCGAGCTGACCGGCCAGCACGCTCTTGCCAAAACCCGCCGGGGCCTGCAACAACACCACGTATCCGGTGGTCATGGGCAGGAGCTCCAGCAGCCTTTCGCGCACCAGGAACGTGGGGGAACTCCAGCTTAGGGCCATACTGTGGGTCATCTTATCGCTCCCGATGGGGCTTTGTGGGGTATTTCGCACACCCCAGTTAAGGTTTTTGTAAGCCCCCCTTGGCTAACCTAGCCCTGGCGCAATGCCGTTTAGGAGGTTAGGGATGAAAAAGCTGGTCTGGATTGGCTTCTTGCTGGTGCTCTCGGCTTTCGCTCAGGGAAGGGCCTTTTTGGAAGGATCGACCTCGAGCATAGACCTTACCTTCACCAACCCCACGCAGTTTGGGCTGCAGCTGGATCTTTCGGGCGGCGTGAAGGAGCTGGCGGGGCCCTTTGGCCTCAAGGGTGGAGCTGGGATAAATGTAGAGCAAGGTACCGCCAGCTTTAATCTGTCGGCGGGCGCGCTTTTTAGCTTTGGCCGCTCGGGCATCATACCCCAGGCGGGGCTGGGCTTTAGGGCCAACTTCGGTGGGGGAACCACCACCTTTGCCGTGCAGGCGCAAGTGGGGCTGGAATACCCTGTCAACCGGAATGTCTCGCTGGTGGTGGACACCCTGCCTACTGTGACGTTTGGCGGACAGACCGTTTTCGCAATTAACATGCGCGCGGGGCTGCGGGTCTACCCCTGAGCGCTGAATGCAGCGGTTTGTCCTCCTAGGCCTGGGGCTGGCGCTGGCCGGCTGCGCCGGGGAGCGGGGGCTCGAGGCCTTCCTCGAGCCCCCCCGCTTGGTGGCCGACGCCGGCGGAAGCGCCGCGCTGCGGCTGCGGCTGAACCCTCCTCCGGGGGCCTCCTTCGCCGTGCGGTTGGCCCTGGAGGGGCCGCCCGAGGGGCTTAGCCTGGGCCAGGAGGCCCTGGAGGTGGCCTACCCCACCTCGCTTGACCTCCCTTTGCGGGTTCCTCCCGAGACCCCCGCGGGCGACTATACCCCTGCCCTGTGGGTGCGCTGGGGGCGGGGGGAGCTTCGGCTGGGCTTCGCCCTGCGGGTGGTGCGGGCCTGCGCTGCGGCCGGCGGCGCCACCTACCTGCTGCGGGAGGGGACCTCGGTGCCGGCCGGGCTCGAGCGGGTGCGCCCCTCGGCCCTGCCCGGCTTCGACCTTTACCGCCTGCGGGAGGGGCCCGCCCCGGCTGGGCTGCGCCACCGGCGGCTGCGCCTTTTCCGGCAGCCCAACGACCCCCTCTACCCCCGGCAGTGGTACCTGCGGGCCATCGGCATGGAGCAGGCCTGGGACACCGAAACCGGGGCGGAGAAGCCCATCTGGATAGGGGCGGTGGACTCCGGGGTGCTGCCCCACCCCGACCTGGAGGGGGTAGAGGGGTACGACTTCGTGAGCGACCCCCAGGCAGCGGGCGACTGCGATGGGCGCGACCCCGACCCCAGCGAGCCCTTGCAGAAGGGAGAGACAACCGGCTTTCACGGCACCCAGGTGATAGGCCTGATGCTGGCCCGAAGCGACAACCAAAGGGGCATCGCCGGGGTGCACTGGGGGGCTAGGGGGGTGATGGCCCGGGCCTTTGGCGGGTCTGAGGGGGAGGACGCCGATGCTATAGAGGCCCTCCTGTGGCTGGCTGGGCTGCCGGTGCCCGGGGTGCCGCTCAACCCCTATCCGGTGCGGGCGATCAACCTTTCTTTTGGCGGGGAGGGGAGCTGCCCGCCGGGCTCCCCCTGGTACGAGGCCACCCAGCGGGTGCTGGCCCTGGGGGTGGTGCTGGTGGCCGCGGCGGGCAACCAGAACCGCCCTGCGGAGGGCTTTGAGCCGGCCTCCTGCCCCGGGGTGGTGGCGGTGGGGGCCACCGACGCCCTGAACCGGCGGGCGAGCTACTCCAACTACGGCCCCCGGGTAGACCTTTACGCGCCCGGTGGGGCGCTTTCACGCGACGACGACAACGACGGCCAGCCCGACGGCCTGCTCAGCCTGGGGTTTGCCCAAGGGGCCCCGGGGTATGTCTACGCCCAGGGCACCTCCTTTGCCGCGCCTTTGGTGAGCGGGGCGGCAGCCTTGCTCCTCTCCCGCGAACCCGGCCTGTCCCCTGCCGGCCTGGCCGAGCGGCTGCGCAGCCGGGCCCAGCCCCTGCCACCGGAGAACTGCGCCCCCCAGGCTTGCGAGATGCGCCTGCTGGATGTGGGCCGGGCTTTGGGGCCCTAGGCCCTGCGGTTAAGGGTTTTGTAAGGGGAGAGCCGCTAGGGTAGGAGCCGGAGGTGCAAGCCTATGAACCAGAGGAGGAGTGGTCTAGGGATTCTTCTTACGCTGGCTGGGGTGCTCGCCCTGGCGGCCTGCGGGGGCGGTGGAGGGAACAACGCCCGCGTCCAGGGGTCGCTGAACGGGGGCACGAAGTACAGCCTGAGCCCGCAGCAGGCCCCCCAGGGCCTTCAGCTCCTGCAGAGCCTGGGGGTGCAGGGGGTGAACCAGCTGCTGCGCCAGCGGCTGGGCCTGCAGCAGGATCCCATCCGCGGGCTCAACGCCCTGGTGCTCTCAGAGGCCCTGGCGACCCAGGCTGGCAAGAAGGCCCTCTTCGACACCGACGAGAAAAAGGTAGTGGCGGTGGACAAGGACGGCAAGATTGTGGCCCAGATGGATGTGGACGCCCAGGGCAACTTTGAGGGGGATGTGCCCACCGGCCAGGACACCCTCTTGGTGGTGGCCCACCAGGAGGGGAACTCCACCATCTGCGAGAGCCCTCTGGAGGTAGACCCCACCCCAGCCACCGCTACGAACGGCCAGAAGGGCCAGAAGAACGCCCAGAACAGCAGCGACAACAAGCTGGCCCTGTTCAACTTCTCCGCCCAGGCCAGCGGGGCCAGCCTGGCCGCACCCCAGAAGGTGGGGCTCTTTGCCGCCAGCGAGGACACCGGCCACAACGCCTCGGCGCAAAGCCAGGTGACGGCCGCCGGCCTCAAAACCGACAGCGCCACCCAGAACACCTTCAAAACGGACAGCGACGGGGATGGGGTCATCAACCCGGTGGACAACTGCGGCGACGCGGCCAACACCGCCCGGCCTAAGGTGCAGGCTACTTTCCAGTGGGACATTCCCGGCCTGAGTGCGAGCGGTGGGATGGGGGGCTACAACCCCGACGGGGCCCAGCAGTTCATGTACCAGTACGCCCTGGGCCTGACCCTGGAGGTGAGCAACCCCAACGACCTGGAGAACGCCACCGCCGACCTCCTAGGCCTGGGCACCCTGGAGTACGGCACCGAGGCGGGTGAGGGCGTGGGACGCTACGTGGTGCAGACCGCCAAAAAGAAGGGTCAGGCTGCGCAGAACGTCCTCTCCCTCATGACCGATGTGGGCCTCTTTGACCTCACCAAGCTGGGCTTCCCCCTCTTCCCCACCTTCCACCTGGAGGCGGCCATCGACCCGAATAACCCCCTTAGCACCCTGGGCGATAGCGACCTGAACTATGGGAATGGCCAAATCCTGGCCGACGACATGTACCACCTCTACGGCCAGACCGAATCGGGCGCCCTGGTGCTGGCGGTGCTCAACCGGGACAACCTCCTGGCCTTCAACATCGCCATCGCCGACAGTGCTGGGCGCTACCGCATCCTGGTGCCGGCGGTGCCTCCAATGGTGGGGCGGTACTACTTCCTGGCCATAGATGCGGGGGGCCAGGTACACTGCTCCTCAAGCGGCCAAGTGCTTTTTGATTTCCCTCCCGCAGGGAACGGCACCGACTACGGGGATGCGAACGGACTCTACGGGCAGGTGGACTTGTTGAATACGGCGTGCACCCTGCCATGAGCTAGGTTCTGGTTCCCGGCCAGCCTCCGGGCTGGCCGGGCCTTATAGGAGGTGAACCGTGCGGCATTGGGTGTTCTTGTGGTTGGTGGGTGGACTTGCAGCCTGCAGCGGGCCCCAGGCCAGCCTGAACCTGAAGGAGCTGGCCCTGCAGGTGGGCCAAGGGGGCCGGGTGGAGCTCCGCTATAGCGGGAAGAGCGAGGTCTGTCCCTCCGGGCAGGCCTGCACCTACCGCCTGGGCCCCGACCAGACCGTGGAGCTCCGGGCCTGGCCCGAGGGGAACTTCTTCTTCGCCGGCTGGGCAGGGGATTGTGCGGGCTACGGGGGTTGTACCCTCCAGATGGCCCAGGATCGGCGGGTGGAGGCCCGCTTTGAGGCCCGGGTGGGCGAGTTTTCCATGGGCCAGGTGCCCGACCCGGTGGTGGTGCCGGCGGGAACGACCGTGGAGCTGGCCGTGGGGCTGCGGCCCACGGGGGGTTTCAACGCACCCCCGGCGGCCTGGTCGGTGGTCCTGAGTGGGGCCCTGGTGGGCGGCGCAGTGGACCAGGTGGCCTACCGCTACCTGCCCGAGCGCTCCGGCCCCGAGCGGTTGGTGCTGGAGCTTAAGGGGCCGGAGGTGAGACAGGTGTGGTCCTACCTAGCCGCTCCGGCCCGTCTGAGCGTGCGGGTGGGGACGTTGGAGCGAACCCTGGACTTCACCCTGGCCGCGGCCCCCTGCCTGGCTGGGTGCGGGAGGTGAACGATGCGAAGGGTGTGGATTTTAGCCTTGTTGCTGGCGGGTTGCGCCCAGCTCACCGGTCCTGAGCGGGGCCAAGAGGTGCACTGGGAGCCGGTCTGGGTGGCCCTGCCGGACGGGCGCGAGGCGCAGCTCATGGGCCAGGTGATCCCGGACGACCCCCACCACCTTCTGGTGGAGGGGGACATCCTGGTTCCGCGACAGGGGGTGGCCCGGCCCGAGGGGGTTGGGGCGCTCGGGTTCACCTTTGAGCCCTTCTCCTATGGCTACCTGTGGCCCGGGGGGCGGGTGCCCTACACGGTGGACCCCCAGGTGAACGAGGCCCAGCGGGAGCGCATCCGCCAGGCCATCGCCCACATTGAGGAAAAGACCCCCATCCGCTTCGTGGAGCGCACCAGCGAGGCCGACTACGTGCAGTTTATGGTGGACGGCGACCCGGGGAGCTGCTGGTCACGGATAGGGCGCGTGGGCGGGCCGCAGAACCTGGACGTCTACTGCGGCCAGGACGGGGTGCCCCTTGTGGGCACGGTAGTGCACGAAATCCTGCACGCCCTGGGCTTCTGGCACGAGCAGAGCCGGGCCGACCGCGACGAGTACGTGGAGATTCTCTGGGAAAACATCAGAGAAGACCAGCGCCACAACTTTGACAAGATTGGCCTCAACGGGCAGCTCCAAGGGCCGTACGACTACGACTCTATCATGCACTACTCAGCCCGGGCCTTCTCCGTAAACGGAGAGCCCACCATCCGGCCCAAAAACGGGGTACCCCTGGAGCGGATAGGGCAGCGCCAGGGGCTGAGCCAGGGGGATATCACCGCCATCCAAACGTACTACGGAACGCCTCTTTTGCGCCTACAGGGCTGGTTCCACCAGACCACCCAGACCGGGGCCTACCCTCTATCCCAAGAGCTCCGCAACGTGGGGGCAGTGCCGCTGCGGGTGCTGAGGATGGAGGTGGGCGGGGGCTGGCTGGCCGGGGCCGCGCCCCCGGACGGGGTACTGGTCCCTGGGCAAAGCGTACAGGTTAGCCTTCAGGCCAAGGCCTGCGCCGCGCCGGGCCTGGAGACCGACACCCTGCGGATAGAGCTGGAAGGGGGCCAGGCCTACAGCCTGGCCCGCACCCGGGCCTGCTACCGCAACCAGGAGCCCCGCCAGATGACCCTGCTGCGCCTTGACCCGGCTGGGCCTGAGACCCTGCAGCTCACCTTTGCCGAGTGGAGCTGGGCCAAGCGGTACCGCGTGGAGGCCCAGGTTGGGGAGCAAGCCATCGGCCTGCCCTACGCGGAGATTCAGACCGACCGGGCCCAACCCGTGTACACGGCACTTATGCGCCTGGACGGGCGGAGGGGCCAGGAGGTCTGCCTCACCCTCACCCCCCTTGACTCCACGGTGAGCAACCCCACCCCGGCCAGGGCCTGCGCCTCCGTGCCCTGAGGGGCCTCTCATCCAAAAAGGGCCCGGGTGGGGTGAGATGGGCCTGTGCGGCGCTTGACGATTGCCCTGAGCTTTCTCCTCCTGGTGGCCTGCGCCCAAGTGGGCGGGCCACCCCGCCTTCTGCCCGCCGGGCGCTTTGGCCTGGAGGTGGTCCAGGAAGGCGAGGTTACCACCTTCCGCCGGGGTGAGCTGCGCTTTACCTACGTGCCCGGCCTGGGCTGGACCCCCCCGCTGGAGGCGGGGCTGCCCCCACCGGAAGGGGACCGGCTCCCCCTAGAGGTGGTGCGGGCAGCCGGGCTGGTCCAGGCCCCAGAGGCCGGGGTGCGCTACTCGGCCGATGGCCGCAGGTTGCGCCTGGTGCTGGACCTGCCCGGGGGCGACGTGGTACAGCCTGTGCTCTCCGAGCTGACGCCCTATCCGGGCCGGCTCGAGCTGGGCCTGCCCTACTTTTTGCCGGGGCTGGAGGAGGTGCGGCCTCCAGGCCTTGGGCTGAGCTTCCGCTACGAGAAGGAGGCCACCCAGCTCACCCTGGTGCCCCCGCCGGGCCGCCTCTACCGCTACCGCAGCTTTTTGCTGGACAACCCTCGCCGCTACGTGCTGGACGTGTACTACCTCGAGCCCGAGCGGGAGGAGGAGGTGGCCCCGGGCTTCTTCTACCGCGAGCGGTGGGCCTGGACGCCCGAGCCGGTGCGCATTTACTCCCTTCAGGCCCTGCCGGGTCGCTGGCGCATGGAGCCGGTGGGCCGGCCAGGGGAGCGCCGGCCCTTGCCGGAGATGGCCCCGGGGGCCCTGGCCTTGCTCAACGGCGGTTACTTTGACGGCCGCACCGCCACCCCGATCGGCCTTTGGGTGCGGGAGGGGGTGCCCCTGAGCTTCCCCTACGGCCGCAGCGCGCTTTTCTGGGAAGGGGAGAGCGTCTTTGCGGGCCGCCCCCAGTTCGCCGCCTGGGTGGAGCTCCCGGATGGGAGGCAGGTGCGGGTAGGGCTGAACCTGGCCCGGGCCCGCTACACCGCCTACACCCTGCCGGGGGCGGTGGGCCGGGCGGGGGAGGGGGTGCACCTGGTGCAGGGTGAGCGCATCGTGGCCACCCTCCCGGCCCCTGCGGAGCTTCCCGAGGGCCACTGGGCCTTGGGCTTCCCTTTGGCCGAGCCCCTGGCCCGCACCGGGGAGCGGCTTAGGCTTTTGGTGCGGCTCGAGCCCCCGGTGAGCTACGCTTTGGAAGCCGGGCCTTTGCTCATCCAGGCCGGGGCCAACGTTTTTGACCCCGCCGCCGAGCCCTTCCGCGACCGGGCCCCGGTGGAGGCGGTGGCCGCGCAGTCGGCAGTGGCCTGGACGCAGGACGGCGGCCTCTTCTTTATCGTGACCGAGCCCATGCGCCCCGAGGCGCTGGCCCGCGTTTTGCAGGAGATGGGCTTTTGGGGGGCGATCCGCATGGATGGGGGCGGTTCGGCCCAGCTATGGGTCAAAGGCCAGCTCAAGAACCCCAACGGGGGCCCGCTGGGGGTACGCCCGGTGGTGAGCGGGCTGGCCTTGTACCCTAGGTGAAAGGTGAGCCTACTGAATTTCTCATCCTTTGGCGGTAGCGTACACTCACCCCTAAGACGCTGCTCCGCCTGAAGCTGCGCTGAACCAGCGCAGGCAGGATGAGCTCATGGGGGTCTTGAAAGGAGGTCCGATGAAGGTTGCCATTCTTTGCCACGCCAGCGCAGGGGGCTCTGGGGTGGTGGCCACCGAGTTGGCGCTGGCCCTAGCCGGGCTGGGCCACACCGTACACGTGGTGGCCACCGAGCGGCCCTTCCGTCTGACCGAGGAGCGGCTTAGCCAGATGGGCCTGAGCAGCAACCTGCTCTCCACCGGACAGAACCCTGTGGGCCGGTTGGGCCGCATCTTCCAGGAGTCGCGCAAGAGCGTGGCCCGCTGGCTGGGGCTTCTTAAGAAGCCCCTAGGAGCCGGCTCGCTGCACTTCCACCAGGTGCTTTCGGCCGACTACCCCCTCTTCCGGGAACCCCTTACCCCCATCACCGCGGCCAACTCCATCGCAGAGCTGATTGAACAGCACAGCATTGAGCTGGTGCACGCCCACTACGCCATTCCCCACGCCACCAGCGCCATCCTGGCCCGTGAAATGGGCTTGCCCATCAAGGTGGTGACCACCCTGCACGGTACCGACGTGACCCTGGTGGGCCAGGAACCGGCCTTCTCCAGAACCACCCGGCACGCCGTGCGCACCTCGGATGCGGTAACGGCGGTTTCCCACTCCTTGGCCCAGGACGCCCGGGCCAAACTAGGGGTGGAGCGTGAGATCGAGGTGATCTACAACTGGGTGGACCCTGAGCGCTTCAAGCCCAACCGCGACCCCGCGTACCGGGCCCGCTTTGCCCAGCCCGAGGAGGCCATTGTGCTGCACGTTTCTAACTTCCGCTCGGTCAAACGCCCGCTGGATGCGTTGCAGGTCTTTGCTGGTATAGCCGAGCGGATGCCTGCTCGGATGCTCATGATTGGGGAGGGGCCTTTGCGCCAGGAGGCCATTGAGCTGGCCCACGAGCTGGAGATAGCCGGCCGGGTGCAGTTTTTAGAGTCCACCCCGCAGATAGAGAAGTTCATGAGCGTGGCTGACCTTTTGCTGCTGCCCTCAGAACAGGAGTCCTTTGGTCTGGTGGCCCTGGAGGCCATGGCCAGCGGGGTGCCGGTGGTGGCCAGCCGGGTGGGGGGGCTGCCGGAGCTGGTGGAGGATGGGCGGACGGGGCTTTTGTGCCCTGTGGGGGACATCCAGGCGATGCTGGAGGCCAGCTTGGAAATTCTGCAAAGCCGCACCCGCCGGCGCAACATGGGTGAGGCCGCCCGGGAGCGGGCCATCACCCACTTCCGTCCCGAGGTGGTGCTGCCCCGCTACCTCGAGGTCTACGAGAAGACCCTGGAAGGGGCCTTGACGCGCCCCTAGAGGGACAGCTGTTGCTTGCTTAGAAACGGCTAAAAATCTCTTTAGATTGGGCTTTTTGTAAGGCTTGGGGTCTAAACGTTACTTAATCTCCAACTAACGTCACGCCAAAGGACACCCGTTAGCCTTTCGGCGTGAGAGCGAACAAGCCATACCCCTACCCTTGGCTTGCCCCCTTGCTGGCCTTGTTGCTGGCGGCCTGCGGGGCCCAGACCCAAAGCGAGGCCGAGGCGGGCTCGAGCACGGGCAGCCCCTCCCCGCTGAGCGGTAAGACCGTGACCTACGCGGCCACCGACGAGGTCTTCCTCAACCCCGAGCGGGGCTTCCGACCGGGGGTGCAGTTCGGCTACGCCATCGGCTCGCGCAGCCTGGCGGGGTTGGACCTGGCCGGGATGCGCTCCCGGGGCTACAGCATGATTCACGCCTACATCAGCCTGGAGCCCTTCCAGTTTAGCCGCATTGACGACGGCTACATCGCCCAGCTGGGTGCCCGCTTCGCCCAGATGCGCCAGGCCGGGGTCAAGGCCTCGGTGCGCTTCTGGTACACCTGGGGTGGGACCGCCACCGCTTCTAGGGCTCAGATTCTCCAGCACATTGAGCAGCTCACCCCGCTGCTGCGGGACAACGCCGATGTTATCGCGGTGATGCAGGCCGGGTTCGTGGGGGCCTGGGGAGAGTGGCACTCCCACAGCGGCCTCTCCGATGGAGACAAGCGGGAGATTCTCTACGCCCTGGCCCGGGCGGTTCCCCAGGAGCGGAAGATACAGCTCCGTTACGTGAACGACCTGCGACTTTTTGTCCCGAGCGGCTTCACCGAGGCCGAGGCCTTCAATCCGAGCCACATCGCCTCGCGGCTTGGGCACCACAACGACTGCTTTATGGTGAACCAGTCCGACGCCGGGACCTACGCCTGGGATGACCCGCAGCGTACCGCCGACCGCAACTATTTGCAGAGCATGGCCCGCTACATGCCGGTGGGGGGCGAGATGTGTGGGGACGTGCCGGAGCAGGGCTACGACCCCTATGGGCGCCGGACGCCCGAAGGCCAACTCGCCGAGCTGGCCCGCTTCAACTGGAGCTTCATCGCCAACGACTTTGGCAACGTGGATCGCTGGCGGCAATGGGGCATCTACGACACCATCGCCCGCAGGCTGGGCTACCGGCTGGTCTTGGTGGAGTCGGTGGTGCCGGAGGTAGCCGAGGGCCGGCGGCTCCGGTTGCGCCTGGTCCTACGCAACGACGGCTGGGCGGCGCCCTTCAACCCCCGGCCGGTTCGGGTGGTCCTGCGGGGCTCGGGGGGCCAGGTCTACACGGTGGGAGTGAACACCGATGTGCGCCGCTGGTACCCCGGCAGCACCCAGACCCTGCTGGTGGACGAGCCGCTGCCTGCGGGCATCCCCTCAGGGAACTACGAGCTTCTGCTGCACCTGCCCGACGCGGCCCAGGGCCTGCAAAACCGCCCAGAGTACGCCATCCGTTTGGCCAACGCGGGCCTCTGGGAGGCTGGCACGGGGTACAACCGGCTGAACCAGACCGTGCGGGTACCCTAGCGCAGGATTAGCGCGGGCTTGTACTCCTCCTTAGCGCCGAAAATGGCCAGGTCGCCCCGGTGGTTCCCGTTGGTGGGCCGGCTAAAGCGCAGCCGAAACTGCAGTGTGGTCTGCCCTTCGGCCAAGGCCTGCTGGAAAGCTTGGGTGACGTCAAGCTCGAGGTACCCCTCCCCATCGGCCTGGCTGGTCTGGCTGGTGAGGGCGGGGGCCTCGAGGGCCTCGGGGCTCCTGAATTCCTCAACCTGAATCCGTTCCACGAAGAGTTCGCCCAGCTCCGCGTAGACGGAGCGGGCTTCGCCTTGGTAGAGGCGGAGGGTGGCCTTGAGGTCCTGGGGGGGCTCCAGCCCTCTTAGGTCAAAGGCTAAGAAGCCCCCTACCCGTTGGTTTTGTGCGTCATCCCCGGCACAGAAAACCCGCCTGCAGTAGTAGGCGGCTAGTCCATTGTTCCCAGCGTCTAGGGTGGCGGTGGCGATGGGGTGCTTTATCTGTTCCGAAAGCGCGGCCATCACAGCGGTCTGGCTGCAGCCGCTCAGGAGCAGGATGGCCGCGGCCCAAGCAAGCAAGATCGGTCGCATACCTGACTTTGTAGGGCAAAAGCCGTCTGCGTGCATGAAAGGCCAGTTACCCTGGGCATTATCTATGGGTGAAAGCACGCTTGTTGGCCAAAGGAGGCCCTAAAAGCTGCGTCTGCAAGCCCAGGGGGGCGTTAAGCCGGGTGTTACCCGGCTTTGGGAAAGGGGCCCGCTACGGGGGGGTGCGGGAAGCGGTATCCTGGTGAATAGTGACCGCCTATGTTGGAGAAGCTCGAGCCTTTAGAAAAGGAGTACCAGACCCTGGAGCAGCAATTGGCGGACCCAGCGGTGCTGGCCAACCCCACGGCGTACCAACGCATCACCAAGCGTTACGCCGAGATGGGCCACCTCATTGAGACCATCCGTGCCTATAAGCAGGCCCTTGCCCAGCGGGAGGAAACCCGCGAGCTCTTGTCCGACCCTGAGCTTGAGGAGATCGCCCGGGCCGACCTAGAGGAACTGGAGGGCCGCATCCGCAGGCTCGAGGGGGAGCTGGAGCTGCTCTTGTTGCCCAAAGACCCCCTAGACGAGAAGAACGCCATCGTGGAGGTTCGGGCGGGTACGGGGGGGGAGGAGGCGGCCCTTTTTGCCGCCGAGTTGCGGGACATGATCATGGAGTATGCCCGCCGGGGGGGGTACCGGGTGGAGGTTTTGGACACCTCCCTGACCGACCTAGGGGGGGTTTCCAAGGTGGTCTTTGGGGTGAGCGGCCCCGGCGCATACGGCTACCTGAAGTACGAGGCGGGGGTGCACCGGGTGCAGCGGGTTCCAGCCACCGAGACCCAAGGCCGCATCCACACCTCCACCGCCACCGTGGCGGTGATGCCCGAGGCTGAGGAGGTGGACGTGGAGATAGACCCCGCCGACCTTGAGATTACCGTTTCGCGGGCCTCGGGGCCGGGGGGGCAGGGGGTCAACACCACCGACTCGGCGGTGCAGGTACTCCACAAGCCCACCGGTCTGATCGTTTCCTGCATGGAGTCCCGCAGCCAGATTAAGAACAAGGAAAAGGCCCTCTCCATCCTGCGCACCCGCCTTTTGGAGATGAAGCGGGCCGAGGAGGCGGCCAAGCGCAGGGAGAGCCGCCTGGCCCAGATTGGCGCGGGCGAGCGCAGTGAGAAGATTCGCACCTATAACTTTCCCCAGTCTCGCGTGACCGACCACCGCATCGGTTTCACCACCCACGACCTGGAGGGGGTGCTCTCGGGCGACCTTTCTAAACTCCACGAGGCCCTGCGCAAGGCCGACCAGGAGCGGCAGCTCGAGGCCCTCTCGCAATCCGCGGCCTCCCAGTCCGCCTAAGGGGAAAGGCGGCCCGCGATGCAAGGGTTGCGGCGTGACCTTTTGGTGGTGGCAGCCATCCTGATGGACAGGCAAGGACGGGTTCTGCTGGTGGCCAACGACTGGGGTCGCCGGGGTCGGGTGCGCTATACCCTGCCCGGAGGGATGGTGGAGGCCGGGGAGACCCTGCTCATGGCGGTGGAGCGGGAGGTGCGGGAGGAAACCGGGCTTAGGGTGCGGACCATCCAGCATCTGGCCTATTTGGTGCAGGTGGAGGACGCCCGCCGGCACGAGCGCACGCTGGCGGTGGCCTTTCGGGCCGAGTACGAGGGGCTTCTGAACCCCAAGGACCCTGATGGGCACATTGTGGAGGCCCGCTTTTTCACCGCAGAGGAGGTGGCTGTCAAGCTGGATGAGCACCGTCCCCTACTGGAGCCGCTGATGGACTACCTGAGGGGGGAGCGGGGCCGCTTTTACGCCTACTCGAGCTGGGGCGGGGAGGGGGTTCGGGTGTAGGCCTACTGCACCCGGAGGGTGTGCTGGAGGAGATTGTAGCCGGTGTTGGGCTCCCAGACCCCCACGTTGGCCAGGCGGATCGCATACTCCGGGCGCCCTTCTAGGTTCGGCGCAGGGTCGGGTAGGTGGAGGAGCACCTCGTACTCCCCGGCTGGCATCTCCCCGGGCAGCCTGGCCTCCAGGACCAGGGCCTGGGTCTTGCCGGGTTCCCAGGTTCGGGGGTCGGCGTTCAGAGGGAAGCGGAAAACCTCCTTGCTGCCCCGGTTGCGCAGCAGGACGCGCACCGGCCTGGGCCGGACGGGGTTGGCAAAGCCGTCGTTGGCGATTTCTAGGCCCATCTCCAGCTTTCCACCCCGGCTGAGCTGCTCGGGGATGATGGCCCGCACCAGCCGGAAGCGGTAGCCCAGCCGGCGGGCAACCTCGTCGTAGCAGCCCTCCCGCTTCCACCGGTCCAGCACGGGCTGGTACCAGGTTCCGCTCAGAACCTGCCAGTTAAAGCGGCGCAGCTCGGCTAGGGCCACGCTGCAGGCCTGGCGGTAATGGCCAAAGTTCACCTGGCAGGTCTCGCCAGCCACCGGCACAAAGCGGGTTATCCTCTCCAGGTAGGCCTTTTGGGCATCCCACTGGTTCCAGCTATAGGTGCCGGCGTCGTTTTCTCCCGCTAAGAAGCAGTCGTTGTGGTGGCCCACGCGGGCCTGGTCGCTTCCGCTAAAGGCCTGAGCGGAGGAAAGCGGCTCGGGGAAGAGCCGGATGATATCCTCCATATAGCGGAGCTGAAGGGGGATGCTGCTGGGGAGGGCCCGGAGCAGGGCCTGCACCAGCCGGTCTTCGCTTTCGGGTCGGTCCAGGCCGTGGCTCGAGCTGTGCCACTCCCCCCATAGCCCGATGAACCCAGCTTGCACGGCCCATATGATGTCCTGGTACTCGTGCCAGAGGGGCTGGAGCTGCTCAATGTGGCGGAGCATCCGGTCTAGGGGCGCGTCCTCTGGGCCGGTCTTGCCGGGGAAGGCGTAGTAGTGCCGCAGGATGAGCTTCACCCCGCCCTGCCGGGCATTTTCCAGCCGGCCCCGCAGGTGGTTCAGATAGCTTTGGGGGATGTCGCTGTTGCGGTACTCGTATAGGCTCACGTAGGCGAAGACCACGCTGGCTGGAAGGCCGAACCAGCCCCCTGAACGCACCGTGCGGTAGTCGTTGTACTCCTGGAGCTGGAAGGCCACGTGAAAGCCCCGCTCGGGGTTGAGGAAGTCCTCATCGCTTGGCTGGTAAACGATGGTGCGGCCGCTCATGGGCGGGAGTACCGGGACGCTGCCCCCGCCTGGGGTGGAGGTTTCGCCCACCTCCCCGCAGCCCAGCAAGGCCAGCCCAACCCAGGCCAAAAAGATGCGCTGCCTCCAGCTCCCCATAAGACCAGGCTTAGTCTATCGCGGGGAGGCGGGCGCTTTTCTAGGGTTAAGGAGAGCTCAAGGCGGGCCGGTCAGTTGCCCTGCGCCGCGGCCTCGTCAATTAGGGTTTGCCGGGCGGCGTTAATCTGCAGCGCCTTCACCTTGACGTACTGGGCGCTGGTGGCGTGGGCTAGGGCGGTTTCCAGGTCAATCTGGTCGCGGGCGTACAGCTCGGCTAGATGGTCGTCAAAGGTTTGCATGCCGTCCAGCGAGGAGTCCTTTAGGGCCTGATAGATCTCGTGGGTGCGCTCAGGGTCCTTAATCAGGTCGCGGATGCGCAGGGTTCCCTTGAGAATCTCCATGGCGCAGACCCGCCCGCCTTGCTTGCTGGGCAGCAGGCGTTGAGAGACAATGCCCACCAGCGACTCGGCGAAGAGGATCCGGGCCACGTTCCGCTCGTGGGGTGGAAACAGGTCAAGCACCCGGTTGACGGTGCGCACGGCGTCTAGGGTGTGCAGGGTGGAAAAGACCAGGTGCCCGGTCTGGGCCGCTTCCAGGGCCGCGGCCGCCGTGGCGTGGTCCCGAATCTCCCCAATCATGATCACGTCGGGGTCTTGGCGCATGGCCGCCACCAGGCCGTCCTTGAAGCTGGGAACATCCTGCCCGATTTCCCGCTGCACTACGATGGACTTTTTGCTCCTGTGCAGGTACTCAATGGGGTCCTCCAGGGTGATGATCATCTTGGCGTGCTGCTGGTTAATCTCGTCAATGATGCGGGCCAGTGTGGTGGATTTGCCCGACCCGGTGGGGCCTGTTACAAGCACCAGGCCCTTTTCCTGGTCGCGGAAGTACTGAAGGGTTTCCTGCGGAAGCGAGACGATTTTGAGCCGGTCCTCGTCGGAGTTGACCACCCGCATCACGCAGCTCACCGAGCCCCGCTGGCGGAAGAGGTTGACCCTGAAACGGGCTACCCCGGGGACCGAGTAGGCCAGGTCCACCTGGTTGCGCTCGGAGAAGACCAGCTTTTGCCGCTCGTTGCACATCATCTCCACCAGGGCCTCGGTGTACTGAGGGGTGAGGGGGCTTTGGGTGACAGGGCTCAGCTTGCCGTGTATCCGGGCCATCATGGGCAGCCCGGCGTGCATGTGGATGTCGGAGGCCCCTCGGCCTACCAAACTGGAGAGAAGCTCGCTAAAGGTCATACGGGCTGATTCTAGATTGCTCGGCCCCACCCCTTGGGTAGAATGCACGCCCGGGCGTTACGTTAATGGGCTGCCCGCGTTCGTGGCGGGGGGCCGCTGAGCAGGGCTTTCGTCCCCTGGGTTATCCGTTAGAGTAGAGCAGCAAGCCGGGGGGAGCTATGTACAAAAAAATCTTGATGCCGACGGATGGGAGCGCGGCCAGCCAAAAAGCCATTGGCCAGGGACTCGAGCTGGCCAGGCTTAGCGGGGCCCAAGTGACCTTTTTGTACGTGTTGGAGAATGTCAGCTACAGCCTCTGGATTAGCCCCGAGAGCCTCCCGTATGGGCTAGAGCTGATGGAAGACCTCAAGCGGGTGGGCCAAGAGGCCCTCCAAAAAGCCGCCGAACTGGCCCAGGCGGCGGGGGTGCCCTACGAGGCCAAGCTCGTGGAGGGCCGGCCGGTGGAGGCCATCCTGGCCGAGGCCAAGGACCACGACCTGATCGTGATGGGAACCCACGGGCGCAGCGGCCTGGACCGGTTCATGCTCGGCTCGGTGACCGAAGCCGTGCTGCACCGTTCGGAGAAGCCGGTGCTGGTGCTTCGGAACAAGTGAAGGAGGCCCCATCAGCCCAGCCTTAGGAGCGGGCGCCACCAGGGGATTGCCAGGAGCACCAGGGCCAGGCTTAGGCCGTACCACAGGAGGGCCTGGCGCTGCTTGAGCTCATCGCTGCTGGCCTTCCTCACCCGCGCGCTGCCCAAGTGGACCAGCACCACCGCCAGGAGCATCAGCACCCAGTGCTCGGCCAGAAAGAATCGGCTTGGGCTGGCCTTCATCGCTGCGCTTGGGTCCGCGTAGAGGCTGGCCATAAAGGGGCTAAAGACCATCAGCAAAGCCCCTACCAGGAGTTGAAGGTCCATTAAGGCAGTGTAGGCCAGCCCTGCGCGGCGGTCGGCAGGGGTGTAGCTGCGGCGGCGCAGACCCGTCCAAGCCCGGTAGAGCAGGTAGGCCGCGGCCAGCAGGACCAGCCAGCGGGCCAGGTTGTGAAAGGTGAGCAGGAGCTCGTACATGTCCTTAGGATACCCAAAAGGTCTGGTTCTCAATGTTGCAGTGAAGTCTAGGCTTTGCAATACAATTTCCCAGAATAACTGGGCTGCTCTCGAGCGGCGTTTTTAGGTGGAGGCTGTCAAAGGCCTTCGCCCTTTGTTATCTTGTGTAAGGCTTTTTCCGGAGCTTGTGTATGGTCGCTGCTGTGTTGGTTGCTTTCGCTGGAGCTTTGGGCGCTCCCTGGGTCTACCGAGGCCTGGGGAACTGGGCGGGCTGGGGGTTGGCCCTTTTGCCCTTGGGCCTCACCCTGTACTTCGCCAGCTTTCTGCCCGCGGTGCTCGCCGGTCAGACCCTGCGCCACGGGGTTCCCTGGGTGCCCAGCCTTGGGGTGAGCCTGTCCTTTTACCTGGACGGGCTTTCGCTCCTGTTTGCCCTGCTCATCACGGGCATCGGCACCTTCATTGTGATCTACTCCGGCGGCTACCTGAAGGGCCACCCCGACCTGGGGCGCTTCTACCTGGTCATCCTGCTCTTCATGGCCTCCATGCTGGGGCTGGTGCTGGCCGACAACATCGTGACGCTGTTTGTGATGTGGGAGCTCACCAGCCTCACCTCCTATCTGCTGATCGGGTTCAACCACACCGAGTTCCGCTCGCGCCGAGCGGCCACCCAGGCCCTCATCGTCACCGCGGGGGGTGGGCTGGCCCTGCTGGCGGGGCTCATCCTGCTGGCGGGGATGGGGGGTTCGTGGGAGATTTCCGAGCTGCTCGCCAAGGGCGAGGTGCTGCGGGCGCATCCGTGGTACCTGGGGGCGCTGGTGCTGGTGCTTCTAGGGGCTTTTACCAAGTCGGCCCAGTTCCCCTTCCACTTCTGGCTCCCCAACGCCATGGAGGCCCCCACCCCGGTCTCGGCCTACCTGCACTCGGCCACCATGGTCAAGGCGGGGGTGTATCTACTGGCCCGGCTCCAGCCCGCCCTGGGCGGCACCGAGGTCTGGAACAGCACCCTGATGGCCTTTGGACTGGCCACCCTGCTCACCGGGGCCACCCTGACCTTCCGCCACACCGACCTCAAGCGGCTTTTGGCCTACTCCACGGTGGCCGCGCTGGGGGCCCTGGTCTTTGCGATTGGGATGGTGCCCCTTACCAGCTACTACGGGGCGGTGGGGTTTGCCACCTTCCTGCTGGCCCACTCGCTCTACAAGGGGGGGCTTTTCATGGCGGCGGGGGCAGTGGACCACGAGGCCGGAACCCGTAACATCGGTCAGCTCTCGGGCCTCTTTCGAGCCATGCCCATTACGGGGGTGGCGGTGGTGCTGGCGGCCCTGTCGCTGGCCGGGCTGCCGCCGGTGCTGGGCTTTTTGGGCAAGGAGGTGCTCTACAGCGCCGCTTTGGAGGCGGCTCGGCCCTGGATGATTGGGCTGGCGGTGCTGGGTTTTGCGGTGGGGGCTACCCTGGCCCTCATCCTCACAGTGCCCTTTTTCCGAGGCCGGCCCCCCGAGGGGGTGCACGAGGGGCCCCCGAGCCTCTGGCTGGGGCCGGTGGTGCTGGCGGGGCTAGGCCTCTTGGTGGGGTTGTTTCCGGGGCTTTACAACCCCCTGGCCGATGCTGTGGCCAGCGCGGTGAAGGGCCATCCGGTTGAATACCACCTGAAGCTCTGGCACGGCCTCAACCTGCCACTGCTGTTGAGCTTGCTTACGGTGTTCCTGGGCGTGGGGCTTTATTTCCTGTACCCGCGCCTACAGGACTGGATGGCCCGGGAGCCGGTCCCTGGACCGGAGAGCGCCTATGTGGGCCTCATGCGGGGGCTGATGCGGTTTTCAAGCGGGCTCGAGCGGCTCCTGCAAAGTGGCTCCCTCAGAGCCTACCTGGTTTGGACGTTTTCGGGGCTGGTGGTCCTGGTGGGCCTGGCCTTGCTACGTGGCAACGGGCTTTTCTGGCCCCAACTCCCCTTAGGACCGCACCCTGGCCAGGCCGTTTTGCTGGTCCTCATGCTGCTTGCTGCGCTGGCCGCACTCCGGCTGCGGGCCCACCTGGCGATGGTGGTGGTGGTGGGCATCGTGGGGGCCGGCGTGGCGATTATTTTCCTGCTGCAGAACGCTCCCGACCTGGCCATCACCCAGTTTTTGGTAGAGACCCTGACCGCCGTGCTGATTGCGCTGGTGCTGTTGCAGATTCGCCGCATCGGGGCAGTGCCCAGAGGGCGTTTCTTGGACAAGCTGGTGGCGCTGGGCTTTGGGGGGGTTTTGACCCTGCTGATGCTTTCCATGCTGGCCCAGCCCATGAGCCCCCACCTTTCCCAATTCTTTGCCGAGAAGAGCCTGCCTGAAGGCTTCGGGCGCAACATCGTGAACGTCATCCTGGTGGACTTCCGTGGCCTTGATACCTTTGGGGAGATTACCGTGGTGGGGCTGGCTGGGTTAGGGGTTTATGCCCTTTTGCAGCGTCTTAGAAGGGAGGAAAAGCCTTGAACACGCTGATTCTAAGGACGACCTCGAGCTTCCTCTTCACCCTTTTGCTCCTACTCTCGGTCTTCCTGTTGTTCCGAGGCCACAACGAGCCGGGGGGGGGCTTTATCGGGGCGCTGGTGGCGGTGGGGGCCTATGCCCTTTATGCCCTGGCCCACGGGCTTTCGGCGGCCCGCAGGCTGCTGCCCCTGCACCCTCTGCGGCTGGTGGGGTGGGGTCTTCTAGTGGCCCTCCTGAGCGCGCTGGTGGCCTTTCTCCTGGGTAAACCGCTCATGACCGGGGTCTGGTTCAGCCTGCTGGGGGTCAAGGTGGGCACCCCGGTCATCTTTGACATCGGGGTTTACTTGACCGTGTTTGGGGCGTTGTTGTCGGCTATTTTTGGGCTCGAGGAGTCCGCCAAGGCCCACAGGTCGGAGGAGGGCTGATGGAGGTCCTGATCGCTTTCCTAGTGGGGGGGCTGGCGGCGGTGGGGGTTTACCTGATGCTCAGGCCTCACCTGATTCAGTTTTTGATTGGCTTTCTGGTGCTGGGCAACGCCGCAAACCTGCTCATCTTCACTGCAGGCCGCTTGGGAAGCCAGTCCCCTCCCCTTGTGCAGCGGGATGGCAGTCTGCTGGAGACCATCGCCAACCCACTGCCACAGGCGCTAATTCTTACGGCCATCGTAATCGGCTTTGGCCTGGCCGCTTTTGGTATCGTGCTTTTCTACAAAGCCGAGCAGGCCCTGGGCACGCTCAACGCCGAGGCCATGCCCGAGGTGTTTGAGCCGGCCCCTGCTCCTTCCCCGGTGGACCAAGTTCGGGCTCCTACGCCCGAGAAGGAGCGCATACCGGTATGAGCCCCTTGGTGCTGCCCCTTTTGGTACCCCTCACCACGGCTGTGCTCTGTTTGGTGGTGGCCCGGCCTAAGGTCCAGCGCGTTTTGGGCTTGCTGGGGGCCCTGGCTTTACTGGTCTCAGCCTTGGCCCTTCTCCTCGAGGTGCACCGGCGGGGCATCCAGGCGGTGCAAATCGGGAACTGGCCGGCCCCCTTTGGCATCACCTTCGTAGCCGACCACCTCTCGGCGCTGATGGTTGTGGCTGGCGGGGTAGTGGCGGTGGCGGTGGCGCTTTTTGCCCTGGCCGAGCCCGACCTTCCCCGGGAGCGGCTGGGCTACTACCCCCTCAGCCATTTCCTGCTTTTCGGGGTGAACGGAGCCTTTCTCACCGGCGACATCTTCAACATGTACGTCTGGTTTGAGGTGCTCCTGCTCTCTTCCTTCGTGCTGATGGTGTTGGGCAGTGGTAAGGCCCAGCTCGCTGGGGGGGTTAAGTATTTTGCCGTCTCCCTTTTCTCCTCGGTCCTCTTCCTGGTGGCGGTGGGGCTTTTGTACGGCTCTACCGGGGCTTTGAACCTGGCCGACCTGGCCACCCGGGTGGCTGGACTGCCCTCGGGCTTCCAAAACGCCTTGGCCATGCTCTTTTTGGTGGCCTTTGGACTTAAGGCGGCGGTCTTTCCCTTCTTCTTCTGGCTGCCCGCCTCCTATCCGGCTCCCCCGGTCACCATATCGGCCCTTTTCGCTGGGCTCTTGACCAAGGTAGGGGTCTATGCCTTGCTGCGGGTTTTTACCCTGCTTTTTGCCCAAGACCCGGCCTTCAGCCATGGGGTGATCCTTTGGGTGGCTGGGTTGACCCTCCTTCTGGGGGCCTTTTTGGCCCTGGCCCAGGGGGAGCTCCGCCGCCTCTTGTCCTTTCAGCTCGTGAGCCACATCGGCTATATGCTTATGGGGCTGGGCCTCCTGACCCCGCTGGCCCTGGCCGGTTCGGTTTTCTACGCCCTCAACCACATGTTGGTCATCTCGGCCCTTTTCCTGCTGGCAGGGCTGCTTTACCACCTGCAGGGCACCTCGGTGCTGGTGAGGATGGGCGGCCTTTACCGCAGCCACCCCGGGTTGGCCCTGCTCTTCCTGCTCCCGGCCTTCTCCTTGGCCGGCCTGCCGCCCTTTTCAGGGTTTTGGGCCAAGTTCACCCTGGCCGCCGCGGGGCTGGAGGCCGGGGCCTATGCGATTGTGGGGGTGGCGCTCTTGGTAGGCCTGCTGACCCTTCTTTCCATGGGGATGGTCTTCGCTGAGGTTTTCTGGAAGACCCCCCCTGAGGAAAGGGCCGTCCCGGGGGGCTGGGAAAGGCTGGTCTTTCCGGTGGTTCTGCTCGCGGTCTTGACCCTGGGTATTGGGCTTTGGGCCGAGCCCCTGATGGCCCTCTCACAGCAGGCTGCTCGGGAGCTGCTCGAGCCCACCCCTTACATCCAGGCTGTGCTGGGGGTGAGCCGATGAGGGCTTTTTCCCACAACGTCCTCCTCACCATCTTTTGGATGCTGGTGACCGAGAGCTTTACCCTGGCCAACTTCCTGGTGGGGTTCTTCATCAGCTTTTTGCTGCTTTTGCTGGCCCGCTCCCTCTTTGACCCCACCTCGAGGCGCTACTTCACCCTGGCGTGGAAGCTTCCCCGCTTTGTGGCCCTGATGTTTTGGGAGATTCTCCTCTCCAGCCTACAGGTGGCCCGGGCGGTGCTCTCGCCTCGGGTGCGCATCAGGCCGGGGATTTTGGCCTATCCGCTGGAAGCCCGGAGCGACCTCGAGATCACCCTGCTGGCCAACCTGATCACCCTGACCCCAGGCACCCTGAGCCTGGATGTCTCCACCGACCGCAGGGTGCTCTACGTCCACGGGATGTTCATGGACGACCCCAAGGCGGTTATGAGCTCCATTCACCACAGCCTGGAAAAGGCGGTGTTGGAGGTGACCCGATGAGTTTTCTGGAAGGGGCGCTTATCGCCCTCCTGCTCACCTTGCCCTTTGCTGTTTACCGGCTTGTCTGGGGCCCCACCCTCCCCGACCGGGTGGTGGGGCTTGACCTCATCACCACGGTCTCGGTGGCCCTGGCCGCTTTGTACGCTTTGGTAAGCGGCCAGACCGCCTTCCTTGACGTGGCTACGGCCCTGGCCCTCTTCGCTTTTCTGGCGACCCTGGGGTTGGCCCGCTACATTGAGTACCGCGGCCACAAGGAGGACTGAGCAGAAACCCCACCCAAGGAGGAAGCCCTGATGCTGACGCTGGTTTATGCCCTGGTCCTGGGCGGTATCTTTTTCCTCTTCATCGCCGCTGTAGGGGTGGTGCGGATGCCCGACCTCTACAACCGGATGCACGCTACCTCCAAGGCCGCCACCTTAGGGGTGGGCCTCATTCTGGTAGCGGTGGCGGTTTTCTACTGGGAGCTCTCGGTGGCCGCGCGGGCCTTGGCCACGCTGGCCTTTATCGTTCTGACTGCGCCCGTGGCGGCCCATGCCCTAGGCCGGGCCGCCTACCTGTCGGGGGTCAAGCCCTGTGAGGATACCTATATAGATGAGCTGGCCGGGCACTACCAAAAAAACCACAAGCTCGAGTCGGTGGAGGTCAAGCCCCCTGCGTCCGACCCTTCGGAGTGAGGCTTCAGACCCCCAGGCGCTCGAGGTAGTAGGGCAGCATCCTACGCCACCAAGGCCAGTCGTGGTCCACGTCGTGGCCCCAGTACTCCACCAAAGCGGGGATGCGCTTTTCGGCCAACACCCGCTCCATGGCCCGCGTATCGGCGATGCACTCCTCCTCCCAGCGGCCCTGCCCGACCACAAAGACGATTTTTTTCCCATGGCGGTAGCGCTCCAATAGGGCCTCGTCGTGCATGTTGGCCAGGTACCAAAGGGGCGAGTTGAAGTAAGCGTCCATTCCCCCTTCGTCCCCCACGAAGCCCCGCACCTGGTAGAGCCCCGAGAGGGCGATTACCCCGTCAAAGGCTTCGGGATGCTTAAAGAAGAAGTTAGCGGCGTGAAAAGCCCCCATGCTGCACCCGGTGAGCCACATGGTGGGCAGGCCGGTGTTCTTCTGCACAAAGGGCACCACCTCCCCCATGATGTAGGCGTCGTAGTCGTTGTGCCGGCGGGCCCGTTCCCAAGGGGGGACGCTCTGGTTGGTCCAGCTCTGCCAGTCAATCCCGTCCACGCAGATGAACTTAATCCGGCCCGCCTCGAGCAGGTACCCGCAGGCCTCCACCATTCCCCCATGCCCCTCCCAGTCGTACCAGCGGCCGTTCTGGGCTGGGAAGACCACGATGGGCTGGCCGTAGTGGCCGTACACCTTGAGCTCCATTTCCTGGCCCAGGTGGGGGCTGTACCACTTGTGGTACTCGGTGTGCATGGCTAGGCCCGCTCCTGAATGGCCTGGGCGGCAGCCAGCAGGGTATCCAGCTCAGGGTGGCGCAAGATGTAGCCGTAGTTGCCGATGGCCCCGGAAAAAATGCCGCTGATGGGTTCGTGGTGAGCGATGAGGGGTCCGAACTCGGCCAGGACCTGGTCGTGGGAGCGCCGATAGGGGATGTGATCTTTGCGCCCGACGTAGGTGGCGAAGTAGGGGTAGGTGGGCTTTTCCCTTACCTCGCCGTAGGTGAGCAGGTTGGCCCACTCCCGGAAGATGTCCATGTCGTTGGCGTAGTTGAACATGTCCACAGTAAGCCCCCCGGGTGGGCGCACATTCACCTCCAACGCTACCAGTGAGCCGTCCTCCAGGCGGAAGAACTCAAAGTGGAAGAAGCGCTCCCGTATTCCGAAGGTCTCCACCACCTTCTTGCCGGCCTCGCGCAGGTCTTCGGGGATTTGCCGGACCATGTAGTAGTAGATGTCGCTGTCCTCATTGACTGCCTCCATCACGCCTTTGGAGTACTCCAGCGAGCTGTCCAGCACCACCTGGCCCTTTAGGTCGGTAAGCCCGTCGTAGGTAACGATGCGACCCGGGATGAACTCCTCCACGATGTAGTCTACCGGGGGCTTGGTGGCGATGTAGTGCTTCAGCTCCTCGTCGTTGGTTAGCTTGTAGGTTTTGGCTGCGCCCACCCCGATGTCGGGTTTAGCCACCACCGGGTAGCCCACCTCGTCTATGAAGTCCTGCACCTCGGCGGCGCTCTTGCAGACCCTGCCCCGGGCCACCCGTAGCCCGGCTTTTTGGAAGAACTGCTTCATCACCGATTTGCGCTTGAAGCGGTCCATCTCGGCGGGCCTTAGGCCGAAGATGTTAAAGTCCTCGCGAAGCCTGGCCTCGGTTTGCAGCCAGTATTCGTTGAGGGAGTCCAGGCGGTCTAGCTTGCCGTAGCGGTGGGTGAAGTAGCCCAGGGCCCGCAGGAGCTCGTCGTAGTGGTGCAGGTCCCCCACCTTGTAGTACTCGGTAAGGGCTTGGCGCAGCTCCGGGCGCAAGTGGTCGTACTCGGCGTCGGCCAGGCCCAGCACGTTGTGCCCGGCCTCCCGCAGGCGAACGCAGAACGGCCAGAAGTTGGGGGGGAAGTGGGGGGACAGGAAGACTACATTCATCTCATGCCTCCAGGCTTTCGCTTTGCCCCCAGTATTCCCAAGGCCAGGCCCCAGCGCAAGGGATTTTCCTTGCCAAAGGGCCTGGGGTTGGGTAGGGTATGGGCATGCGGCGGTTTCTGTTGGCCTTCTTGGTGGGCCTGCTGTTCTGGGGGTCGGGTAGGGCCGGCGGGGCCGACCTTGGCTTCTCGGTGCGCAACGGGCCCAATGGGAATTTCATGGGGCATCTGGGGATGTATCTGGATGGCTTCCCGGTAGACTACCGCTCCCAGCTGGTGCTGGGCTCCCCTGGCGGGCTTTACCTGAGTGCGGAGGCGGTCTACTCCCCACCACTTTACCTGTTGCTGCGGCCCTACCTGGCGGCCGGGTTGGCTCTGGGCATTACCGGTTACACCGCCCAAAACGAGCTGCGGCTGCGCTTTGGCGAGCGTTGGTACGCCGTTTTTTCACTGGGCCTGCAGTTCCCGGAGCGGGGGTACCGGCCCTACCTGGAGTTCAGCCAGGTGGTGGGTTCGGAGAGTTTTCAGCGCTTTACCGTGGGTTTTGTGGTGGAGCTCCGGTAGGGTATGGGCCCTCGCGGACACACCGCGCTTCGTCCACTAGTGGTGCTCTACCGGGGGAAGAGCCAGTGGTATCCCCCCCTGCTGACGGTGGTCTTGCAGCTCGAGCTGCCCCTCTTCGTGTACGCTCACGAGCCCCGGGGGCCCCTCGAGGCCGCCCTAGAAGGGCTACTGCCCTTGGGATTGGGTGGGGCCGTGCTGGAGGACCCTGCCCTGCAGGCCCGGGCCGCGGCCCACCTCGCGCACCTCGAGCCGGAAGCGGCCCAGGCCCGGCGGGTGGATCTGGTGGTTCCCGAGCCCACAGGCAGCCGGGGCTTTTACCAAGGGCCCATAGCCCTGGCCCGGCTCATTGGACGCTACGCTTTGGGCGACAAGGCCCTTTGGGTGGGCCCATTGTCCCCCGAGCTGGCCTTGGGCCTGCGGGGGCTTAGCGCGGTTTCGGTGGTGGGGCCTAGCTTTCCTGAGGGTGAGGCCTTTCTGCAGCAGCTTCCTTCCCCTCAGCGGGGGGTGGTGGCGGTCAGCGAACCCCAGGCCCAGGCTGTGGCCCGCCAGGCCGACCTCCTCATCTACGCGGGTGGGCCCCTGCCTTTGGGCCTGATCCAACCCTACCACCGGGTGCTGGCCCTCAGGCCCCTTTCCCCCGAGGCCCTCCTGCGGGTAGGGGAGTGCTTCCCCCCAGAGTTGTGGCAGCGGTTCTGGCTTTCAGCGCTTTTGGAGCCCTTGGGCTACACCCTGCCGCCGGAAGCCTTCGTGCTCTAGGCCCCTTTATCGTTCCTCCAGAACCCCCTGCCGAAGG
This sequence comes from Meiothermus luteus, assembly GCF_003574085.1. Taxonomy (GTDB): domain Bacteria; phylum Deinococcota; class Deinococci; order Deinococcales; family Thermaceae; genus Meiothermus; species Meiothermus luteus. Next base: position 8,435 of record NZ_QWKZ01000002.1, on the reverse strand, counting down.
AGCGCGGGCAGGATGGGTTCCCCAACCCGCAACAAGGCGTAGCTTCCCAGCCTGCGGGCTGTGGTTCGCAGCCGCAGGAGGTGTTCTTCCAGAGCCTCCTGGTAGCCCCGCACCTCGGCGGGGCCCACCTCGAGCTGCCCTCCGGTCTCCACATCGCGCAAGAGCGCCTCGGTGAAGCCGGGGGCCAGCTCCTCAGGGGCCATCACCTGGATCAGGACCACCCGCCTTAGCCGCTTCAGCAGCCGCAGCCAGTCTAGTTCGTCCAGCCCGTCGGTGATGAGCACCGTCACCCCTCCGGGCCGAGGGGCGCTCAGGAGCGCTTTGGGGCCTTCCACCACCGGGGCGGGCTGTCCTCGGAAACGCCCTTTTCCCCAGAGAAAAACACCCTCCGGGCGGGCTAGTCCGACCAGGAGCCGGAAGACCCGCTCGGCGAAGGCCTGCTTGCCCAAAAGCCCCATGCTGGGCGAACCGTCCAAGAAAAAGGTAAAGCGGGCAGGGGCCTCGGCCTGGAAGCGCCGGGTGTAGAGCCGGCCGGTGCGGGCAAAAGCACGCCAATCTATAAACCGTGGCTCGTCGCCTTGGGCATATCCGCGCAGCTCGTGGAACTCCAGCCCCCGGCCCGGTCTGGCCTGGGTGCGCTCGCCGGCAAAGGGCTGAGTGGGCCGGGCGCGGATGCGGTAGCGGGTCACAAAAACCATGCTAAGCCCCCCAGGAGGGGCCTTGTCAAAACCCTGGGCTGGTTGGGGCCCCCACGGGAAGCCCCGGGCTTCCCGTGGGGTGTGGGGCTTAGTGGAACTGGGCCTCCTCGGTTGAACCGGCCAGCGCCGCGGTGGAGGCCTGCCCGGCGGTGATGGCCATCAGCACCTCGTCGAAGTAGCCCGCCCCCACCTCGCGCTGGTGCTTGACCGCGGTGAAGCCGTCTTTTTCGGCAGCGAACTCGAGCTGCTGCAGCTCCACAAAGGCGCTCATGCCACGCTCCCGGTAGGCCTTGGCCAGCTCAAAGGTGCGGTAGTTGAGGTTGTGCCAGCCGGCCAGGGTGATGAATTGGAACTTGTAGCCCATGGCCCCCAGCTCACGCTGGAACTTGGCGATGGTCTCGTCGTCAAGGTTTTTCTTCCAGTTGAAGCTGGGAGAGCAATTGTAGGCCAGCATCTTGCCGGGGAACTCCTTATGGATGGCCTCGGCGAACCTGCGGGCCACCTCGAGGTCGGGGGTGCTGGTCTCCATCCACAGGAGGTCGGCGTAAGGGGCGTAGGCCAAGGAGCGGGTAATGCAGGCCTCCAGGCCGTTTTTGAAGCGGTAGAAGCCCTCTGGGGTGCGCTCTCCTGCCTTCACGAAGGGTCGGTCGCGCTCGTCTATGTCGCTGGTAATCAGCGTTGCCGCCTCAGCGTCGGTGCGGGCGATGATGAGGGTGGGCACGCCCATCACATCGGCGGCCAGCCGGGCAGCGTTCAGGGTGCGGATGTGCTGAGAGATGGGGATGAGCACCTTGCCCCCCAGGTGGCCGCACTTCTTCTCGCTTGAAAGCTGGTCCTCCCAGTGGACCGCGGCAGCCCCGGCCTCAATCATGCCCTTCATCAGCTCGAAGGCGTTCAGGGGACCGCCGAACCCCGCCTCGGCGTCGGCTACGATGGGGGCATACCAGTACCGGCCGCTTTTTCCTTCAGCCCGCTCAATCTGGTCGGCCCGCATCAAGGCGTTGTTGATGCGCTTTACAATTGCCGGCACCGAGTTGGCGGGGTAGAGGGACTGATCCGGGTAGGTCTGGGCGGCCAAGTTGGCGTCGGCGGCCACCTGCCAACCCGAGAGGTAGATGGCCTCCAGCCCAGCCTTCACCATCTGCACCGCCTGGGCCCCGGTGTAGGCCCCGAAGGTGTTAACGTAAGGGCGGGTGTGCAGGAGTTCCCAAAGCCGCTCGGCCCCGGCTTTGGCCAGGGTCTGCTCGGGCAGCAGGCTGGGCCGCAGGCGCACCACATCCTCGGCGCTGTAGTCGCGCTTGATGCCTTTCCAGCGCGGGTTGGTTTCCCACTCTCTGCGCAGCTTCTCGGCTTCCAGCTTCATCTCGGGGGTCAGCTTGGACATACAACCTCCTGGCTTTGAGTATGGAGGGAAACCTTTGTGTATTATTGGTGTATATCGGTGTTGTAAACACCTACAAAGTAGTGTAGATTTCTACTGGGTACACCTACACCAACCTGGTGTGTGTAGCCTGGTTAGCACCCGAAAAACCCCCTGGGCTCGCTCCTTTGCAGCCGAGGAGCTTTAGCGCAGGGCCACCCCTTCCTTTTGCCAGCTCTGCAAGGAGCGCACCGGCAGCTCGGAGGCCCTGGCCCGCAGGATGGCCATAAGGCTCCACCGGGCCCCCTCCGCCGTGGTGATGAAGGGTTTACCGGTCTCCACCGCCCGGCGCAGCTCGGGGTGCGGGGTGAGGGCGATGAGCAGGTCGTAGTCGTCCTCGGAAACCTCAAACCCCGCCTTCGCCCACTCGGCCTTGAGGTCATTCGCCCCGATGAAGCGCACCTTGCCCGAAAGCGGCAGGCGCTGGCCCACCCCCAGCTCGGCCCGGTAGTAGGCCAGGTAGGGGTCGGTGTCTATGCCCATGCTCTCACCGGTGGAGCGCATCTCCGGCCCCAGCACCGGGATCACCCCGGGGAACTTAAGCCAGGGGATGAGCACCTCCTTGACCGAGTAGAAGCCTGGGGTGGGGTCTTGGGTGAAGCCCAGGTCGTCCAGGGTTTGGCCTACGGCAATCAGGGCGGCGTACTTGGCCAGCGGGTGCCCGATGGCCTTGGAGACGAAGGGCACCGTGCGGGAGGCCCGGGGGTTGGCCTCCAGGATGTAGACCACATCATCCTTGACGGCGTACTGCACGTTGATAAGGCCCCTAACCCCCACCGCCAAGGCCAGCCTGCGGGTGTAGTCTTTGACGAGCTGAAGCTGCTGGGGAGAAAGCGAGATGGGGGGCAGGATGGTGGCCGAGTCGCCGGAGTGGACCCCGGCCCGCTCAATGTGCTCCATGATGCCCGCCACCACCACCTTTTTTCCATCCGATAGGGCGTCCACGTCCAGCTCGAGCGCGTTTTCCAAGTACTGGTCCAGGAGGATGGAGGGCCGCTCGGCCAGGGCGGCGTAGATGCCGCTCAGGTACCAGCGCAGCTCCTCGGGGCTCCGCACCACCTGCATGGCCCGCCCCCCCAGCACATAGCTGGGCCGGGCCATCAGGGGGTAGCCCAGCTTCTCGGCCAGCCGCAGGGCCTCCTCTGGGTCTTGGGCTACTGCCCCTTTGGGCTGGGGAATGCCCAGCTCGGTACAGAGCTTATTGAACTCGGCGCGGTCTTCGGCCTTGTGGATGGCCTCCCAGGGGGTGCCCAACAGCTGTACCCCGGCCTCGGCCAAGGGGCGGGCCAGCTTAAGGGGGGTCTGGCCGCCCAGGGTGGCGATGACCCCCAGCGGTTTTTCGTGCTCAACTAAGTTGAGCACGTCCTCCAGCGTAAGGGGTTCAAAGTAGAGCCGGTCGGCGGTGTCGTAGTCGGTGGAAACGGTCTCGGGGTTGGAGTTGACCATGATGGTCTCGTAGCCCTGTGCCCCGGCCTCGCCGGGCCGCTCAGGCGGTATCACGGCCTCGCGCAGGGCCCAGACCGCGTGCACGGTGGCATAATCAAACTCCACGCCTTGTCCGATGCGGATGGGGCCCGAGCCCAGAATCACCACCTTGGGTTTATCGGTGGGGCGCACCTCGTCCTCCAGCTCGTAGGCGCTGTAGTGGTAGGGCGTGTAGGCCTCGAACTCGGCGGCGCAGGTGTCCACGGTTTTGTAGACCGGGCGCACCCCCAGGGCTTGGCGGGTGCGGCGCACCTCTCCTTCACCGGTCCTAAGCAGCTCCCCCAGCCGTTTGTCCGATAGGCCCAACCCCTTTAGATAGCGCCAGTCCTCGGCGTCCTGGGGCGGCGATCGCCGGAGGTTTTCCTCGGCCTCTATGACTTCCCTGAACTGGTGCAGGAACCAGGGTTCAATGCGGGTTCTCTCATACAGACGTTCTATGGGTTCTCCCCGCCGCAGCAGCTCCAGCACCGCGTGGATGCGGGTGGGGCTAGGGTAGAGCCGCTTGTAGAGTTCGTCGGTGGTGTAGCCGGAAAACTCCGCCCGCACGTCGGCCTCGAGGCTCCGCAGGGCCTTACCAAACGACTCCTTGAAGGTGCGGCCGATGGCCATCACCTCGCCCACGCTCTTCATCTGCGTGCCGAGCCGGTCAGAGAAGCCACCCGGGTGGGTGTTGGGCAGCGTGCTGAACTTCTCAAAGGCGAAGCGGGGGATTTTGGTCACCACGTAGTCAATGGTGGGCTCGAAGGAGGCCGGGGTCTTCTGGGTGATGTCGTTGGGGATTTCGTCTAGGGTGTAGCCCACCGCCAGCAAAGCCGCGATTTTGGCGATGGGAAAGCCGGTGGCCTTGGAGGCCAGGGCGCTGGAGCGCGAGACCCGGGGGTTCATCTCGATCACGATCATCCGCCCGGTCTTGGGGTCTATGGCGAACTGGATGTTGGAGCCGCCGGTCTCCACCCCGATCTCGCGGATGATGGCGATGGCCGCATCGCGCATCCTTTGGTACTCCACGTCCGAAAGGGTCTGCGCGGGGGCCACGGTGATGGAGTCGCCGGTGTGGACCCCCATGGGGTCTACATTCTCGATGGAGGTGATGATGACCACGGTGTCGTTCTTGTCGCGCATCACCTCGAGCTCGTACTCCTTCCAGCCCACGATGGACTCTTCCACCAAGGCGGTGTGGGTGGGGGAGAGGGAAAGCCCCCGGGAGAGGATTTCCACAAACTCGGCCTCGCTTTCGGCGATGCCCCCGCCGGTGCCCCCCAGGGTGAAGCTGGGCCGCACCACCACCGGATAGCCGGTTACCGAACGGACAAACGCCAGGCCCTCCTCGAGGCTTCCCACCATCCTGCCCCGGGGTACATCCAGTCCAATTCTGAGCATGGCCCGCTGGAATTCCTCCCGGTCTTCCCCCTTCTTTATGGCCGCCGCATTGGCCCCGATGAGCTCTACCCCGTACTTCTCCAAGATGCCCTGCTCAAAGAGGGCCATGGCCAGGTTAAGCGCGGTCTGGCCCCCCAGGGTGGGCAGGAGGGCATCCGGACGCTCTTTGGCGATGATTTTTTCCAGAAAGTCCACCGTGAGGGGCTCGAGGTAGGTGCTTTCCGAAAGCTCGGGGTCGGTCATGATGGTCGCGGGGTTGGAGTTCACCAGCACCACCTCATAGCCCACGCTCTTTAGGGCCTTTAGGGCCTGGGTTCCGGAGTAGTCAAATTCGGCGGCCTGACCGATGGTGATGGGGCCTGAGCCGATAATCAGTATTTTTTTAAGGTCGGTGCGGGCGGGCATACCAAAGCAAGAGCATAGCATCCCTGGGGGCTTCTGGCTACCCCGGGGTGCATAGAGTTGCAGCTTGCTCGTATAAACAAACGCCCCGCCCTAGCGCGGGCCGGTGAGGCCGCTTTGCGGAAACCGCGGGAAGGGGAGGGTGAGCCGCCGTGGTTCAACCTGCACCAGCCGGCTGGCCTCGTCGTAGACCGCCACAATCTGCTCGGCCACCCGCCGGGCGGTGCGCTGGTCAGCAAAACGCCGGGCCCCCTGGCTGAAGCGCTGCCGCAGGTTCTCGTCCTGGAGCAGCCTTAGGGCCTGCGCGGCCATGGCCTGGTAATCTCCGGGAGGCACCAGGTAGCCGCTTCTTCCGTCGTCTACCCCTTGAAGGGTGCCGCCTGCGCCCACCGCCACCACCGGCAGGCCTACCGCCTGGGCTTCCCAGATGACCAGCCCTTGGGTCTCGGTCTCGCTGGCGAAGAGGAAGAGCTCGGCCATACGGTAGTAGCCGCCGATTTTCTCGTAGGGCACCGGCCCCACGAAGGTAAGGCACTCTTCCACCCCTAGCTGGCGGGCCAGCCGGGCCAGCTCTTGTTGCTCGGGGCCCATGCCTACCAAGGCCAGGTGGGCGTCAACGTGGTGGCGTATCTCGGCAAGGGCCCGGATGACCACATCCACGCTTTTTTCCTTGCCCAAGCGCCCCACGTGCAGTAGGCGGCGCTTGCCCGAGGGCCATGGAGAGGCGGGGTCGGGGGCGGCCTCCAGGAGGTCGGTGTCTATGCCGGTGGGGATTACCTTAATCTCCCGTTCTATCTCGTAGCTCTCAGCCAAGCGCTTCACCGGCTCGGTAGGGGCAATGACCACGTCCGCCCGGTTGTAGAAGGCCTGGCAGACTTTTTGCATGATGCCCACGTACTTGTTGAGCGTGGCCACCCCGGGGATGTAGTGGGCGTACTTTTCCAGATGGGTGTGGAAGGTGGAGACGTGAGGCAGCCGATGCCGGTAGGCCAGCCTGGCCCCCCAGATGCCGATGAAAAGAGGGGTGTGGGTGTGGAATATCTCAAACTCGGTAGGAAGGTACCGGCTGCTGGGCATAGCCAGGCGCTGGTTCTCAAAAAACGGATAGGGCACGCTGGGCACCCGCACCACCCCTTCCTCGCGGGGGTCGGCATCGGGCATCTCCGGCGCCAGCACCCAGGCCTCGTGGCCCATGCGCCGCAGCTCGCGCTTGAGCAGATACACACTGGTGGCGACCCCGTTTGGCCCTGGTAAATAGGTGTCGGTAAACAGGCCGATACGGTATAGGCGCACGGGTATATGTTAGCACAGCCCTCTGGTGTCCCTTCCGGGGGGTTTCGGGCCCGGCCAGGGGTGGGACCTCCCGAAGGCCCCGCTCCGGCGCGAGGGGGCGGGGTATTCTATACCTCATGGGCTTTGGTCGCTGGGGCGAGGGGTATGTGGTGGGGCAGTTTGCTCTGCTGGGCTTGCTGGCCCTGGCCTGGTGGCTTATGCCTTCGTCCAGCCCGGCCTGGTTGGTCGGGCTGGGGTGGGGTCTGGCCTGGGGAGGTCTCTTGGTGGCCTTGCTGGCCGCCAGGCAGCTTGGGCGCAACCTGACCGCCGTACCTAGACCAAAGCCGGAGGGGTATCTAGTGCAGGAGGGGCTTTACCGGGTGGTGCGCCACCCCATCTACTTTGGGTTGCTGCTTTGGGCCTTGGGAGGGAGCCTGGCCCATCTCAACCCCTGGACGTTTTTGCTGAGCGGGCTTTTGTTTGGGCTGCTGGACCGGAAGGCGGGGCTCGAGGAGCGCTTTTTGGAGCGGCTCTACCCCGAGTACCGGGACTACAGGCGCCGGGTTAGAAAGCTGATCCCTGGAGTGTATTAGGACATCGCTGGATCGTGGTCTTTCAGCCAGTCCCACAGCCGCCGGTCGGTGAAGTTGGGGATGCAGAGAAAGGCCCCGGCTTGCTCCAGGTCGCGGGCCTTGTGGCCGGTGGTGAGGGCCACGGTGGGGATGCCGGCCCCCACCGCCGCGCGCACCCCTGAGGGGGAGTCCTCAAAGGCCAGCGCCGCCTCTGGGCCAAGGCCCAGGCGTTGCAGCGCGGTGCGGTAGGGCAGGGGGTCGGGTTTGCCGAGGGGGAGTTCTTCGGAAAGCACCACAAGATCAAAGCGGAGGCTGAGCCGCTCCAGCAGGTGCTCGGCGTTCTCCCTGGGCGCATTGCTGACCAGAGCCCGCTTCAGGCCCCTTTCCTGGGCCCACCCCCAAAGCTCCAGCAACCCCGGCAGCGGCGTTACCCGGGCGGCCAGCTCGCGGAAGCGAGCCTCCTTCTGCGCCAGGAACCGCTCACCTTCAGCCTGGGAAAGCTGGGGCAGCACCCGCCGGACAATCTCGGGGTTCAGGCCCCCGCTGATCTGGGTCTGGTAGTAGTGGTGGTCGGCCTTTATGCCGTGGCGGGCCAGGGCCTCGAGCCAGGCTTGCTCGTGCAGACGGTCGGTGTCGGCTAGGGTGCCGTCAAGATCGAAGAGCAGGGCTCGCAGCTTCATGTTGGCTCCTCAGGAGGTGGGTCGCCAAGGCCATCCAGGCCATCACCCCCAGCATCCCCCAGCCCAGCGCCCCTGGGGGCATCCAGGCGAAGGCTGCAGGGATTAGATTGGCCCCCACCGCCCCGGCGTAGAAGAGGTGGGTGGCGGTGTGAGGGCCAATGGCCTCCCGGGCAAAGCTGTAGAGGGTGGGAAAGGTGGGGGCCAGCAGGAAGCCCAGCAGGGGAAAGGCCCAGGCTAAAGGGGGCACAAGGTAGCAAGCCACCGTCCCCAAAGCCAGCAGGTGCAGGCCAAGCAGCCGGACCAGCGGTCGCTCGGCCATTAGGGCAGCGAGCCCAAGCCGGCCCAGGGTAAAGGCCACCCAAAACAGCGAGAGCAGCACCCCCACCAGGCGCGGCTCGTAGTTCAGGTGGCGCAGATAGAGGCCGGAGAAGCTCGAGACCACCAGTTCCGCAGCCACGTAAGTTACCGTGGCCCCCAGCACATAGGGGAGCAAGCCCTGGAGGCTGCCGCTTTGGGGGGTGGGGGC
>NZ_QWKZ01000199.1 GCF_003574085.1 Meiothermus luteus | reverse complement strand
CCCTCTCCCTCTCGGCCCCGCAGGTGGAGGTGCGGGCCGGCCAGGAAACGGAGGCCCGGGTGGGCTACGCCCGGGGGGTCGGGGCCCTCTGGGTGGAGGTGGCCCCGCCCAGTGGGGTGGAGGGCTTTGCCCCGGGGGCGGAGCTGTACGGGCCCGACGGCGGCCTTGTGGAGCGGCTCAACGGGAGCCGGCGCTTTGAGCGGCTGCCCGCGGGGGTCTACACCCTGGTGGCCCGGCCCGTGGCGGCGGGGGGGGTGGTCTGGGCCCCCGTGGCCGAGCGACAGAGCGCGATGGTGCCGGTGGGTAGGGAGGCCCAGGTTTCCTTGGGCTACCGGGCCACCCAGGCGGCCTTGACGCTTAGCGTCGCGGGGGTAGGGGCAGGGGATAAGGTGAGGGCCCGGCTCGAGCCGGGCAACCTGGCCCAGGGCCGGGTAGGCCCTGGCCCCTTGCGCTTTGAGGGGTTGGCCTTTGGCGAGTACACCCTGAGGGCCCAGGTGGTGCGGCCTGGGGTCTGGGCTGAGCGCTACTGGGAGGGGGAGGCCAGGGTGGAGGCCACCCCCGCCGACCCCCTGCCCAGTTTGGGCCTCTCGAGCTGGACCGAGCGGGCGGGCAGCGGGCGCATCTGGGTGGCCGGCAACGGCGGCTTCAGCAACGGCGGGCGGGGGAGAACCAGCACCGGGGAGCAGAACGCGGTCTACTACCTGGAGGACGGGGCCACGGCCTTCTCCCCCTTCATCCCCCCGACCCCCCTGCAAGGGCCCTTCCGCATCGCCTTTGACCGGGAGGGCAACCTCTACATCCTCTACCAGTACGTAACGGGCAGCCCAGCCCGCATCCTGCGGGTGAGCCAGGCCAACCTGCGGGCCGGCCGGGTTTCCGAGGACGCGCCGGGGAACACCGTGATTGAGGGGGAGGCCTGGGGCTGGCCGGCGGGGGTGGCCCCGGAGCCCCACATGGAGGTGGGGGGCAACGAGCCTGCGGACATGGCCTTTGACGCTTGGGGCAACCTCTGGGTGGTGAACGACGTGCTGGGCCTCATTGCCTGCGTGCCGGCCAGCGCCTTGCGGGCCGCCCCTGCCCGCATCTGGGCGGCGGGCGCGCGCATCTGGGGCCCAGGGACCGGGCTATACCGCTATGTCCTCACCACCCCGGGGCAGAACGCCGATGGCCGGCCCTTCCTGATCCCCCACGCCCTGGCCTTTGACCTGGAGGGGAACCTGTGGTTCACCTCGGGGGGGTACCAGGGGCCGCGCCCGGGCGAGGCCACCCCGGTCAAGCGGGCCTTTCTCAACCGGCTCCGCCGGGAGCGGCTGGGCCGGGCGGCCAACGGCGACTGCAACGGGGGGGATGTGGGCCTGAGCGAGGCCAGCCTAGAGGGGTGGGTGGACGTTCGGCTTGACCTGAGCCTGGCGCAAAGCGACCACGGCCCGGTGGCCAAGCCGGTGGCCCTGGCCCTAGAGCCGGGCGGGGGGGCCTTGTGGGT
>NZ_QWKZ01000198.1 GCF_003574085.1 Meiothermus luteus | reverse complement strand
CCCTCCTCCTGGCCTTCAGCCAAAGCGGGGAAAGCCCCGACGTGGTAGAGGCGGTGGCCGCCTACCGCCGCCAGGGGGTCCTGACCCTGGCCCTGGTGAACCGGGAGGATAGCCCCTTGGCCCGGGCGGCCGAGGTGGTCCTGCCCCTCCATGCGGGGGAGGAGCGGGCGGTGGCCGCCACCAAGAGCTTTCTGGCCATGCTGGCCGCCACGGTCCACCTCCTCGCCCACCTCCTGGAGGAAAGCCGTCTGCGCTCCGCCCTCCCCCTACTCCCTGAGGCCCTCCATCGGGCCCTGGAGGCCGGGGGGGAGCTGGCCTACCTGGAGGACGCCGAGGACCTTTTTGTGCTGGGGCGGGGCTTCGCCTACCCCGTGGCCCTCGAGGCCGCCCTGAAGCTCAAGGAGGTGGCCAGCCTGCACGCGGAGGGTTTCTCCGCCGCAGAGTTCCTCCACGGGCCCCAGGCCCTTTTGGAGCCGGGCTTTCCCGTGCTGGCCCTAGCCCAGCGGGACGAGGCCCTGGAGGGGCTTCTGGCCACCCTCGAGGGCCTTAGGGCCAAGGGGGCCCACCTCCTTGTCCTCTCCCCCGAGCCCGACGCCCTGGCCTTGGCCCACACCCCCTTGTCGGTGCCCGTGGCCTCCCAGCCCGAGCTCACCCCCCTTCTCCTGGCCCAGGCCTTCTACCCCAAGGCCGAGGCCCTGGCCCGGGCCCGCGGCCTGGATCCGGACCGGCCCCGCCACCTGGCCAAGGTGACCCGGACCCGCTAGAAGACCTTCTCCCCCAGGGGCACCTCCCTTTCCGGGGTGAGGAGGACCACCCGGCCCTCCCCATCCTTGGCCCCCAGGACCAGGACCTCCGAGGGGAAGCCGGCGATGGAGCGGGTGCCCAGGTTCACCGCACAGACCACCAGGCGGCCCACAAGCTCTTCCGGGCGGTAAAGCGCGGTGATCTGGGCGGAGGAGGTCTTCACCCCCAAGGGCCCCAGGTCGATCCAGAGCTTGTAGCTGGGCTTGCGGGCCTTCTCGTGGGGCTCGGCCTTGACTGGCGGAGGGAAGGCCCCCGGAAGCGGCCCTGGCCTTTGCCAATGTGGCCGCGGGGCTCCACGTGGCTTTGGGGGTACCGCCCACACGCGAGGAGGTGGAGGCATGGATGGGAAGGGAAAGGAACTGGGTTTGAGGCGGATCGGGCTGGAGGGGGGACGGTACGCCCTCCTGGCCCTGGACCAGCGCCCTCCCCTTTACCAGGTGGTGCGGTCGGCCTGCCCCCGGCTCTCCCCCCGGGAGGTTTGGGACGAGGTGGGGCGGATCAAAGGGCTGATCGCCGCCCGGCTTGCCCGGGTGGCCTCCGGGGTCCTGGTGGACCCCCGCCATGGCTATCCCTCCGTTCTCCCCCATCTGGGCCGGGGCACGGGCCTCCTCCTCACCCTGGAGGACCACCGCTTCCGGGAGGCTGAAGGGGGGTGGCGCCTGAGCCACCTCATACCCGGGT
>NZ_QWKZ01000197.1 GCF_003574085.1 Meiothermus luteus | reverse complement strand
GGGAAGGGCCCGGTACAGGGTGAGGACGGAAGGAGCCAGGGAAAGGGTGGGCCAGAGGAGGCGGGCCTCGAGGAGGTACTTGGCGAAAAGGGCCGCATGGTCCGAACTCCCCCGGGCGGCGGTGAGGACCAGGGCAGGACCTCGCCGCCGGAGAAAGGCGGCAAGGCCCTTCACCTCGGCCTCGTTCTCCCTCAGAAGGCGCTCCACCACCTGGGGGGCCTCCTCCGCCTCTTGGCGCATGCGCGAAACCACGCCTCCCATTGTAGCGGGGATGCCCTGAACCCGGCCAGACACATGTGAGACTGGACGAGTAAAAATGTGGGGACCACTCCAGGAGAGAGGGGGTCCCCACGGATGCAGCTTACCACGGTTGGCAAAGAGGTTTTCCGGGGAGCACAAAAGGCCCGGGAACTCCAAGAGGCCGGGGCCGGCGATCCCACGGTTCAGGAGCGCTTACGGAAGCTCAAACAGGTGGAGGCGCTCAGGAAATACCGGGTGGGCTGGCCCGAGATCCAGGAGCTTTTGGGGATCAGCCGGGCCACCTATTACCGCTGGCGGAAACACCTCAAGGAAGAGGGCCTTGCCGGTCTTAAGCCTCGGTCAAGACGTCCTCAGCGCTTGCGGAGGAGGATTTACTGGTCTTCCGATCTGCTGATCCGGGTGGAAGCCCTAAGGAAGGAGAACCCCACCTGGGGCCGCTGGCCGATTTGGCTGACCCTAAGGAAGGAGGGCTTTGCGGTGAGCGAGCGCACCGTGGGGCGGATCCTGGCCTACCTGGAAGCACACGGCCGCGTGGAAAGCGTAGCTGCTTTTCTGGCCCAGGCCCGGCGGGGGAAGGGGGGGCGAAGACCCAGGAGGCCCTATGCGCAAAGGAAGCCCAAGGGATACGAGGTGGGTCACCCTGGCGACCTTATCCAGGTGGATACCCTCACCGTGACCCTGGGCCCTGGGGAGACGATCCAGCACTTCTCGGCCGTCGACCTCTTCACCCGTTTCTCCCTTGCGGAAGTCCACACCCGAGCCACGGCCAACCTGGCGGCCAGCTTTCTTGCCCGCCTGATGGTGCGAGCGCCTTTTCCTATCCGTGCGGTGCAGGTGGATGGGGGCAGCGAGTTTATGTCCGATTTTGAGGAGGTCTGTGAACGTTTGGGCGTTAAGCTCTTCGTTCTTCCTCCGAGGAGCCCCAAGCTCAATGGTCACGTGGAGCGGATGCAGCGGACCTTTAGGGATGAGTTCTACACACGGCCGTTGCCTTCACAGATCCCCGAGCTCCAAAGGGAGCTTGACGCCTACCTGGACCACTACAACCGCTGGCGACCCCACCGGGCCTTGGGGGGCCTGGCCCCTTTAGAGTACCTGGCTAGAATACGGGGGGAGGCGGTCCCCACAGAGTCTCAAATGCCTTCGTGTGCTACTTGATCTGTCCCCCCAGGGTGTGAAAAAAGAGGGGGTGCTATGCCACAAGACCGTGAGCACCCCCAGAACGTAGCCTTTGGCTGACCTACCATCTTGACGCAGAGACCCTCAT
>NZ_QWKZ01000196.1 GCF_003574085.1 Meiothermus luteus | reverse complement strand
GAGCGGGGGGAGTCGGGGGAGCTTTGGAAGGAGCCGGGGCAGACCCTCGAGCGGGTCAAGGCCATCCGCCACGCCGAGGCCACCCGGGCCGCCGAGGCCCTGGGGGCCAGCTTTGAGTGCCTGGACTTAGGCGACTACCCCTTGCGGGTGGACGAAGGGGCCCTGGAGCGCCTGGTGGAGATCATCGTGGAGACCGCCCCCGATCTGCTCCTGACCCACGCCGAGAAGGACCCCTTCAACCCCGACCACCCGGTGACCTACGAGGCGGTGGAGAAGGCCCGCCAACTGGCCAGCGGGGCCGGGGTGGCCAGCGCCTTCCGCACCGTGCGGCCCCCCGAGTTCCTGCTCTTTGAGCCCCACCAGCCTGAGCTGTGCGGCTTTGTGCCTACCCTCTTCCTGGACATCACCCCGGTCTGGGAGAAGAAGCAAAAGGCCATGGAGGCCTTCGCCTCGCAGGGCTATCTGCGCCAGTACTACAGCGAGCGGGCCGCCCACCGGGCCAACCACGCCCGCCGCATCGCCGGCCACAAGGACATTGAGCGCGCCGAGGCCTTCCAGCGCGCGCTGCCCCAGGTGGTGAGGAGCCTATGAGCCTGAGCCCAGACGAACTGCGAACCCTGGCCCGGCTGGGGGTGGCCACGGTCTACGAGGCCTCGGGGCGGGAGGGGTTGGTGGACCTGCCCCTCTTGCAGCTCGTGCCCGGCAGCCGGGTGGCGGGGCCGGCCCTGACGGTGCTTTGCGCCCAGAACGACAACCTGATGGTCCACGCGGCCATGGCCGCGGTGCGGCCCGGCGAGGTGCTGGTCTTCGCCATGCCCGAGCCCGCCCCGGTGGCCCTGGTGGGCGAGCTTTTGGCCACCCAGGCCCAGGCCCAAGGGGCCAGCGGGATGCTGGTGGACGCCGCGGTGCGCGACGCCGAGGAGCTTTCCCAGATGGGCCTGCCCATCTGGGCCCGCTACGTGCGGGCCCGGGGGGCCGAGCGCAAATCGCTGGGGCAGATCGGGGCGCCGCTGCGGGTGGGCGGGGCCCTCATCCGCACCGGCGACATCCTGGTGCTGGACGCCGATGGGGCGGTGGTGGTGGCCCAGGAGCGGGCCAGGGAGGTGCTCGAGGCCGCCCAGGCCCGCGCCCAGCGGGAAGAGGGCCTGCGCGGGCGCTTCCGAGCCGGGGAGCTTTCCATCGACCTCTACGGCCTGCGCGAACGGGTGGCCTCGGCCCTGGCTCGAGAGGAGGCCTGATGCCCCTGCGGGTAGCCGTGCTGGGCCTAGGCGAGGCCGGGGCGGCCATCGCCCAGGACCTCCTTGAGGCCGGGGCGGAGGTGGTGGGCTACGACCCCATCCCCGAGAAGGGCGTGAGGAGAATCCGGCGCGCCTCTAGCGAGGCCGAGGCGGCCCAGGGGGCCGAGGTCGTCCTCAGCGTGAACTGGGCCCGGGTGGCGCTCGAGGTGGCCCACCGGGTGGCTCCGGTGCTGGCCCCAGGCCAGGTCTTCGCCGATCTCAACACCGCCGCCCCGGCGCTCAAGCGGGCCCTCTGCGAGGTGATAGCCCCCACCGGGGCCCTTTTCGCCGACATCGCCCTGATGAGCCCGGTGCCGGGCAAGGGCCTGCGCACCCCCTCGCTGGCCTCGGGGCCAGCACCGGAGCCACCCGGTGGGCCACCTCGAGCGCCACCCGGGCCCAGTTCACGCTGAGGA
>NZ_QWKZ01000195.1 GCF_003574085.1 Meiothermus luteus | reverse complement strand
ACCCCAGCCCCAGCCGCAGGTGGCCGCCAGCCCCGCCTGGCCCCCAGCCCTCAGCACCGGCCAGACCTGGCAGGTGAAGATTCTGGGTGGCCAGTGGACCGGGGAATGGTCGGTGGTGGTGGGCGGGAAGGATGCGGACGGCGACTTTGAGGCCACGGCCATCCTGGGCAGCCGCCGCACCGAGGCTCTGTTTTTCCTGCAAGACAACATCCTGCGCTTGAACATTGGCGGCCAGTATCCGCTGGCCCGCTGCCGCTTCGACCCCCAAAGCGGGGGAGGGACCATCCAGGGCAAGCTGTTTGTGTTCAAGGACGCCAACTCCGATGCCGAAGAAATTGGTATCTGTGTGGCCAGCCGACTCAACCCCCAGCCTCAGCAACCCCAGGCCGCCTGGCCCCCTAGGCTGGCCGTGGGGCAGCGCTGGCAGGTCAGCGTGACGGGCAAAGACTTGGATGGCAAAGACCTGAACGACGTCGGCACCGTCACCCTCTCCGAGCGCGACAGCGATGGCGACCCCAAGGGAACCGTAGTCTTCAAGGATGGCTTCAGGATGGTGGCCTACTTCTACATGGGCCGCAGCGGGGCTGCTCTGCTCGACATGACGGTTCCGGATGGGGACAACAGCCACCGGCTCTGGCTCCGCTGCCGCTTTGAAGAGCAGGGTAATGCCGCCAGCCTCAAGGGAACCCTCCAGATTTTCCGCACCGATGCCAACGGTCAGATTAGCGGCCTCAAGGATGTGGGAGCCTGTACCGCTACCCTGAACCGCTAGCAAAGGTAGCAAAGGGGCCGGCCAGAGGGCCGGCCCTTTATCACTCGTAGTAATGGATGCTTACCCCTAGGGCAAAGTGCCACGTAGGTGAGCTTAAGCCAGTGCCTAGGCCGAGGTAGTTTCCCTCAACAAAAACGGCTATACGCCCGCCATCCAAACGGATTTCCTCTAAAAGGAGTTCCAGCCCCGCAACAAGGCCCAGCCCACCGGCGAAATCCCGCCCTGCTAGGACGCCAAAACCACCGCCGAAGTAAGGAAGGAGGGCGAAGCTCGAGCCCGGCCAGGCAAGAACCGGCTTGAGCAGGAGGGCAATGTCAATAACGGTGCCGCCGGGGGGAAGGGGGGCGATCCCCGCCATCAGGCGACCCGCCAAGGTCTGAAAAAAGTAAATTTCCATCCCCGCTCCGAAAGTAAGCCCAAGCATTTCGCCATAACCAAGACGCGTCTGAAGAGTGAAGCGATCAATCTGGGCGTGGGCCAGCCCAAGGAGGAGAACCAAAGAAATAAGGGCTTTTTTCATTGCCCCCAGTAAGGCACAAAGATGCAATCGTGTCAAGGCCTAAGGGTGTACACCCTCGGAAACTGGTTGGAAGGGGACAAGACGATCCGCGTTTGTGCTCCTCGTGCAACTTGTGAAAGGGGAGTAAAACAACCCCGGAGCTTGTTTTACCCAAAGCGGTGTGGAGTAAAACAAGCCGGCCCCCGCGGTCCTGTGGTCCTCGATGCCCACGCCGGGGACGGCGTCCTCGTCACCATAGCGGGCAGGGTGGCGATGACGTTCCCCGGACTCTTGTTGTCCATCCTGCTGAGCTGCACGGCGTAGCCCCCGTGGGGGCCTCAGGAAGGGGCCCTCCTCAGGCGGGCACCAGACCCCGTTCGAGTGGCAGTCGGTGGTGGTCCCGAGTGGCCCTCTCCGGGGGTGTACCGGGGGAGATAGAGCGCCTGGTGCGCTACGTGAGCGCCGAGGACATCGTGCGGAACCGGGATGTGGGCACGGGCTACGCCGAGGGGCTGGCCCGGCGGGAGGAGCGGGGGGTGGCCCTCTTCCCCCTCCTCCTGGTGGCCGGGGGCGTGGCCATCGCCGCCCGCTACCTGGGCCTGGGCCGGGGGGAGATGGACCTGTATGTGGC
>NZ_QWKZ01000194.1 GCF_003574085.1 Meiothermus luteus | reverse complement strand
ACCCGGTTGCCCCAGACGAACCCTCCCCCCACCCCAGTGGACACGGTCATGAAAAGGCTGCTCTCAGCCCCTTGGGCAGCCCCTAGGATGTGCTCCGCTAAGGCCGCGGCGTTGGCGTCGTTCTCCATGTAGACCTTCAAGCCGGTGGCCTCCTCCAGGCGCTCCACGATAGGAAAATCGTTGAAGTTGGCAATGTTGGGGGTAAACTTGATGCGCCCTCGCCTGAAATCAAGGGGCCCTGGGGTGCCCAAGCCGATGGCCTTCACCTCCTCCTTGCTTTCCTCAATGGCGGCCCGGGCTGCCTCGGCCATGGCCTGCACTACCGCCTGGCCTCCTTCCTCGGGGGTAGGAACGGTTATCCTTGCCCGGATGGTTCCCTTCTTGAGCACCCCGGCCATTATCTTGGTCCCACCTAGGTCTATCCCCACTACGCTCATGACGGTTCTCCTTGGCTATCCCGCTCAATGATAAGCACGGCCTCTTGATACAGGGCTTCGGGCACCCAAAGGCCCACCCCACCGGTGTAGGTGCCCAGATAGGCCTCCGGGAGGCCCAGAAAGGGGGTTTCCAGATAAACCGGAATCCGCCGCGCCTCCAGCCGGGCCCGAACCCCCTCGGCCACCACCCTAGGCGCGAAGAGGAAAAGCACATAGACCACCTCACCCACAAGCCGCCGGGGCGGGTTCTGCTCGAGGCCATCCATCGCCCTATAAGCATAACAACCCCCACCATACCGCTTGCAGGTAAGCTAAAAGGCGAATTATGCTGGCCCAGGTTCGCACCTACAGCCTATTCGGCCTAGAGGCCCTGCCCATTACGGTTGAGGTGGATGTCTCCCCGGGTATGCCCTTCTACGTGGTGGTGGGCCTGCCCGACAAAGCCGTAGAAGAATCGCGCGAGCGGGTGAGGGCAGCCCTAAAGAACACCGGTTTCCCCTATCCCCAAGGGCGCATTGTGATCAACCTGGCCCCTGCCGAAGTCCGCAAAGAGGGCACCCACTACGACTTGCCCATCGCCCTAGGCCTGCTCGCCGCGATGGGCTCACTGCCGTTGGGAGCCCTTCAGGGCTTTGCCGCAGCCGGAGAGCTGGGGTTGGATGGGGAATTGCGGCCGGTGCCCGGCGCGGTGAACCTAGCGCTGGGGGCCCTGCGGGAGGGGCACAAGCTCCTCTTGCCCGAGGCCTCAGCTTCGGAGGCCGCGCTGGTAGAGGGGGTGGAAGCCTACGGTGCAGCCCATCTGAGCGTATTGGTGCGTTTCCTCTTGGGACAGGAAAAGCTTTGCTTGACCCGCTCGAGCCCCGCACAAAGCGAGGCCGAGCCCCTCCTGGACCTTCTAGATGTAAAGGGCCAGGCCAAGGCCAAGCGGGCCCTGGAAATTGCCGCCGCGGGGGGCCACCACCTCCTCATGAGCGGGAGCCCTGGATCAGGAAAGACCATGTTGGCGAAACGGCTGCCGGGCCTGCTGCCGCCGCTAGGTCCAGAGGAGGCCCTCGAGGTCACCCGCATCCACTCGGCAGCCGGACGCCAGATGCAAGGCCTAATCAAAACCCCACCCTTCCGCAGCCCCCACCACACCGTCTCGGATGCCGGGCTGATTGGCGGGGGCACCATCCCCAAACCCGGCGAGATCTCGCTGGCCCACCGGGGGGTGTTGTTCCTGGACGAGTTCCCCGAGTTTTCCCGCGACGCCCTAGAAGTGCTCCGCCAGCCGCTGGAAGACGGGGTGGTGACCATCTCGAGGGCCCGGGCCAGCTTCACCTACCCAGCCCGGTTTCTCCTGGTGGCGGCCATGAACCCCTGCCCGTGTGAGGTGCAATCTGCCCAAACCTGTAACGCACCTCTATCTCAACCTCTCCCTCACCTGGCCTTACCGTCACCTTCTCCACCAGTTCCCTTGCTACCGCCTGCTTCTCTTCCGGGGTA
>NZ_QWKZ01000193.1 GCF_003574085.1 Meiothermus luteus | reverse complement strand
TCCCCAAGGGCACCCCCTCCGTGGGGCTCGAGGGGCTCGCCGCCTCCCTTGG
Source organism: Meiothermus luteus (assembly GCF_003574085.1). Classification (GTDB taxonomy): domain Bacteria; phylum Deinococcota; class Deinococci; order Deinococcales; family Thermaceae; genus Meiothermus; species Meiothermus luteus. The sequence continues at coordinate 1,873 of NZ_QWKZ01000193.1, read as the reverse complement.
CCGCATGGGGCCTGCCAGATGGGCCCTCCTCCCCGCCTCCACCGCAAGCCGGAAGGCCTCGGCCATGGCCACGGGGTCCTCCGCCTCGGCGATGGCGGTGTTGACCAGGACGGCATCCAGCCCGAGCTCCATCACCTCCGCGGCATGGGAGGGAAGGCCAAGCCCGGCGTCCACCACCACCGGGGGGAGGCTTGGGCGCTCCCGGGCGAAGAGCTCCAGAAGGGCCCGGGTCCTCACCCCCCAGCCCGAGCCGATGGGGGCGGCCAAGGGCATCACCGTGGCGGTGCCGAGGGCGGCAAGCCGCTTGGCCAGGACCAGGTCGGGCCCCATGTAGGGCAGGACCACGAAGCCCTCCTCCAAAAGCCTCTCCGCGGCCTTGAGCGTCTCCAAGGGGTCAGGGAGAAGGTAGGTGGAATCGGGGATGACCTCCAGCTTCACCCAGTTCTCCCCGGTGAGGAGGCGGCCCAGCCGGGCGAGGCGCACCGCCTCCTCCGCCGTCTTGGCCCCGGCGGTGTTGGGGAGAAGCCGCACCCCCTCCAGGGCCTCCAGAAGCCCCACGTGCCCCGGGGCCCCCACCTCCACCCGCCTCACGGAAACCGTCACCACCTCTGCCCTCGCCGCCCTTATGGCCTCCCGCATCACCCCGAAGTCCTTGAACTTGCCGGACCCCAGGATGAGGCGGCTTTTTAGCTCCCGGTCGCCCACCTTCCAGCTATCCATCTAGCCCCCCTGCATCAGGGCCACCACCTCCACCACGTCGCCCTCCTTCAAGACCCGCTCCGGCACCTCAGCCCCAGGGAAGGCCTCCTCGTTGAGGAGGACGGCGACCCGTTCCAAGGCCACGCCCAGTTCCTCCAGGACCTCTTTAAGCGTCCTGCCCTCCAAGGGCTTGGGCTCGCCGTTAAGCCACACCATAAAGCCGCTCCCGGAAGGCCTTGGCCGCGCCCTCGGGGTCCTCGGCGTCCAGGATGGCCCGAACCACCACCACGCGCCTCGCCCCAGCCTCGAGGACCCGGTCCAGGTTGGTGAGGTCAATGCCGCCGATGGCGAACCAGGGCTTCTCCCCCAGGTGCTCCGCCGCAAAGCGGACGTAGCCCAGCCCCGCCGCTTTCCGCCCCGGCTTGGTGGGCGTCTCCCACACCGGCCCCACGGAAAGGTAATCGGCCCCCTCATCCAGGGCCTTTAGCGCCTGCTCCGGGGCGTGGGTGGAGCGGCCGATTAAGCCCTGGAAGAAGCGCCGCGCCTCCTCGGGCGTGAGGTCCCCCTGCCCCAGGTGCACCCCGTCCGCCCCCAGGAGGGCGGCCAGGTCCGGGCGGTCGTTGAGGAAAAAGGGAACCCCGTAGCCCTTGGCCAAGGCCAGCATCCGCTCTCCCAGCTCCAGGATGGGCCTCGCCTCCCAGTCCTTGGCCCGAAGCTGCAAAACCTCCACGCCGCCCCCAAGGGCCCGCTCGGTGCGGTCCAAAATCGTTTCCCTAGACCACCCCGGCCTTGGGGTCACCACCAGGTAGAGCCTCCCAAGCAACCTTCCACCCCCTCAGGCCAGCGGGAAAAGCCCACGCGGCCCACGGGGTGTTGGGTTTTGGGGGATTTGGGTCTTCCGCATAGGCTTCCCTCCGCCGGCATTACCCGGATCAGGTTCCAAGGGTTGCTGGGAAGAACCCAGCTCTCAGCCCCTCCATTGGGGCACCCCTAGCCTGTGGGGTCAGTATACCACGACGAGATGGCCGGTGTTCGCGCGGCTTTTTGTGGCCAGGCTTTTATCGTAACCACATATGCAAGCGGTCTCCATTCCCAGTCCACTACCCTATCTAGCCCAGATACCCGACCCCCGCGAGCCCTTGAGGACCCAACATCAATGGCAAGACCTGCTGCT
>NZ_QWKZ01000192.1 GCF_003574085.1 Meiothermus luteus | reverse complement strand
GGATAGGGGCGGTGCTGGCCTTCATGCGCCGGGAGGGGGCTGGGCTGGCCTCGGTCTACCCGCGCCAGGTAACCCCTACCCTGCCCGAGCGGACCTTGTTGCCCCTGATTGACGACGCGCTTTTGTGCTACCTGCCCTACCCGCTGGTCCGCACCCCCTTTCCCCAGGCTGCGGCGGCCAACGGCCAGGTGATGGCCTTCCGGCGCGAGGCCTACCGGGCGGCGGGGGGGCATGCCGCGGTGCGAGGCGAGGTACTGGAGGATGTGCGCCTGGCCCAGCGGGCCAAGGCCCAGGGGGTGCGGCTGGCGGTGGCCCTGGGGGGCAGGTGGGTGGCGGTTCGGATGTACCGGAGCTACGCCGAGATGGTGGAGGGGCTGGGCAAGAACCTGATTGAGTTCCATGCCCAAAGCCGCTGGCTGCTGCTTTTTTCCTATCTGGCCCACCTTTTGGCCTATACCCTGTGCTGGCCTTTGGCCCTGCTGGACCCGGGCTGGCTCCTGATCGGGGGGATGGGCCTTTTGGAACGGGTGGTGTTGAACCTGAAGACCGGGCGGGAGGGGTGGGAGTTCCTGCTGGTGCCCTTGGCCCCCCTCCTGAGCCTCCCTATCTACTGGCGCTCGGCGCAGCGGCGCTATACCTGGAAGGGGAGGGAGTACGCGCGGTGAAGGCGGTTGTGGTGGGCGCGGGTTTTGCGGGCCTGGCCGCTGCGCTCAGGTTCCGCAGGGCGGGCCTCGAGGTAGAGGTCGTTGAGCAGCTCGGCCAGCCTGGGGGTAAGGCGGTGGGCTGGGAGGGGGTGCCCACCGGCCCCACCCTACTCACCCTGCCCGAGGTGCCCATGGGCATCCTGGCCGAGCTGGGCCAGGGGCTGGAAGGGCTCAGCCCGATTTCGCCGCTCGCCCGCTACGTCTGGCCGGATGGCCGGGTGTTCACACCCCGGCTCGAGCTGGAGCCAACCCTGGCCCAGCTCTCCCGGGAGGAGGCCCGGGACTACCTGCGCCTGCTGGGGGCGGCGAGGCAGCTTTACGAGGGGGCAAGGGGAACCTTCATCTTTGGTCCCCCGCCCCACCTGGGGCAGCTCTTGCGCTACGGCCTGCTCGAGGGGCCCAGGGCCTACCCTTTTCGCACCCTGGCCGACCTGGTGGCCTCTGGCCCCCACCTCACCCCCTTCTTCCTGCGCTTTGCCACCTACCTGGGGGCCAACCCCTATAGGGCCCCAGCAGTCCTGCACAACATCGCCTGGGTGGAGCTGGGCCTGGGGGTTTTCCACCTGCCGGGCGGCCTGCGGGCTTTGGTGGACCGGCTGTACGGCCTGGCCAAGGGCCTCGGGGTGAGGTTCCACTTCGGCCAGAGGGTGCTGCGGATGCGGGCCTCCCGGGGGCGGGTGCTGGCCTTGGAAACCCCCGAAGGGGTGGTGCGCGCCGACCTTTACGTCTCGGCTGCCGACAGGCACTTCACCCTGGGGTGGCTGGGCCTTCCCATGCCGCGCTACGCCCTAGGGGTCTCTGGCTTTGCGGTGCTTATGAGGCTCAAGGAGCCGATGCCGCTTGGGCACCACGTCTACTTTTCCGCTGACTACCAAGGCGAATGGTGGGAGATTGAACGGGGCGGCTGGCCCAAGAACCCTACCCTCTACCTGTACACCGATGGGGAGGCTGGGTTCTTGCTGGTCAACGCGCCCCCTTTGCAGGAAAGGGAAGGACCCTCGGTGTGGGCGCAAGACTACGCCCGCCACCTGCTCTCCAGGCTTTGCGCCCACCACCCCTTGCCCATAGCCGAGTGGCAGGCCCTTAGCCCTTTGGACTACAGCCAGACCGCCTACCGAGGGGCCCTCTACGGCCGGGCCCCCCATGGCCTCTTGGGGGCCCTGCGGCCGGGCTGGAGGGTGGGGCAGCTGGCCAACCTGGCCCAGGTGGGGGGCACGGTGCACCCC
>NZ_QWKZ01000191.1 GCF_003574085.1 Meiothermus luteus | reverse complement strand
GTGGTGGCGGCCATGGTGGGCTACAGCCTGGCCCGGCTTTTGGGGCCGGTGGTGGTAGACCGCTTTGTGAGCGAGCCGGTTCGTCGCAAGGTGGAGGCCCATGTGGAGCGCTACGGGCCTTGGGCGATTGTGGCGCTGCGCTTTTCCTTGGTGGTGCCCACCGACAGCGTGAACTTTGTGGCCGGGCTGGTGCGTATGCACCCCCTGAAGTTTTTCCTGGCCACCGCGCTGGGGGCCGCCCCGGTGGCGGTGGTGGTGGCCTGGCTTGGCTCAGACTTTGCCCGGCTGGGGCCCTTTTTGCTGGCGGCGGGGCTGCTGGGGTTGCTGGGGCTGGTGGCCTGGATTCTCTACGACCGGAACAGGGCCCGGCGAGGCTCACCCCAGCAGGGCCTCCATCCCCTCAACAGCCCCTATGGGCAAGGCGCAGTCGGCCAGCCGGGTAAGGGGAGTGGGCTCGGGGTTAATCTCGATGAGGTAGGCCCCACTCAGGTGAGCGATGCGGCCCAGGCTGGCCGCGGGCTCCACCTCGGCGCTGGTGCCGATGACGAGGGCCACCTCGGCCTGGGCAAAAGCCCGCTCCGCCCGCTCGAAGGCCCCAGGAGGTAGGAGCTCACCGAACCAGACCACGTCCGGCCGGCCCCGGGCCCCGCAGGCCGGGCAGGTGGGTGGAGGGGTGAAGTGGGCTGGGTCGGGCAGGGGAAAGCGCTCTTGGCAGGTTTCACAGCGGCCCCGGGCAATGTTTCCGTGGAGCTCCACCAGCCGCTTTGAGCCGGCCCTAGGGTGCAGCCCGTCCACGTTCTGGGTCACCAGCAAAAAGCCCTCGCCCTTCTGCTCTTCCAGTTCCACCAACAGGGCGTGGGCCCGGTTGGGCTGGGCCTGCATAACGTTTTTGTAGCGCCAGGCGTACCACTCCCAGACCTTCTGGGGGTTTCGCGCGTAGGCCTGGGGGGTGGCGTACTCCTCGGGGTCAAAGTCCTTCCAAAGCCCCGCCGCGTCGCGAAAGGTGGGGATGCCCGAGGGCTTAGAGATGCCTGCCCCGGTTAGGACAACTACCCGCTGGGCGCTTTTGAGGCGGGCTCGAGCCGTGCGCAAGCTATCCATAGCAAAAGTGTACGCGCCCGCAGGCCTTCGTAGAATACATACCGGAGGTTCTATGCGCCTTTTCACCTCTGAGGCCATGCGCGAGGCCGACCGGAAGGCGGTGGCCCTGGGCTACCCCAGCCTGCTCCTGATGGAGGCGGCCGGGCGAGGGGTGGCCGGCTGGCTGCGGCGCTGGTTTACCAGCCGGAAGGCGATGGTCCTAGCGGGGAAGGGCAACAACGGGGGGGACGGCCTGGTGGCGGCCCGCTGGCTGGCCCACTGGGGCCAGGCGGTGGAGGTGTACGCCGCTGAAGGGCAGGAAGGGGATGCTGGGGTGGCCCGGCGGGCCCTGGAGGCCCACGGCCTTCGGGTGCGGCCCCTTTCCGACTGGCGGCCCGAGGTCCACGCGGTGGTGGTGGACGCGCTGTTTGGCACGGGGCTGAGGGGGCCGTTGGAAGGCCCCTATGCGGAGCTGGTGGAGCGGCTGAATGCCTCCGGGCTGCCGGTGGTCTCGGTAGACCTGCCCTCGGGTCTGCCCTACGCACCCCATGTGCGGGCCCACCTGACCGTGGCCCTGGCCGGCCTGAAGCACGAGCACCTTTTCTATCCCCACCGCACGGCCTGCGGGCGGGTGGTGCTGGAGCCCATCGGCATGCCAAAGGAAGCCCTAGAGAACCCCGCCCTTCCCGAGGTTTTGCACTCTGCGGCCATGCGGGCCCTGCTCCCCCAGCGGCCGGGGGATGCCCACAAGGGCTCGGTGGGGCGGGTGCTGGTGGCGGGCGGGTACCGCACCTACACCGGTGCCCCCAGCCTGGCCGCGCTGGGGGCCTACCGGTCGGGGGCGGGGCTGGTCACGGTGGCCTACCCGGAGGGCTGCGAGGTGCGCCCGCCCTTGGAGGC
>NZ_QWKZ01000190.1 GCF_003574085.1 Meiothermus luteus | reverse complement strand
ATCGTGGCCCTCGCCACCGCCCACCCCGCCAAGTTTCCCGACGCGGTGGGGCGCGCCCTGGGAATAGAACCCCCTCAGCACCCGGCTTTGGAGGTCCTAAAGGCCCAGCCCACCCAGGTAGAGCCCCTAGAACCCCACCTCGAGGCCCTCCGGGCCCGCTTGCTTTAGTAAACTGGGGAGGGTCGTCTTATGGAAAAAAGCAAGGAAAAACCGAGCAAAGAGCCTTTTCCCGGCGCTTACTTCATCGGCCTGGTCATTACCCTAGGCCTTTTGGTCCTGGTGGTGGCGGTCGGGGCGGGCCTCTCCCCGGCCCTCTCGGGGTTCTTGGTCGCGCTGATGCTGGGGCTAACGGTCAACCCCAAGTACGCGCTGGGCTTCCTCTCCGCCGGGGTTTTCTCGGCGCTGATGGGGTTTGCCGGCAACGAACCCCAGGTGGCCTGGGGTGGGCTGGGGCTTATCCTCGCCAGCCTGGTGGTCTGGCGCTGGGTGAAAAGCTAGGATGCGCGCCCGCCTGGCCCCCGACCATCTGGCCCGCACCCTCATCTACGCCGGCATTGGGGGCTTTGTCTGGTTCTTTTTCTTCCAGCCGAGCCCTTTTGGCAGCACCCTTTGCGTGAACGCTTTGGTAGGGGCCGGTGTGGTGCAGTACACCGGTTCCAAGCCCTTCGTGATTCCCCTGTACGTGTTCCTGCTGGCCCTCTTGGTCCTATCGCAGTTCCTGCTGGAGCTTTTTAGCCCAGACGGGGGCCAGCCCGGGGCAGCCCTGCTGGGCGCTGCCATGGGGCTGGGCCTGCCCTACCTCTCCTACCGAATCTGGGGGAAACCATGAGAATCGCCCTTCTGCACCTAGCCACCCGCGAGGCCCTGGAGGAAACCCTCCACAAAGCCCTAGAGCTTCTCCACGAGGCCCATCGGCAAGGGGCCGCGCTGGCGGTGCTGCCCGAGCTCTTTCCCAGCGTCTACCGCTACGAGCTGGCCCAAAAGACCCCACAGGTGCTCGAGGCGCTGCAGGGGTTTTCCCGCCAGACTGGGGTACAGGTGCTGGCAGGGGTGTTGGAACCGGCCGGTGAGCGCTACGCCAACCGGGCCAGGCTCTTTGGGCCCGAGGGCTTGCTGGCCACCTACACCAAGACCCACTTAATTCCTGCTTTCAATGAACCCGCCACCATGACCCCCGGCGGTGAGCTGGTGCGGCTCGAGCTGGGCGGTTTCCAGGCAGGTATCGCCATCTGCTACGACCTGCGCTTTCCCGAACTCTTTCGCAGCTACGCGGTGGAGGGGGTGAACCTCTTCCTGGTGCCCTCGGCCTGGCCCATGAGCCGCAGCTACGCCTGGGAGCTTTTCTGCAAGGCCCGGGCCGCCGAGAACCAGGCCTACTTGGTCGCGGTCAACCACGCCGAGGAACCGTTTGGCGCCCCCAGCTTGGCGGTGGACCCCCTGGGCAGGGAGCTGCTGCGGCTCGAGGCCGAAGGGGTAGGGGTGGTGGAGCTAGACCCCAGCTACCCCGTCCAGCTACGCCAGGAGTTTCCCGTCTTTCCCCAGCGCCGTCCAGAGCTCTATCAGGGCCTCTTGAAAAGCCCTGCCAGCAAGTAGGCCAAAGCCCCCAGCATCAAGCCCTCACCCCAGGCGGGGAGGTAGGGCTCGAGCAGGGAAAGGTTGAAGCGCCCCACCAGGAGAAGCGGCCAGGGCAAAAGGGCCCAGGCTAGCCCATACTGGCGGTAGCCCGCCGCGAGCATAAAGCCCACCCCCACCCCCCGCAGGTAGAAGAGCCAGTCCTGCCCCCACTCGTTCTGGTAGATGAACCAGGCTAGGTTGAACCAGACCCCCACCACCCCTAAGGGCCAGCCCAAGCGCTGCGCCCCCGCCAGCACCAGCCCAAACAAGCCCGCAGCAATGATAAGAGCAAGCATTCGGGGTCCATTTTAGGGCATTAAACGGAGCGCTCCACAGATGGAGGGTGTATGGATATGGGTCAAGTAGCCTTTTTTGTGGGTTTCTCCTCCACAGCCCAGAGCGGGCCCATGTCCATGTAACGCCTGAACGCCCAGTCCTCACTCGCCCTCAGCATCACCACCGTGGCCAGGTTGGCCAGGCTCCTCTCGCTCGGAAACACCCCCACCACCCCGGTCCTCCGCTTCACCCCCCTGA
>NZ_QWKZ01000019.1 GCF_003574085.1 Meiothermus luteus | reverse complement strand
AGCCGAGCCCCCTCCCCCGCTTTTACTAGCCCAAACCCCAACTCGGATTGAAGGGGGTCGGCTTTCAGAGCGCATCCGCGTCCTGATTGGCCTCCTGCAGGAGGGCAGCACGCTGCTGCTCTTCCCCGAGGTGGCCCTCCTGCGCCGGTTCCAGCCCTTTTTCCCGGAGGCCTGGGTGCTCCACGGCGAGATGCAACCCGAGGAGCGGCGACGGGTATGGGCGGCCCTCTGCCGGGAGGGGGAAGGGGCCAGGCCTGTGCTGGCTACCTACCAGGGCCTTCTGCTGCCCCTTTCCTTTGCCCGGGTGGTGGTGGTGGAGGAGGGCGCAGAGGCCTACAAGCTGCCGGGGGGCTCGAGGGCCTTCGTGCCCCGGCTGGCCCGGCTGCGGGCCCAGGGGCTGGGGGTGCCCATCCACTACTGCTCGAGCGTGAACAGCGCCGAGGTCTGGAAGGAGCCAGCCCAGGTCCTCCGTTGGCCTGAGCCCCGGCTCCACCTGCTGGACATGCACCAAGAACGGGGCTGGCCCTTTTCGGGGGCGGCCCTTGCACTCTTGCAGCAGGTACAGGAGAAAAAGCGTCAGGCCATCGTGCTCTCAGCCCGGCGGGGCTACAGCGCGGTGCTGCGCTGCAAGCAGTGCGATTGGAAGGCCATGTGCCCCAACTGCGCCCTGCCCTTGCGCTACCACAAAAGCGGGCGGCTGGGCCTGTTGCGCTGCCACCAGTGCGGCCACGAGGCGAAGGCCCCTCCGCTCTGCCCGAGCTGCCGCTCGGATGTCTTTGACCCCAGAGGGCCGGGGGTGGACTGGCTCCTGGAGGCCCTGGCCCAGCACCTCCCGGCCCTGCCCCGCTACCGCTACACCGCCGAGGCCAAGGACGACCTGGGCCCGCTGCTCTCAGGGGAGCCGGGCGTGCTGGTGGGCACCACAGCCATCCTGCGGGCCCCGGTGCTGCCCGAGCTGGCCCTGGTGCTCCTGCCCTACGCCGATGGGTTCGTGCTCGAGTCCGACTTTCGGGCCGCCGAGCGCTACCACCGGCTGCTGTGGCAGCTCGCCGACCTTCACCCCCACCGCCGCCCCTTGCTGGCCCTGCAGACCTTTGAACCCCACCATCCGGCCCACAAGGCGCTCCAGTCCGCCGACCCCCGGGGCTTTATGGAGGTGGAGCTGGCCCTAAGGCAGGCCTTGGGCTACCCCCCTGCAAGCCGGATGGTGAAGCTCGAGGTCGCCCACCCCAAGGAGCCTGTAGCCCGCGACGCCATCCTCCAGCTCGCCGCCGCCCTCAAACCCCAGGCCGAACCCGGCGAGCTGCTGGGCCCGGCCCCGGCCCCGGTGGCCCGCCTGCGGGGCCAGTACGTGTTTCATCTCCTGCTCAAAAGCTCCGAGGGCCGCATCCAGACCCTGATGGCCAACCTGCCCCCCGTGCGCGGGGCGCGGCTGCGTATAGACCCCGACCCCCAGAGCTTTGTAGGGCTGCTGGAGGACTAGGGAGGGGGTTTGAAGATAAAAGTTTACACATTTTGTAATCTGTGTTAGGCTAGCTGGGCGGTTTTTGCGTATGCTGTGTTTCTGCTGAGGAGGAAGACATGAACTACGCCAACCCCGATGTCCTGGTATCCACCGACTGGGTGCTGGAAAACCTGAACAACCCCAACATCCGCATCCTAGAGGTCAACGAAGACATCCTGCTCTACGACACCGGCCACATCCCGGGTGCCCAAAAAATTGACTGGCAGGCCGACCTCTGGGACCCGGTCATTCGCGAGTTCATCCAGCCCCACGAGCTGGCCGCCCTGTTTGAGCGGCTGGGCATCTCCAACGACACCACCATCGTGCTCTACGGGGACAAGAACAACTGGTGGGCGGCCTACGCCTTTTGGTTCTTCAGCTACAACGGCCACAAGCATCTCAAGCTCATGAACGGGGGGCGCATCAAGTGGGTGCAGGAGAACAAACCCCTCACCACCGAGGTACCCAGCTACCCCCGGGGCACCTACACCCCCGGCCAGCGCGACCCCAACCTGCGGGCCTTCCGCGACGAGGTGCTGGCCCACCTAGAAAAGGTCAAGGCCGGAAAAGGAGCCCTGGTGGATGTTCGCAGCCCCGCCGAGTTCACCGGCGAAAAGACCCACATGCCCGAGTACCCCCAAGAGGGCGTGCTCCGCGGAGGGCATATCCCCGGGGCCAAGAGCGTCCCCTGGGCCACCACGGTAAACCCCGACGGCACCTTCAAAAGCGCCGAGGAGCTGCGAGCCCTCTACGAGGCCAAGGGCATCACCCCCGACAAAGAGGTCATCACTTACTGCCGCATCGCCGAGCGCTCCTCCCACACCTGGTTCGTGCTCAAGCACCTGCTGGGCTTCCCCAACGTCAAGAACTACGATGGGAGCTGGACGGAATGGGGCAACGCGGTGGGCCTGCCGATTGAAAAAGGCCCTGAGCAGTAACCCCTACCGCAGGCCCGGCATCCTGCGGGCCAGGCCCACCTGGTAGAGCACCACCCCCAGGGCCACCGCCGCGTTTAGGCTCTCGGCCCCCTCCACCAAGGGGATGCGCAAGAGTTCATCGCAGCGTTCCGCCACCAGACGGCGCATCCCCTCTCCCTCAGAACCCACCACCACCGCCAGCGGCCGCCGATAGTCAAGCTCCCCAAGGGTGTGCTCCGCCTTACCGCTGGTGCCGTAGATCCAAAGGCCGCGCCCTTTGAGCTCCTCTAGGTAGCGAGGCAGGTTCTTGACCTGAACCAGGGGTATCCGCCGCGCAGCGCCCGCTGAGGCCTTGAGCACCAGGGCGGAAAGCGGGGCGCTGCGGCGGGCCTCGGTGACCACCCCGTGGGCCCCCAGGGCAAAGGCGCTGCGGATTAGGGCCCCATAGTTGCGGGGGTCGGTGACGCCGTCAAGCAACACCAGCAAGGGCAGCTCCCCCCGCGCCTCAGCCCGGCGGAAAGGAGCCTCGCCATCGGCGTAGGCCAGGCTTTCCAGCTCGGCCACCAAACCCTGGTGCTGGGTGGTCTTGACCATCTGGTCAAGCTCTATGCGGGGCACCACCTTGTAGGTTGCCCCCAACCGCTCCAGCTCCTGCAAAAGCCAGCGCTCCACACCCCTGGCCACCCAGACCTGCCCTACCTGGCCCTCGCGTACAGCCTCCAGCACCGGATTGCGGCCGTAGATAAGCATAGCCCCAGTTTACGAGGGCCCCGTTCTTGACGCCCAGCGGGCTCGAGCCTAGAATACACTGTGCTGCTCTTGCGGCGCGGTGAGCGTAGCTCAGCCGGTTAGAGCACCGGTCTGTGGAACCGGGGGTCGTGGGTTCAAGTCCCATCGCTCACCCCAAAACGGGGCCCAAGGGCCTCGCTTGCGCGGATGGTGGAACTGGTAGACACGCGAGACTTAGGATCTCGTGCCGAAAGGTGTGGGGGTTCAAGTCCCCCTCCGCGCACCAACAGCCCCAGGTTGGCCTGGGGTTTTATACTTCACTCGGGGTATCCTCGGCCAATGAGAGGAAGCGGCGCAGCGCTTTGGCTCGAGCTCCTGGGGGGTCTTTTGGTGGTGCTGGGGGCTTTTCTGGCCGCTCTTTCCTACTTCCTGGCCACCCAGACGGTGGACCCCAGCCTGGAAAGAAACCTCCTGCGGGTCCGGATAGACCTGGCGGGGCTTTTGGACATCCTGGCCCACCGAACGGCCACCGCGGGGGCCTGGACGGCAGGGGTGGGCGCGGTGCTGTTTTTCGGGGCGGGCTATCTGGCAGCCCTGGCCCGCTGGGCCGTGGCCCTGGCGGCGCTCTTTGCGGTGGGGGTGTGGCTGTGGCTGGTCCTGTTCAAGTAGAAGGCAGAAACCCGCTCAAACCCGCGAGGCGAGGACCTCCCTCACCCCCCGCAGCCGGGTCTTGAGCATAACGCGGGCCCTAGAGCTGTCCAAAGCGCAGTTCTGGGGCCTAGGCTCTGGGAAGTCGGCCAGCCGCAAGGCGGGTAGGCGGGCCGGGTCGCGCCCGTAGAAAGGGGCGATGAGCTGGCCGAACTCGAGCCGGCTCAGCACCTCAGCCCCTCCCAGGTGCAACACCCCTTGGTACTCCAGCCGCACCAGCTCCCACAGGGCCCGGGCCAGGTCCTCCACAAAGACGAAGGAGCGGTACTCGTCTTCAAAAAGCCCTCCCTCCCGCTTTCCATCGGCCAGCTCCAAGACCAGCCGGGTGGTGGGGTCCGGCGGGTCTAGGCCCCATATCAGCGAGCAGCGAACCACCGCGGCCTGGGGAAGAATCTCCCCCACTACCCTCTCGGCCTCCAGCTTGGCCCGCCCATAAGGGGTGAGGGGGTTGGGCCTGGCCGGCTCGGCGTAGGGGGCCTCCCGGCCGTCAAAAACCTGGTCGGTGGAGAGGTGGACCAGCCGAGCCCCCAGGAGCGCGCAAGCCCGGGCCACGTGGACGGTGCCCCGCACCACCACCCCCTCTAAGTCGGCCTTGCTGTAGGCGGTGTGAAGCACCACCTGGGGCCTGAAGGAGCCCAGTGCCATCAAAACCGCCGCCTCGTCGCGGATATCCAGCCGGACCCAGTCTGCTCCGCCCTCCCCTGGGGCCTGGCCAAGGTGGCTGGCCCCGAGCGCCGTGGCCCAGGCTGGGGCCTGCCCCAACAGGGCGCGGCCCAGGTAACCGGTTCCTCCGGTGATGAAAACCCGCACGTCCATTAGGATACGCCCACCACTTTACGCTTCAAAGCGGAGGACCTAACCTGGAAGCATGCCAGACCTAGGGCCTACCCTTGTGCTAAGGGGCCTCACCCTCCGGGTGCAAAACCTGGAGCGACAGCTTCGGTTCTACCAGGGGCTTCTGGGGCTGGAGCTGGTAAGGCGGGAGGGGAACCGGGTGGAGCTGGCCCCAGCCGGGGGAGGGTTTGGGCTCGAGCTGGTGCACGAGCCCAGCGCCCCTCTGCGCCCCCGCCCCACCCTGGGCCTCTACCACTTCGCCCTGCTCCTGCCCAGCCGCCGGGCCCTAGGGGAGGTAGTACAGCACCTCCTGGACGCCCGTTACCCCACTTTCGAAGGCGCCTCGGACCACGGCGTATCGGAAGCGGTCTACCTATCCGATCCCGAGGGCAACGGCATTGAGCTCTACCGCGACCGCCCCAGGGCCGAGTGGCCCCGCCGGGAAAACCGGCTGAGCATGGGGAACCAGCCCCTAGACTTCTTTGGCCTTCTCTCCGAGGTAAAGGCCCCAGGCCCCCTGGACCCCACCACCCGGCTGGGCCACATCCACCTCCACGTCGCCGACCTGGACGAAGCAGAGGCCTTCTTCACGGGCCTGGGGATGGAGGTGACCCAGCGCGACTTCCCCGGGGCCCGCTTCTTTGCCGCCGACGGGTACCACCACCACGTGGGGGTGAACCTATGGGCGCAAAACCGCCTGGCCCCGGCCAACGCCACCGGCCTGCTGGGCTACCGCATCGCCCTGCTGGGCCGGGGGCCTGAAACCCTACAGGACCCCAACGGCGCCTGGGTGCGGCTCGAGCCCCTTTGACAGCCCCACCCCTGGTTGGCTTAGATTGGGCCCGTGGAGCTTCGGAAGGCTGACTTCGGCCCCCAGTTCCGCTGGGGGGTGGCCACCGCGGCCTACCAGATAGAGGGCGCGGTGGAGGAGGACGGGCGGGGGCCTTCCATCTGGGATACCTTCGCCCATACCCCTGGCCGGATTAAGACCGGGGAGAACGCCGACGTGGCCTGCGACTTCTACCACCGCTACCGCGAGGACCTCGCCCTCATCCGGGAGATGAACTTCCAGGCCCATCGCTTCTCCTTGTCCTGGCCCCGCATCTTGCCCGAGGGACGGGGTCGGGTAAACCCCAAAGGCCTGGACTTCTACCAGCGGGTGATTGACCGTACCCTCGAGCTGGGCCTGGAGCCCTGGGTCACGCTCTACCACTGGGATCTGCCCCAGGCCCTGGAGGACCAGGGCGGCTGGACCAACCGGGAGATTGTGGGCTGGTTCGGCGAGTACGTGGAGGTTTGCAGCAAGGCTTTTGGCGACCGGGTTAGGCACTGGATGGTGCTCAACGAGCCCACCGTCTTCACCGTGCTGGGCTACCTGCAAGGCCGGCACGCCCCGGGGCGCAAGGGCCTATCCAGCTTCCTGCCCGCCGTGCACCACGCTGCTTTGGCCCAGGCCGAGGGAGGGCGCATCCTGCGGGCCAACCTGCCGGAGGCCCAGATTGGCACCACCTTCTCGGCCTCCTACGTGCAGGCCGCAGGCCCCACCTGGCTGAGCCGGATGGCCGCCATTCAGTACGACGCCATCGCCAACCGCCTCTTCATTGAGCCCGCCCTGGGGCTGGGCTACCCTTGGCGGCGGGCCCCCTTTCTCCATCTCCTGCGCCCCTACATAAGGTCCGGCGACCTGGAGAAGCTGGCCTTCAACTTTGACTTCATCGGGCTGCAGACCTACTTCCGCCAGCTCGTGCGCTTTGACCCCCTCGCGCCGGCCACCTGGGCCCGCGAGGTGCCCCACGAGGAGCGGGGGGGCGAGCTGACCGCGATGGGCTGGGAGGTCTGGCCCGAGAACCTCTACCACCTGCTCAAGCAGTTCGCGGCCTACCCCGGGGTAAGGCGCATCGTCATCACCGAGAATGGGGTGGCCTACCCGGACGCCCTGGAGAACGGGCAGGTGCACGACGCCAAGCGCATTGCTTTCATCCAAGCCCACCTGCGCCAGGTAAGGCGGGCTCAGCAGGAGGGGGTCCCGGTAGAGGGCTACTTCTACTGGAGCCTGATGGACAACTTTGAGTGGGCCGAAGGGTATCGGCCCCGGTTCGGACTGGTCTATGTGGACTACCCCACCCAGCAGCGCATCCTGAAGGACTCAGCCCTTTGGTTCCGGGATTTCCTCGGCTGACCAGCAGGTCAGTTTGGCGGTACAATGGGCGGGTGAAGCCTTTGCCCAAACGCTCCGAACTCCCCAAAGAGCAGACCTGGAACCTGGAAGCCCTCTTCCCCTCGGAAGCCGAATGGAAAAAGGCGCTGGAGGAGGCCACGGGCTACCCAGAGGAGGTGGGCCGCTTTGCCGGACGGCTCGGTGAATCGGCAAAAACCCTGTTGGAGGCGCTGGAAACCTACCACGAGCGGATGCTCTTTGCCATGAAGGTCCTCCAGTACGCCTCGCTGCAGCGGGCCACCGACGGCACCAACCCCACCTTCAGCCGGATGGTGGGGGAGGCCCAAAGCATGCTGGCCCGGCTGGCCGCGGCGGGGGCCTACCTCGAGCCCGAGCTGCTCTCCTTGGGCTGGGAAAAGCTAGAGGCGTACATCCGCGAGGAGCCAGCCCTGGGGGTCTACCGCCACTACTTTGAGGCCCTCGAGCGGCGCAGGCCCCACGTGCTGAGCCGCGAAGTGGAGGCTGTCCTGGCCGCGGCCTCCGACCCCCTAAGGGGCCACAGCGCCACCGCCTACGCCGCCACCAACGCCGACATGCAGTTCAGGCCGGTGGAGTATCAGGGCCAGAGCCTCGCGGTCTCCCACAGCAGCATTGGGGAGCTCTTGGTCCACGAGTGCCCCGAGGTGCGCAAGGCCGCTTGGGAGTCTTACGCCGACGGGCACCTGGCCTTCAAGAACACCCTGGCCCAGACCCTGCAGGGCAGCATCAAAAGCTACGCCTTCCTGGCCCGCACCCGGGGCTATGGGAGCAGCCTCGAGATGGCCCTGGCGGAGGGCCGCACCTCCGGGGAAAACATCCCCCGGGTGGTCTACGACAACCTGCTGGCCATCTTTCAGGAAAACCTCCCCACCTGGCACCGCTTCTGGCGCATCCGTAAGAAAGCCCTGGGGGGGCGGCTGCAAAGCCACGACGTGCCCATCTACGATGCCCCCGCCCCCCTGGCGCCGAGCCCCAAAGTTACCTTTTGGGAGGCCGCCGAGACCATCTGCCGGGGAATGGAGCCGCTGGGCCCGGAGTACGTGCAGCCCCTGCGGCGGGGCCTGTTTGAGGAGCGCTGGGTGGACTGGGGCCAGAACCAGGGCAAGCGGCCGGGGGCCTTTTCTTCCGGGCTCAAGGGCACCTACCCCTATATCCTGATGAGCTGGTCCGACGACCTCTTCTCGCTGAGCACCCTGGCCCACGAGCTGGGCCACTCCATGCACAGCTACTTCGCCCGCCAAAGCCAGCCCATCGTCTACGCCCAGTACAGCCTCTTCATCGCCGAGGTGGCCTCCAACTTCAACCAAGCCCTGGTACGGGCACGGCTGCTGAGGGAAGCCAAGGGCCGCGAGGAAAAGCTGGCCGTGCTGGAGGAGGCCTTCGCCAACTTCCACCGCTACCTCTTTGTGATGCCCACCCTGGCCCGCTTTGAGCTGGAGCTCTACCAGCGCATAGAGCAAGGCGGCGCCCTCACCGCGCCTTTCCTGAGCGAACGCCTGGTGGAGCTCCTCGCCGAGGGCTACGGCGGCGAGGTGGAGCTAGACCGAGAGCGGCTGGGCGCCGGATGGATGCACTTCGCCCACCTGTATAGCCCCTTTTACGTCTACCAGTATGCCACCGGAATCGCCGCGGCCAACGCCCTGGCCCGCAGGGTGCTGCAGGAGGGTGAGCCGGCAGCGAGGCGCTACCTCCAGTTCCTCAAGGTTGGCGACTCGGTCTACCCCCTGGAGGCGCTGCAGATCGCCGGGATAGACATGACCCGCCCTGAGCCCATAGAGGAGGGCTTCGCAGCCCTAAAAGCGATGGTGGACGAGCTGGAGGAGCTAGTAGGATAGCCCTGATGAGCTCGAGCCGCACTCCCCTACCCCCTTCGCAGTACCGCCGGCTGGTGGTCAAGGTGGGCAGCGCGGTGCTGAGTGGGCCAGAAGGCCGGAAGCACCAGCTTGAGATCGCCGCCCAGGTTTCGGCCCTGAGGGCGGAAGGCCGGGAGGTGGTGCTGGTTTCCTCCGGGGCCCAAGCGGTTGGCATGGAAAAGCTAGGGCTGCGGGAAAAGCCCAAGACCATGCCCGGCAAGCAGGCCCTGGCCGCGGTGGGCCAACCCGCTTTGATGCAGCTTTGGGAGCAGGCCTTTAGCTGGTACGGCCTGAGGGTGGCCCAGGTGCTCCTGACCGCCGAGGACCTAGGCCACCGCCACCGCTACCTGAACGCCCGGCAGACCCTAGAGACCCTGCTCTCCTGGGGTATCCTGCCCATCATCAACGAGAACGACACGGTGATGGTGGAAGAGATCAAGTTCGGCGACAACGACCAGCTCTCCGCCCTCATCGCCACCTTGGTAGGGGCCGACCTGCTGGTGCTGCTCTCGGACATTGAGGCCCTCTACGAGGCTGATCCCCGCCAGCATCCGGGGGCCCGGGCCATCCCCTATGTGGAGCGGGTGGACCAGGAGGTGCTGCGGATGGCAGGGGAAAGCCCCAACCGGGTGGGCACCGGAGGAATGAGGAGCAAGCTGCTGGCCGCCCAGAAGGCCCAAGCCGCGGGAATTCCCACCCTGCTCCTCCCAGGCACGCGCCCCGAGAGCATCCCACAGGCCCTTAGGGGGGAGGGGGTGGGCACCTTTTTCGCCGGCGGACAGCGGCGCTACAGCGGACGCAAGCTATGGCTCTACCAGCTCCCCAAGCCGCGGGGCGAGGTGGTGGTGGACGCGGGGGCTGCCCGGGCCCTGCAGCAGGAGGGGGCCTCCCTCCTGCCAGCGGGTATCCTCGAGGTGCGCGGGCAGTTTGGGGTCGGCGAACCGGTGCGCTGCTTGGATGCAGAGGGCAGCTTGATTGGGGTAGGCCTGGTCAACTACAGCGCGGCGGAGCTGCGCCGCATCAAGGGAAAAAAAACCAAGGACATTGAGGCCCTGCTCGGCTACAAAAACACCGACGAGGCCATCCACCGCGACTACTTCGCCTTGGTGTCGGAGCTGGGGGGAAAGTAAACTCTAAGGCATGACCATCTCCGCGCTTAGCGCCCTGGCCCAGGCCGCCCGGGAGGCCGCCCGGCTTTTGGCCTCGGCCTCACCAGCGGCTAAAAACCAGGCCCTTTTAGGCATCGCCGAGCGCCTGCGCTCGCAAAGGGAACCCCTCCTCCTTGCCAACCAGAAAGACCTGGAGGCCGCCCAGGCAGCAGGCCTCCCGCCGGCCAAGCTAGACCGGCTACGCCTGAATGAGCGAATTTTGGGCGACCTGGTGGAAGGCCTGCGGCAGATAGCCGCCATGCCCGACCCGGTAGGGGAAATCGAGGGGCTGCAGATTCGCCCCAACGGCCTGCAGGTAGGGCGGATGCGCATCCCCCTAGGGGTCATCGGCTTCATCTACGAGTCGCGCCCCAACGCCACCGTGGAGGCCAGTGCCCTCTCGCTCAAGGCCGGAAACGCCATCCTGCTCCGGGGAGGCAAGGAGGCCTTCCACTCCAACCAGGCCCTGGTCCGGCTCATGCAGGAGGCCCTGCAGGAGGCCGATCTGCCCCATCAGGCCATCCAGCTCGTGCCCACCACCGACCGCAGGGCCATCCTGGAGATGTGCCACCTCTCGGGCCTGCTTGACCTCATCATCCCTCGAGGCGGCAAGGAGCTGATTGAGCTGGTGCAGCGCGAGGCCCGGATGCCGGTGCTGGCCCACGCCGAAGGCGTGAACCACCTCTTCGTGGACGAGAGCGCCGACCTCGAGGCAGCGGTGCGCATC
This sequence comes from Meiothermus luteus, assembly GCF_003574085.1. Classification (GTDB taxonomy): domain Bacteria; phylum Deinococcota; class Deinococci; order Deinococcales; family Thermaceae; genus Meiothermus; species Meiothermus luteus. The sequence continues at coordinate 25,427 of NZ_QWKZ01000019.1, read as the reverse complement.
GCCCTGAACGGAAAAACCCAGCGCCCCAGCACCTGCAACAGCCTGGAAAAAGTGCTGGTTCACCAGGCCATCGCCCCTACCTTTCTGCCCAAGCTGGCCCAGGCCATGGCCGAGGCCGGGGTGGAGCTCCGCGGCGACGAGCGCACCCGGGCCATCATCCCGGCCAAGCCTGCCCAGGAACAGGACTGGCGCACAGAGTACCTGGACCTAATCCTCGCCGTAAAGGTGGTGGACTCCCTGGAGGAGGCCCTGGAACACATCGCCCGCTACGGCTCCCGCCACACCGAGGTCATCTGCACGGAGCACCACGCCCACGCCTTGCGCTTCTTGCGCGAGGTGGACGCTTCGCTGGTGCTGGTCAACGCTTCGCCCCGCTTCAACGACGGGTTTCAGCTTGGGCTGGGGGCAGAGATCGGCATCTCCACCAGCAAGCTGCACGCCTACGGCCCGATGGGGGTTCGGGAGCTCACCACCACCAAGTTCGTGGCCCTGGGCCAGGGGCAGGTGCGGGAAGGGTAGGGCCAGAAAAAAGGGTTCATGAGGGCTTTTCTTGGCCAGCTCTACTGGCTCTACAGCCGGGCCCACATCCCCTTCTTCGCAGCGGCCCTGGCCTACTACGCCCTCTTCAGCCTGATGCCCCTGCTCTTTTTGATGGTGGGGCTTTTCGGCCTGCTGCTCCCCAGCAACCCGGGCCTGCGCGAGGCGGTTTTGCTCAGGCTGGTTGACCTGGTGGTGGCCCTCTTCCCCACCCAGCCGGACCTGGCCCAGACCTTAATCGGCTTCCTGGCTCGAGGGGCCTTCCCCCTCACCTTCGCCAGCCTATTGGCGCTGCTTTGGGTGAGCGGCAACTTTTTCTCCGCCCTGGCCTATGCCCTGGGCCTCATCTTCGGCGAGCCCTCCCCTCGGACCACCCCGCCATTCCCACAAAAGCAGGTGGGCTGGCTGGCCCTCCTGCAGGGACGGCTAGCCGGGCTGCTGGCCCCCTTGCTGTTGGGGCTGGCCCTCATCCTGCTGGCCCTGCTGGGGCTGGCCTTGGGCTTCTTGGCGCGCTACCTGCCTCTCGAGCTGGCCGGCAGCGGGGAGCGGGCCTTCCCCCTACTGGGGGCCTGGGGGCTTTTCTTCCTCACCTACTGGCTCCTCCCCCGGCCCATGCCCCGCCTGATGGCTGCCTTTAGCGCGGCCCTGGCAGCAGCGCTGGCCTGGGAGGGGATGCGGCTTGGGCTGCCGCTTCTGCTGCCCCGTACCCAGTACGAGATGCTCTACGGACCGGTGGCGGGGTTCCTCCTGGGCATGGTGGGCTTTTACCTGAGCATGTGGATTCTTTTAGCCGGAGCGGTGCTGGCCCGGGCTCTGAGCGAGCGCTACCGCGACCTCCTCTAGGCAAGGCCCGACCGGACGTTACGCTTGCCGGGGTTCTTAACGCCCAGGCGTAAAAAAGACGGGCGGAACAGGTAGCCCGCCCCTTTGCTGTGAGGTTTGGACGGCTGGGAAAAGCAAGGGATTGTACACTAAACGACGGCTACAAGCGCTATAGGCGCTTCTGGAGGAAATCTGCATGAAATCCATGAAGGTTGCCGTAATCGGCACGGGCTATGTGGGTCTCACCACCGGGGTCACCCTAGCCTACCTTGGCCACCAGGTTACCTGTGTGGACGTAGACCCTGCCAAACTGGCCCTCTTGCGGCAGGGCAAGGCCCCCATCTACGAGCCCGGTCTGGAAGAGCTCATGGAACTGGCTCGAGCCAACCTCCGCTACACCGACCAGTACGCCGAGGCAGTCCCCGAAGCCGAGGTGGTCTTCATCGCAGTGGGCACCCCCTCCCTACCGGACGGCAGCCCCGACCTGCAGTACGTGCGGGCCGCAGCCCGGGGAATCGGAGAACACCTAGGCAATGGCTTCTGCGTGGTGGTGAACAAGTCCACCGTCCCCATCGGCAGCGGCAACTGGGTGGAGTCGCTGGTGCGGGAGGCCTACGAGGGGCGGTACGGTAGGAAGTGCCGCGGCCAATTCGCGGTGGCCTCCAACCCAGAGTTCCTGCGGGAGGGCTCGGCCATCCACGACTCGCTCTACCCCGACCGCATCGTGGTAGGGGCAGAAGACCCCAAAGCTTTGGAGGTGCTTTACAACCTCTACCGCCCTCTCATTGAACAGAGCTTCCCCGCCCCCACCTTCGCCCCGCGCCCCGAGCGGATGGAGGCGGTGCCGCTCATCACCGCCGATTTGGCCTCCGCCGAGCTCATCAAGTACGCAGCCAACGCCTTCCTATCGGTGAAGATCAGCTTCATCAACGAGATCGCCAACCTGGCAGAGCGGGTGGGGGCCGACATCAGCCAGGTGGCCAGAGGCATCGGACTGGACAACCGCATCGGCACCCGCTTTTTACAGGCCGGGGTGGGCTGGGGAGGAAGCTGCTTTGGCAAGGACACCGCGGCCCTCATCGCCACCGGACAGGAGTACGGCCTCGCCATGCCCATCGTGCAGGCCGCGCGGGAGGTCAACTACCGGCAGCGTGAACGGATGGTGGAGAAGCTCCAACGGGAGCTCAAAATCCTGAAGGGCCGGACCATCGGCCTACTGGGCCTGGCCTTCAAGCCCAACACCGATGACCTGCGCGATGCTCCTGCGTTGGACATCGCCCGCCGCCTCATAGAGCGGGGGGCCTGGGTGCGGGCCCATGACCCCGTAGCCTTGGACAACGCCCGCCGAAGCTACCCCGACCTGCCCATCACCTACTACGAAGACCCCTTGGCCCTGGCCGAAGAGGCCGACGCCCTGCTCTTGGTGACCGAGTGGAGCCAGTACCGTAAGCTAGACTGGCCGGCAATGGCCCAGGCTATGCGCCGCCCCCTGCTGGTGGACGGCCGCAACTTCCTAGACCGGCGCGCCCTCCTGCAGGCCGGCTTCCGCTACGTGGGGGTGGGGGTAGGCGAGCAAGAGGCCTCAGAGGTCCAGCCGGTAGCGGAGGGTTGAATGCGCATCCTTCTAACCGGGGCCGCTGGTTTTTTAGGCAGCCACCTGGCCGAACGGCTCCTGCGCGAGGGGCACCAGGTGGTGGGGGTGGACAACTTCGCGAGCGGCCAGCGCCGCAACATCGCCTATCTGTCAGCGTTCCCCGGCTTTCAATTCCTGGAGGCCGACGCGGCGCGGCCCCTGGAGGTGGAAGGCCGGCTGGACTGGGTGATGCACTTTGCCTCCCCAGCCTCCCCACCGCGCTACCTGAAGCTGCCCATTGAGACCCTCCTGGTCAACGCCGAAGGGACCCGGCACCTCCTGGAGCTGGCCTTGGCCAAAGGGGCCCGGTTCTTCCTGGCCTCCACCAGCGAGGTCTACGGCGACCCCCAGGTGCATCCCCAGCCTGAGAGCTACTGGGGCCACGTCAACCCCATCGGCCCCCGCTCCATCTACGACGAGTCCAAGCGCTACGCCGAGGCCCTAACCCTGGCCTACTACCGGACCAAGGGGATTCCGGTGCGGATCATCCGCATCTTCAACACTTATGGGCCCCGCATGGACCCCGAGGACGGGCGGGTGGTCACCAACTTCATCACCCAGGCCCTGCAGGGCAGGCCCCTTACCATCTACGGTCAAGGGCAGCAGACCCGGAGCTTTCAGTACGTGGACGACCTAATTGAGGGCATCCGCCGCCTGATGGAGGTGGACTACCCCGAGCCCGTCAACCTGGGCAACCCCGAGGAGTACACCATGCTCGAGCTGGCCCGGCTGGTGCTGGAGCTGACCGGCAGCTCCTCCCCTTTGGTCTACGAGCCCCTGCCCCAGGACGACCCCAAGCAGCGCCGTCCCGACATCGCCCGGGCCCAGAACCTGCTGGGCTGGCGCCCCAAAGTACCGGTGCGGGAAGGCCTGGCCCGCACCATCGCCTACTTCCGCGAGATACTTTTTTCTTAGCGAGGTTTTCTATGAACGTACTGGTCGTTGGAGGTGCCGGCTACATCGGCAGCCATACCGCGAAGGCCCTACACCGAGCCGGATTTACCCCTGTAGTCTTTGACAACCTAAGCTACGGCCACCGCTGGGCGGTGCGGTGGGGCCCTTTGGTAGAGGCCGACCTGGCCGACAAGGCCGCCATTTTGGAAGCCCTGCAGGGCCACCGCATCGGGGCGGTCATCCACTTCGCCGCCAACGCCTACGTGGGCGAGTCCATGGAAAACCCGGCCAAATACTTCCGCAACAACGTGGCCAACATGCTCAACCTGCTCGAGGCCCTGGTGGAAACCGGGGTCCGCCACATCGTCTTTTCCTCCTCCTGCGCCACCTACGGGATTCCGCAATCGGTGCCCATCCGCGAGGACTTCCCCCAAAACCCCATCAACCCTTATGGGGAGACCAAGCTGGTGGGCGAGAAGATGCTCAAGTGGTTCGGAGGCGCCTACGGCCTGGGCTGGATGGCCCTGCGCTACTTCAACGCCAGCGGGGCTGACCCGGAAGGGGAGCTGGGCGAGGTACACGACCCCGAGACCCACCTCATCCCCCTGGTCATTGACGCCGCGCTGGGCCGGCGCCCCCCGGTCCGCATCTTCGGCACCGACTACCCCACCCCCGACGGCACCGCCATCCGCGACTACATCCACGTCACCGACCTGGCCGAGGCCCACGTGCGGGCCCTGCAGCACCTGCTCCAGGGCGGGAGCTCCATGGCGCTAAACCTAGGCACCGGCCGGGGAACCAGTGTGCTGGAGGTCGTCCAGGCAGTGGAGAAGGTGGCCGGGCGTCCGGTCCCTGCGGAAAAAGCCCCCCGCCGCCCAGGCGACCCCCCGGCGCTGGTAGCCGACCCCAGCCGGGCCCGGGAGGTTCTGGGGTGGGAGGCCCGCTACCAGGACATCTCGGAGATCGTGGCCACCGCCTGGAACTTCGCTACCCGTCATCCCCAGGCCGCCCCTTCGGTTTGAGCCGGATGGGGCTCTGCCTTTGGGGTTTTAGGCCCACCTTGTCCTGGTAAAAGGCCGCAATCCGCTGAAAGTCGGCTTCCAGGTCGCCGCTTGGCACCAGGTACCCCCCCACGCCCACCTCCTTTCTGGTGCGGTCCAGGTAGGCTAAGGCGATGGGGACCCCGGCCTCTAGGGCCATGTAGTAAAAGCCGGTTCTCCAGTGAGGGGCCTGGCTGCGGGTGCCCTCGGCCGCCACTACCAGCCAAAGCTCCTCGGAGCGCTGGAAAAGCTGGGCCACCTGCTGTACGAAGGCCCCCCCGGCGCGCTGCCGGTCCACCGGTATTCCCCCAAGCCCCCGCATCAGCGCCCCCAGGACCGGAGGGAAGAGCTCCTTTTTGCCCACCCAGCGAAAGTGTGTCCCCGAGGCCAGGCCCCACAGGAGGGCGTAGAGAAAGTCCCAGTTGGAGGTATGGGGGTAGCCCACCAAAACGAACTTCTTCCCAGGAGGTGGGGCCATCACAGGGGTCCAACCTAGCATCTGCAGGGCCCAGACCCCCAGGCGCTGCCGGAGGGTGCGGGGTTGTGGGGCGTGGGGCATTCCCTAGGTATACCACAGCCGCCTAGGGTCCGGGCAGCACCAGGTTGAGGTAGAACCGGGGTCCCGGCTCCCCAATCCCTTGGGCGCCCCCCAAGGCCAGGCTCGAGCCCGGCGCAAGGTAGAAAAGGGTGAGGCCAAGGCGCAGCTCGGCCCCCAGGGAAAAGCGGGCTTGGGAGAGCTCGAGCGGCGACCCCGCCACCCCCCCATCGGCAAACAAGGTGAGGCCCAGGTCGTCCAAAAAAACCGGCCAGTTGCCCAGCCCCCGCTCAATGGGCCAGGGGGGCAGGCGATACTCCAGCGAACCCGCCAGGGCCTGGGCCCCCCTAAGCTGGCCCGGCCCATAACCCCGCACCGCGAGCACCGGCCACCCCCCCACCGCCAAGGGCGGCGCCCCCAGGTCAAAGGCATCGTAGGCTAGGGGCGAGGTGGTCAGACCGCCGGCCAGCCGCAGCGCGAAGACGTGGGAGGCCTCCAGGGGCAGCCTCAGGCTCACCCCCAAAGCCCCCCGCAGGCCAAAGCGCCAGGTAGGGCTGCCCTCCCTGAGAAAGGCGGTCCCCTGGAGGCGCAAATGACTGCTGCTGCGGAAGAGGTCCTCCGCTTGGCTGCTCTGCCCGAACACATCCAGGGCAACAGCGTGGGTCACGGTGTTCTGGTTGAGGTTCAGGGCAGGCTCAAAGAGGTCGGTGCGCAGGTACTGGAGGCCCAGGCTGCCCTGCGCGAGGGGGAAAAACGCCCCCACCCCCTGGGCGTTCTGCCCGCCCAACCCTGCCAAGCGCAGCCCCAGCGGGAAGCCCAGCCCCGTAAACCGGTAGGCCAGGTCGTAGAAGGCCCCCTGCAGGCCATCCAGGCCCATGCTTAGGGTGTAGGCGTGCAGCCCCACCGGGTCGGAAGCGGAAAAGGAGGCCCCCAGCCCCAGGCCGCTCGGCCCCACCAGGGGCAGCCAGTAAAGGGGGCGCAGGTAGGGAAAGGGGTCGTAGGGCTCCCCGCGGGCCGGCTCGAGCGGCCGAAAGGCCGGGAGCGCCTCCCGCCGAAGCCCCACCCGCCGCCAGGCGGCGGGGTTGTAGGACACCTGGTAGAGGTTGTAACCCCCTGTGTCGTAGCCGGTGAAAACGATGTGGTCTCCCGCGTGGGAGAAGGTGGGCTGATAGGCTCCGGTGAGCAGGTTGGTCACCTGAAAGACCGCCCCATCGCTCAGGCGGTAGGCGTAAAGGTTGTAGACCCGATCCGCATCGCTGCTGTAGAGCACGTACCGCCCATCCGGGCTGAAGACTGGGTCGCTGTCCACGTTCTTGTCCTGGGTAAGGGCTTCCAGCGCACCGCTCGCCAGGGTGTAGCGGTAGAGGTCCTGGAACCCGCCCCGCCGCAACAGGGCCAGCACCAGCGAGCCCCCATCCGGGGCCACCGCAAAAGAGTGCACCACCCCGTCTTGATGGGGGAAGCTGCGCAAGGGTTGCAGCCGCTTTAGGTCCACAAAGTAGCGGGCCAGCTCGGTGGAGCCGTCGGGGGTGTTCTTGGCCAGGAAGACGCTTTGCCCGTCGGGGGCGTAGCGGGCATAGTAGACCCGCTCCCCGCGGGTAAGCCGCTCGAGCCGCCCCTCCAGCCGGTCGTAGCGGTAGAGGTCGCTGCCCACAAAGTAGGGCCCCTCGCGCTGGCTGCGCACAAAGATCAGGTAACGGCCATCCGGGGACCACTGGGGGTGCTGGGCCGGCCCACTCAGAAGCTCTCGCTCCTCCCCCCCTGCAAGGATGCGCAGCCCCTGGCGCAAGGGCGAGGCGTGCGCATAGACCAAACCGCTGGCCGAGGCCGTTGCCCCCTGGCTGTAGAACCCCAGGTGGGTTAGCCGCTCCGTTGGGGTAAGGCCCTGGGCGCGAATCCGGGCGATTTCCCCCTCAAACTGGTTGGGCAGCCAGCGCACGAATTCAGCGTACAGCTCATCCAAGGACAGGCCGAAAGCCTGCTGGAAGGGCTGGTTGAAGTCCTTGAAGGCTAGCATCCCCGCGTTGGCCTCGGTGAGGCGGCGGTAGGCGTCCTCCCCGAAGCGCTCCTCGAGGTACCGCACCAGCCAAGCACCGTAGTTGTAGACCAAAAGGCCCAAGGGTGGCCAGGTGGCTCTGGTATAGGCCTGGCGAACCTCATCTAAGCTGGGAAAGTGGCCCGAGAGGACCATCTGCCGCAGCATCATGCGGGTGGTGGCGTCGTTGAGGCGCGACTCCCCCAGCTTCTTGTACTTGAGGTAAAGCACCGCCCCCTCCACCAACGGGAAGGGTTTTACAGCGCTTTGGGCCGGGAGCTGGCCAAAGATGCGGGTGGCCTCTCTTAGGGGCCCCCGCACCTGGGTCAGGTCGAAAAGGTGGGTCACCTCGTGGAAGACCACGGTCTGCCACCAAGAGGAAAGCCGAGGGTTGAAGAGGTCGGCGCTACGGAACTGGGTGGTGTAGATGCCCACCCGGTTCTGGGTAGGGTCGGCAAACCCGTTGAGTACATCCCCCACATCAGCGACCACCAGGCTCAGCCGGCCGGGAGGAGGCTCAAAATCCTGGCTCAAGAGGGCGTAGGCCTCCTCGGCGTAGAGAGCGACCTCGGCGGCCACCCGCTCGAGCCCGGGGTGGTAGTGGACGTCAAAGTGCTCCGTGCGCAGGGTAAACCAGGACCGGGTGGGGTCAAACTGGGCCCAGCCCAGCAAGGCGAGCCACAAAAAAAGCGGCAAAAGGCGGGCCATGGGCCCAGTATAGGCAAAGCCGCTTCCCAAGCTTAGCGGCGCCCCTTCACCAACCACCCTTCCTCGGCGAAGCCCTCCCGCTGGTTGAGCACCCGGGCCAGGGTAAAAAGCAGGTCAGAAAGCCGGTTTAAGTAGCGCAGCACCTCTGGGTTGACCGCCTCATGGCGCATAAGCCCCACCACCCGCCGCTCGGCCCGGCGGACGATGGCGCGGGCCAGGTGCAAAGCCGCGGCCGCAGGGTGCCCCCCCGGGTGAATGAAGCCTCTAAACTGCGGGGCCTCCTCCTGGTAGCGGTCTATGAGGGCCTCGAGCCGCTCCACGTCCGCCTCCTCAATCCGGCTCAGGTTACGCTCGTAGGGGATCCCCATACGGGTAGCCAGGTCGGCCCCCAGGTCAAAAAGGGCGTTTTGAAGGTACTCCAGGTCCGCGTGAATATCCTTGTGGGCCGCGGGCAGCAGGGCCCGGGCCAGGCCAATCGCGCTGTTGGCCTCGTCCACGGTGCCGTAGGCCTCCACCCGGGGGTGCTCCTTGCCCACTCGCTCAGCCCCGTATAGTCCGGTCTCCCCCTTGTCACCGGTCTTGGTGTAAATCTTCATACCCTTACTCTACCCTCTACCCGGGAAAGGCCCCGCCTATAATGTTCGGGGTATGTCTGCTTTTGAAGCCGTGGTGGGGCTGGAGATTCACCTGCACCTCAAGACTCAAAGCAAGATGTTCTGCGGCTGCGCGGCCGACTATTTCGGCGCTCTACCCAACACCCACACCTGCCCGGTCTGCTTGGGTCTGCCGGGGGTGCTGCCGGTGGTAAACGCCCAGGCCGTAGAGTACGGCATCCTCCTGGGGCTGGCCCTGCACTGCCAGATCGCCCCATGGACCCAGTTTCACCGCAAAAGCTACTACTACCCAGACATGCCCAAAAACTACCAAATCTCCCAGTACGACCTGCCCATCGCCACCGGGGGTTACTTGGAGGTGGAGGGCCAGCGGGTGCGCATCCGCCGCATCCACCTAGAGGAGGACGCGGCCAAGTCCACCCACCCCGAGGGGGCCTCCTACTCCCTAATAGACCTCAACCGGGCCGGCGCGCCCCTTATTGAGATGGTCACCGAGCCGGACATCCACAGCCCTGAACAGGCCCGCACCTTCCTCGCCCATATCCGGGCCATTGCCCAAACGCTGGGGGTCTCCGACGCCAACCCTGAGGAGGGCAAGATGCGGGCCGACGTAAACGTTTCGGTACGGCGGATGGGGGAGCCTTTGGGGACCAAGGTAGAGATAAAGAACCTCAACTCCTTCAAGAGCGTGGCCCGGGCGCTCGAGTACGAGATCAAGCGCCAACAGGAGATCCTTCGCAGCGGCCGGACGGTGGCCCAGGCCACCTTGGGTTGGGACGAGGCGGCGGGAAAGACCTACGTGATGCGCCTCAAGGAAGAGGAGGCCGACTACCGCTACTTCCCCGACCCCGACCTGCCCCCCATCGTGGTGGACGAGGCTTGGCTAAACCGGCTCAAAGCGGCCATGCCGGAGCTGCCTGCTCAGAAACACGCCCGCTACGTGGAGGCGGGGGTGCGCCCTTACGACGCCGAGATTCTGGCCTACAACGCCTCGCTGGCCCGCTTCTTTGACCAGGCGCTGGCCCAGTACGAAGGCCACCCCCAGACCCTGGCCAACCTGCTCAACGCCGAAGTGGCGGGGTATCTGAACGAGCGGGGCCTGGAGATTCAGCAAACTGCCCTTACCCCCTTGAACCTCTCCCGGCTGGCGGGGCTTTTTGAGCGCCGGGAGATTACCAACCGGGTGGTGGCCGACATCCTGCCCGAGGTGATGGCGGGCGCCGACCCGCTGCGGCTGGTGGAGGAACGGGGCCTGCGCGCGGTGGCCGATGAGGGGGCCCTGCGGCCCTTGGTAGAACGGGTGGTGGCCGAGAACCCGAAGGTGGTGGAACAGGTGCGGGCGGGCAACCTCAAGGCCGCCAACGCCCTGGTGGGGCCCATCATGAAGGCCACCCGGGGCACCGCCAAGGCCGATGTGGTCAAACGGATGCTGGGCGAGATGCTGGGGGTAGAACTATGAACTACCGGGAAGCCGGGGTGGACATCGGGCGCAAGGCCAATGCGCTTCAGGCAGCGGCTGCAAAGATTGGGGAAACCTACACACCCGAAGTGCTGAAGGGGATGGGGGCCTTCGGTGGGATGCTGCTTGCCTCCAGGCTCAAGGGAATGCGCGAGCCAGTGCTGGTGGCCTCCACCGACGGGGTGGGCACCAAGACCCTTCTGGCAGTGCAGACCGGCCGCTACGAGGGCTTAGGTTTTGACCTGGTCCACCACTCGGTCAACGACATCCTGGTCCAAGGGGCTAGACCCCTTTTCTTTATGGACTACATCGCCAGCGCCAGGCTGGAAGAAACCCTCCTGGGGGCAGTGCTGGCCTCTTTGGCCGAGGCCTGCAAGGCGGTGGGAATCCCTCTATTGGGGGGGGAGACCGCCGAGATGCCGGGGGTCTACCGGGAGGGGGCCCTCGAGCTGGCCGGCACCATCGTAGGGGTGGTAGAACGGGATGAAGTGGTGGACGGCAAGAAGGTGCGGCCCGGTGACGTTCTGCTGGCCCTGCCCTCCTCAGGGCTGCACACCAACGGCTACAGCCTGGCCCGCAGGGTCTTTGAAGGATGGAACCTGGAGGAGCCGCGGGAGGAACTGGCTGGGCGCAGCCTGGCCGAGGCCCTGCTGGAACCCCACCGCTGCTACCTGAGGGAGGTAGAAAGGCTATGGGGCGCGGGGGTTGAGGTGAAGGCCATGGTCCACATCACCGGTGGGGGGGTCTACGAGAACCTGCCCCGGGTCTTACCCTTGGGCCTGGGGGCCGAGGTTTGGCGGGGCAGCTTCCCCGTCCCGCCCATCTTCGGGCTCATCCAGCGGGCCGGCCAAGTGGAGGAGCAGGAGATGTACCGGGTCTTCAACATGGGTCTGGGTTACATTCTGGTGGTGAGTCCAGACAGGGTTGGTGAGGTGCAGGCACTGCTGCCCCAAAGCCACCCGGTGGGCCGTATTATAGAAGGGTCAGGGGTTCAGGTGGTCTGAAACCCTGCCCTCCTACCGTATGAAAGAACTCTGGCTGTTGCGCCATGGCGAAACCCCCTGGAACGCCGAAGGGCGCTTTCAGGGCCACTACGACGTGGGGCTTTCCCCAGAAGGGCTGCGCCAGGCCTACCGGCTGGCCGAGCGGCTGGCGGCTTACCGCCATAGCTTTGACGGCCTCTACAGCTCCGACCTGCAGCGGGCGGCCCTCACCGCCCGGCCCATCGCCGAGGCCCTCGGGCTCACCCCTATCTACGACCGCCGCATCCGCGAAATTTACGCCGGTGAGCTCCAAGGGCTCTTGCGCAGCGAAAGCGAGCTGCGCTACCCCGAGTTTCACCGGGCGGTGCAGCTTGACCCGTGGAACACCAAGCGCCCTGGCGGGGAGAGCATGGCCGACCTAGCCGCGCGGGTACAGGAATTCCTGGACGAGCTGCCAGAGGGGCGGCACCTTGTGGTAACCCACGGGGGGGTTATCCGGGCTGCCCTCAAGCTGGTGCTCCATTTAGACAACGGGTCCTGGCGCAGGTTCCATATTCAGAACACCTCCATCACCCGCCTTCTTTACCCCGAGGGCACGGCCCTTTCGGTGGGCGACGTGGGCCACCTGGAGGCCTGGGCAGAAGGCCTTGCCGACGAGGCAGTGCTCTCCTAACAAAAATCCTCCACAAAGCCTGCCATCTGCTATCCTTAGCTGCGTGAAAATCCTGGTGGTAGGTTCTGGAGGGCGGGAACACGCCCTTTGCTGGAAAGCCGCCCAGTCGCCCCTGACCACCCAGCTCTACGCTGCTCCGGGGAACCCCGGCATCGCCGAGCTGGCCGAGTGCATCCCCTGGGACGGCGATGTGGAGCGGCTGGCCGAGTGGGCCGCAGCTGAGGAGATAGAGCTCACCCTGGTCGGGCCGGAAGCCCCCTTGGTGGAGGGCATCGCCGACGCTTTTCAAGCCCGGGGCCTGCGAATTTTCGGCCCCACCCAGAAAGCAGCCATGATCGAGGGCTCCAAAGCCTACGCCAAGGGGCTGATGGAGCGGCTGGGTATCCCCACCGCCCGCTACCGGAGCTTCAGCGACCCGCTGCAGGCCTTGTCTTACCTGGAACAAGTGGGGGCCCCCATCGTGGTCAAGGACTCGGGTCTGGCCGCCGGCAAGGGGGTCACCGTGGCCAGCGAGCTCTCCCAGGCCCGGCAGGCGGTGCTGAACATTCTCTCGGGGGCAGAGCGGAGCGAGGTGGTCATTGAGGAGTACCTGCAGGGCCCCGAGGTAACGGTGCTGGCCCTGACCGATGGGGTCAGTGTGAGGCCGCTGCTCCCCTCCCAGGACCACAAGCGGCTGCTGGACGGCGACCTGGGCCCCATGACTGGGGGCATGGGGGCCATCTGCCCCTACCCCCTGGCCCCAGGTGTCTTGAAGGAGGTGGAAGAGCGGATTCTCAGGCCACTGGTGGACGGGCTGCGGGCCGAGGGCATCGTTTACAGGGGGGTAATTTATGCCGGGCTGATGCTCACCGACGACGGCCCCAAGGTGCTGGAATTCAACGCCCGCTTTGGGGACCCCGAGTGCCAAGCCATCCTACCCCTGCTTCAGACCGACCTGGTGGAGCTGGCGTTGGCGGTGGTAGAAGGGCGGCTGCACGAGCTCGAGCCCACCTGGCACCCCATGGCCTCGGCCTGCGTGGTGATGGCTGCCCCCGGCTATCCCGAAGACCCCCACCGGGGGTTGCCCGTCCACCTGCCCCCCCGCCCCCCCCAAGGGGTGCTCTACTTCCAGGCCGGAACCCGCCGCACCCCGCATGGGCTGGTGACCCAGGGGGGCCGGGTCCTCAACGTGGTGGGCCTCGGTAAAGACCTTCGGGAGGCCCTTGGCCGGGCCTACGCGGGAGTAGAAGCGGTCCAGTTTGAGCGCGCGGTCTACCGGCGGGACATTGGTCGCAGGGCTCTGGTCTGAGGCCCTCAGGCCTCTCGCCGCACCAACCCCTCCAAAAGCTCCACCACCCGCGCGCCAAAGGCCCTCCGGGGCGCCTCTTGCAAAAGGGGCCTGAGCCTGCCAAGCCCTTCCTCCAGAAACCCCTCGGCCACCCGCTCGGCGTAGGCCAAGGCCCCCGAGGAGATCAACCGGTGGTGCAGCCAGGCCACCTCGGCCGCGGGTTTTTGCGGCCTGGGAAGGCAGAGCAACCGCTCGGCCCGCTGCCGTTCCTCGGGGCCCGCGTTCCTCAGGAAGTGGAGCAGGACCAAGGTACGCTTTCCCTCCCAAAGGTCGCCCCCTATCTCCTTGCCGTACTTGGCGGGATCGCCTTTCAGGTTGAGCACGTCGTCCACGATTTGAAAGCCCGTACCCAGCTTCATTCCAGCCTCTTCAAAGGCCTGGGGCGGCTCCCCTCCGGCCACCAAGACCCCCAGCCGCAGGGGGGCTACCGCGGTGTAGTAGGCCGCCTTCAGGCCCACCATCTCCAGGTAGTCGGCCTCGGTTAGGTCAAGCCGCTGGCCTTCCATCCAGGCAATCTCCAGGTGCTGCCCCTGAGCGGTGCGCTCCACCAAGCGCACAAACTCCAAGAGCACCCCCTGGGGCACCCCCGCTTGCACCAGGAGGCCCCACTGTAGGGCGTGCAGGGCATCCCCCGCGTTTAGGGCCAGCGGAACGCCGTAAATCCGGTGTAAAGCCGGCTTTCCCCGCCGCTCGTCGGAGCCGTCCTCAATGTCGTCGTGGATGAGGGCCCAGTTCTGGAAGAGCTCGAGGGCTGCCGCTACCGGCAGCAGCTGCTCCAGGGCTGCACCGTAGGCCAACCCGGTGTAGACCAAAAGGGCCCCCCGCAGCATCTTCCCCCCCCGCTCGGGATAGTCCCGCAACATCCGGGCGAACTGGGCAAGCTCGGGACGGGAAGCCGTCTCAGGCCTGGGCAGGGCAGAGAGCAAGCAACCCTGAATGGCCTGGCGCACCTCCGCTGCGGAGGGAAGGGCGGTCATGTTGTAGATACTACGCCATCCGCCCGGCCTTGGTGTAAAGCGAAAGGCTGGGTTAGACTGGAATCCAAGGAGGGGGCAATGGGTATTCTAGAACGGCTCTCCCGCTTAATCCGGGCCAACATTAACGACCTCATCCGCCGGGCCGAAGACCCCGAAAAAATCATTGAGCAAGCCCTGGAGGACATGCGGGCCACCCTACGCGAGGCCCGCATGGAGGTGGCCGAAGCTATGGCCGAGCTCAAGAAGCTCGAGCGCGAGCAGCAAAGCTACGCCGAGCAGGCCGCCGCTTGGGAGCGCAAAGCCGCCGAGGCCCTAAAGGCCGAACGGGAAGACCTGGCCCGGGAAGCCCTCAAGCGCAAGCAGCAGGCCCAGGCCCTGGCCGAAGGGTTTGCCCAGCAGGTGGCCCAGCAGCAAGACCTGGTCCGCCAGCTCACCACCCAGCTTAGGGCGCTGGAGAGCAAAATCCAGGAGTCCGAGGCCAAGAAAGCCTTGCTCATCGCACGCAAGAAGGGGGTAGAGGCCGCCGAAGCGGTGCGCCGGTTTGAGTCCAAGATAGACGCGCATGGCGCCGTAGAGGCTTTTGAGGACATGGAGCGGCGCATCCAGGCCATGGAGGACAAGCACGCCGCTCTATCGGAGATGGACAAAAGCGAGATAGAAAAAGAGCTCGAGCGCCTGGGCAGCAACCGCGAGGTAGAGGAAGACCTGGCCCGGCTGAAACGCGAGCTGGGAATCGCATAGAACCTTAGGGCAAGAATGGAGGCACTCAAGCAGATGGGAATCGCCTTGCTCGAGATGCTTTTGCTGCTGGGGTTGGTGGGGTTCGTGGTCTGGGCCATTAACGCCAGCCGTCCGCTCTCACTGCCCTTGCGACAACAGCACGAGCGTCTAGGCCGGGCTTTAGCCGAACTTCGCCGCCAAAGCCGCAGGCACCCCCACCTGCGCGAACCCCTCCAGCAGGTGCGGGCGTACGGGCGTAACCTGTACAAACTCTTTCCCAAGCTCACCGAGCTCGAACGTCTTTGCACCACCCCAGGCCTGGACTACCACACCCGCACCGAGGTTTCCGCCCGCTACACCAGCCTGGACACAACCCTAGACCAGGGCATCGCCTACATTGAGCGGCTCGGAGCCGAGCTGGCCCTGGTTGAGGGGAAGGGCGAGCCCCCCGCCCTGGCCGATCTACCCCAACACCTCATCGCCTTGCGGGAGGCCCTGCACCCGCCCTCCATCCACCAAGGGTAAACTTGGGGTGATGCCACGCCTGCTCATAGCCTTTCTACTGCTGCTCGTCTCCTGCGCCCCACGCAGCAGCAGCCCTCCCCTCAACACTGCGATCATCCAAGGACCGGTGGGCTTCTACCCCTCCCAGCCAGGCCTGGACTGGATTTACCTGCCCCTGCGGGCCTCCACCAGCGACCCCCCCCTGCGCCTCTCGGTCATCGGCCCGGCCAGCTTTGAGGGCCAGCCGGCGATCCGCTACCGCCTGAGCGGGCGGGGGCTCGAGCGCTCTTACTACCGCCAGGTGGACGCCGGGGGGGTGCGGCTTTTGGGCATTGAGGACTACGACAAAATCCAGGTGGCCCGCTACACCCCCCCCATCCAGGAGTACCCCCCCGAGGCCAGCTTCGCCGTAGGGGCCCGCTGGGGCGGCCAGACCCGGGAGGTCATTGAGCTGCGGTTGAACAACCAAACCACCCGGGTTAGCGACCGGCTGCTGGAGTACAGCTACACGGTGCTGGGCAGGTCCAACGTGAGCGTGCCGGCGGGCAACTTTGAGGTCTACCGCATCGGGGTGGAGTACCGCGACCCCAGAAACCCCAGCCTGCGGGAAAACTTTGAGGTCTGGTTCTTCCCCGGGGTGGGGGAGGTCTTCACCTCCATGAATTTCGCCGAGCAAGGCGGTCTTGCCCTGGTGGACCGAAACTTCCGCTAGCCGCTTTGTTGCCTGGAGCACTGCGCTTTGGACCCGGTTCCCCCATGCTAGGCCAAAGCGTCGGGAGGCTTCTCGTGGTTCTACAAAAGGTCAACCAACCCCAAGACCTGAAACCCCTCTCCATGGGCGAACTCCTGCAGCTCACCGAGGAGCTGCGCAGCGAGATCATCCGAGTGTGCGCCCAAAACGGCGGGCACCTGGCCTCCTCGCTGGGCGCGGTGGAGCTGATAGTGGCCCTGCACCGGGTCTTCAACTCGCCCCGTGATCGGCTGCTCTTCGATGTGGGCCACCAGGCCTACGCCCACAAAATCCTCACCGGGCGCAAGGAGGTTTTCCACACCATCCGCCAGGAGGGGGGCATCTCGGGCTTCACCAAAGTTTCAGAAAGCGAGCACGACGCCATCACCGTCGGCCACGCCTCCACCTCCTTGGCCAACGCGCTGGGTATGGCCATCGCCCGGGATACCCTAGGGGAGGACTACCACATCGTGGCCCTCATCGGCGACGGGGCCCTGACCGGCGGAATGGCCCTGGCCGCCCTAAACGTGATCGGGGAGCGCAAGCCGAGGCTCATCATCATCCTCAACGACAACGAGATGAGCATCTCCGAGAACGTGGGGGCGCTCAATCGCTACTTTCGCGAGTACCAGACCAAAAAGTGGGTGCAGGAAACCCAAAAGTGGGGCCGCCAGGTGCTGGAGGGCATCTCGCCCCGGCTTTTTGGCCTGGTAGACCGGGCCAAGGAGGCCGCCAAGCTGATGCTGCACCAGGAAAACCCCTTCTACGCCTGGGGCATCCGCTACGTGGGGCCGGTGGACGGCCACGACCTGCCGGGGTTGATTCACATCCTGGAGCAAATCAAGGAGCTGGACGGCCCTACCCTGCTGCACGCGGTTACCCGCAAGGGCAAGGGCTACGGGGTGGCCGAGGAGGACCCCATCTACTGGCATGGTCCCCCCGGCTTCAACCCCCAGAACCCCATCAAGGTGAGCAAGGGCTACACCTGGTCGGCGGCCTTTGGGGACGCTGTGACCGAGCTGGCCCACCAGGAGCCCCGGCTTTTTGTGATTACGCCGGCCATGCGCGAGGGCTCGGGGCTAGTGCGTTACTCCCAGGTCCACCCCGAGCGCTACCTGGACACCGGCATCTGCGAGGACGTGGCCGCCACCACCGCCGCCGGGATGGCCCTGCGGGGCCTCAAGCCAGTGCTGGCCATCTACTCCACCTTCATGCAACGGGCCTACGACCAGATCATCCACGACATCGCCATTGAGAACCTGCCGGTGATCTTTGCGGTGGACCGAGCCGGCATCGTGGGGGGCGATGGGGCCACCCACAACGGGGTGTTTGACATCGCCTACTTGCGCACCGTGCCCAACGTGCAAATTGCGGCACCCAAAGATGCCCTGGAGCTGCGGGCTATGCTCAAGAAGGCCCTCGAGCTGGGCGGGCCCATCGCCATTCGCTACCCCCGCGACAACGTGGAGAAGGCTCCTGAGGGGGCTTGGCCCGAAATTGAGTGGGGACGCTGGGAGGTCCTCAAGGAGGGCCACCGGGCTTACATCCTGGCTTTCGGCAAAACCCTCAAGTACGCCCTCGAGGCGGCTGGGGACGACCCCCAGGTTGGCGTGGTCAACGCCCGCTTCATCAAGCCGCTGGACAAGGAGCTGCTAAAGCGGCTGGCCCTGGCGGGCCACAAGCTGGTGACCACCGAGGACCACCAGAGGATGGGCGGCTTCGGCAGCGCGGTGCTGGAGGCCCTAAACGAGATGGGCCTAAAACCGGACATCCGGGTGCTGGGGCTGCCGGACCGCTTTTTTGAGCACGGCTCCATCCCCCGGATGCACCACGAGGCGAGAATTGACGCCGAGGCCATCCGGGCTGCCCTGGCCGAGATGGGGGTGGAAGCGCCCACCCTGGCTGAGGCCGCTCACCACCCCAAGCCCCAGACCCGCTAGGCTGAGGTTTGGCCGAAGGCCATCCGAGGCCCGGCCTGGCTTTTCAGAGGTTTAGGAATGAAAAGGCTCCTTCTCAAGCTGGCGTTGTGGGCACTCCACAGGCTCGTGGCTAAACGCCTCAACCGCTCCTTGTTCTACCGCCGGACGAGGAAGAGCAGGCTCAGGCGGCTGTTAAAGTGGCTGGACTGAGCCCTAAAACTCCTCGTCCACCTCACAAAGCCGGCTTGCCCAAAGGCTTCTTGGGCGGTGGTGTTCCCGCACGATCTGGGCCACCTGGGGGTCTAGAATGCGGGCCGCGCCGTACTCCGGGTGGTGCTGGCGAATTTGCCAAGCGCCTATAAGCCCCTTCTGCAACGGCTCAATGGGCACATCTAGCCTGAGGAGGCCGGTCAAAATCCGCTCCAAGGGGCGGTAAGGCCTGAGGGCCTTGCCACAGTCGTGGAGCAAAGCCGCCCGTACCACAAACCCAGGGGCCTCCGGGTAACGCTCCAGCAAGCGCCGGGCCACCCACACCGCGTGCTCCCGGTCGCGGGAGTCCATGGCCTTGTAGAGGTGGGCCTCCTCGAGCCGCAACTCCCCCAGCGCCCAAGCGTCGTCGGGGTTGGCTCGAGCCGGAAAAAAAGCCCTCCACAGCCGCCTCAAGCGTCGCCACACGCCCCTTATGCTACCGCCTCAAAGCGCCCTGGTCTTGGGGTAGGCGCTTGGGGTAAGGTAAGGGCCGGAGGGAAAGATGACCCCAAAAGCCCTTCTAGCCGAGTTCCTCGGCGTCTTCACCATGTGCTTTGCGGCCATTGGCTCTATTGCCGCCAGCCAGGGCGAGGGGATGGCGGTTGCCCTGGCCCCGGGTCTGGCGGTGGGCCTCCTGGTGCTGGCCCTAGGAACCATCTCGGGGGCCCACTTCAACCCCGCGGTGACCTTCGCCATGCTCATCACCGGACGCATCTCTCCCCTAGAGGCCCTCGGCTACACGGTGGCCCAGCTCCTGGGGGGGCTTGTGGCGGCGTTTTTCATCGGAGCGCTCTATGGAGGCAACGCCGTGGCCGAGGGTACCCCAGCCCCGGGGAGCGGCCACAGCGTGGTACAGGCCCTGATGATGGAGGTGTTCCTGACCCTTTTTCTAGTGGCCGTAATCTTCGGCTCCGCCGTCCACAACCGCTTTAGCTTCGCTGGACTGGCCATTGGCCTGGCGGTGACGATGGGCATCCTGATTGGAGGGCCGGTCTCCGGCGCGGCCATGAACCCTGCCCGGGTACTGGGCCCGGCCCTCATCGGAGGGGAGTGGGCCGCCCACTGGGTGTACTGGGTGGGCCCCTTGGTGGGGGCTGGGCTGGCCGCGCTGCTCTACGACTATCTCTATAGCCAAGAAATCCGCCAGCCCCAACCGGCCCCGGCTGAAGGGGAGGGGTAGGGGCTACAACCCCGCCAAGGCCTTGGCCCGAAGCAGCACGGCATCCAGCATCGCTGCGGTGAGCCTGCCGGTCTGGGTGTTCTGGCGGCTCACGTGGTAGGCGTCCAGGAGCACCCCGCCCGGCAGAGGGTGCTCGGCCCCATGGGCAAAGGGGTAGGCCGAACGGCGGAGGCCAAAAAGGTCCAACAGGGCCTGGTGGGCCACCCGGCCCAGGGCCAGGTACACCCGTAGGTGGGGTAGGAAGGCCAGCTCCCCCCGCGTCCACCCCGCACAGGCCGCAAGCTCGGCCGGGGTAGGCTTGTTGCCCGGCGGAACACAGCGCACCGCCGCGGTGATGTAGACCCCCTTTAGCCTCAGACCGTCGCCCCGGTGGGTAGAGCTGGGCTGGCTGGCCAGGCCCGCCCGGTAAAGCGCGGGGTAGAGGAAATCCCCCGAAGCATCGCCTGTAAAGGGCCGCCCGGTACGGTTGGAGCCGTGCGCACCCGGGGCCAGCCCAAAGATGAGAATCCGGGCCCCTAGGTCGCCAAAGCCGGGCACGGGCCGGGCCCAGTAGGTCCATTCGCGGTAGGCGGCCCGCTTCTTCTGGCCCACCTCCTCCCGCCAGGCCACCAGCCGAGGGCAGCGCCTACAGGCGGTGAGCTCAGTGTAAAAAACCTGTGGGTCCATGCCAACCGTAAATGAGCCTACCATTGGCCGTAGGGTTCGGGTTCAAACTCAGGGTGTTCCACCTCGGCGGTAAGGGGGTGTGCCTTGAGTTTTGAACTACCCTGGATGCTTTGGGTGCTGCTGGTCGTCCCCGCGCTGGTCTGGGTCTATTGGCGCAGGGTGAGGGAAGGACAGGCCAGCGCTTACGCCCTATACCCCGGCCTAAGCCCCTTGGTCCGAGCCGCCGAGCCCCGCTGGAAGCGCCACCTGGGGGCGGGGCTATACGGCCTGGCCTTGCTCTTGGCCCTTCTGGCCCTGGCCCGGCCGCAGGCGGTAATTCCGGCCCCCGACAGCCTGGCCACGGTGATCGTCACCATAGACGTGAGCCTCTCCATGCGGGCCCAGGACATCCACCCCGACCGCATCACCGTAGCCAAGCGGGAAGCCCAAAACTTCGTGCGCAGCCTCCCCGACGGCATTAAGGTAGGCCTGGTCAGCTTCGCCGGGTACGCCACCATAGAGGCTGAGCCCACCGCCGACCACGAACGGGTGGTGGAGCAGATTGAGCTCCTGCAACTGGCCCGCCGCACCGCCATCGGGGAAGGGATTCTGGAGAGCCTGAGGGCCATTCCCAAGGACGAGCGGGGAAAGCCTCTAGGGCCTTCCACGGTGGTCCTCCTCTCCGACGGCCGCAACAACACCGGCATAGAACCCCTGGAAGCCGCCGCCTTCGCTCAAGAGATGGGGGTAGTGGTGCACACCATTGGGCTGGGTCGACGGGGCGAACCCAGCGCACCCCCCAGCAGCGGCGAGTGGTGGGGATGGGGAGGGTACTGGATGCAGTTTGACGAGGAAACCCTACGGGCCATTGCCCAGTCCACAGGCGGCCAGTACCACGCGGCGGAGTCGGCCGAGGCGCTCCGACAGGCCTACCGCAACCTGAGTCGGGTGGTGGGCTGGCGGCCCCAGCGCACCGAGGTCAGCGGGCTTTTTGGCCTGGCCGCAGGGCTGCTGCTGGCCTCTAGCCTCCTGGTGGCCCAGTGGCGCCGAGGGGTGTTCTAGCTCGCAGCGGATAGACTAGGGCCCGTGACCTATCCCGAGGCTGTAGAGTGGCTTTTTTCCCAGACCCGCGGGGGCGCACCGCGGGGGCTTTCCCGAATCCAGGAACTAATGGAGCGCCTAGACCACCCCGAGAGGGCTTTCTCGGCGGTGCACGTGGTAGGTACCAACGGCAAGGGCAGTGTGGTGGCCTACCTCGAGGCGGCCTTCAGGACCGCGAGGGAGGCCTTTGGGGCGACCACCAGCCCTCACCTGGTGGACTTTCGCGAGCGCATCCGTACCCACCTGGGGCCCATTGAGGAGGCCGAGGTGTGCGCCTTTGTGCGCTGGGCCCGCTCGCAGCGCTTCCGGGAGCCGGTGGCCTTTTTTGACCTCACCACCGCCCTGGCCTTCCAGCACTTCTCCTCCCTAGGGGTGCGCATCGCCGCAGTGGAGGCGGGGGTCGGCGGGGCGCTGGACGCGACCAACGTGCTGCCCCGGGTAGAGGTCACCATCATCACCAACATCGGGGAGGACCACCTGGAGACCCTCGGTGGTTCGCTGTTGGGCGTGGCCCAGGACAAGGCCGGGGCCATCCGCCCCGGTGTGCCGGTGGTAACCGGGGCCGAGGGGGTGGGCCTGGAGGTCATCCGGGCGGTGGCCGCCGAACAGGGTGCGCCCTTGCACGTGCTGACGGAGGGAAACCCCCTCTTCGCCCTGCCCACCGAACCCTCCCTGCAAGGGCGCTTCCAGCGGCAGAACGCCCGGCTGGCGGCGGCAGCCCTGCGGCTGCTGGGGTACGGCGAGGGGGTGGTCTCGGCAGGCCTGTCCACCGCCCACCACCCGGGACGGATGCAGCTTCTACGCTACCAGGGGGTGCCGGTGGTGCTGGACGGGGCCCACAACCCCCCCGCCGCCCGGGCCCTAGCGGAGGAGTTTGAAAGGTTCCACCTGGTCTTTGGGGCCTTCCCCCGCAAGGACTACCCCACCATCCTGCAAACCCTCCTCCCCAAAGCCCTAAGCCTGCGCTACACCCGCGCCGGGCAGGGGGCCCTACAGGCCCAGGCCCTCCAAGGGCTTTTTCCCGCCCCGTACTTTGACCTGCCGCTGGCCGCGGTGGAGGACGCGGTGGAGGCGGCCCGAAAGGAGGAGGCGACGGTTCTGGTCACCGGCTCTTTGTACCTGGTGGGGGAGGTGCTCAAGCAGCTGGCCGCCCAAGCGGTGGTAGTGAAAATCAGTCCAGGGGCAGTAGGGCCCGGCGGGCCTTGACCCGCATGGGCAGCCCGCCGTGGGCGCAGAGGGTAAAGTTGGGCTCGGGGCGCACCGGGGCGGGCCGGGCCAGCTCGAGCCGGAAGCGCTGGAGCACCGTGGCCACGATGATCTTGTACTCAATGGTGGCAAACCCCTGGCCGGTGCAGACCCGCGGGCCCAGGCTGAAGGGGAAGTAGGCCCCTTTAGGCAAGGACCGCTCAAACTCCGGCGTCCAGCGCTCGGGAATAAAGGCATCGGGCTGCTCATAGAAGCGGGGGTCGCGGTGGGTGGCCCACTGGCACATCACAATCTGGGTCCTAGGGGGCAGCCGCATTCCTCCCAGCTCCAGCTCGCGCACGTTCTCCCGGCCAATAATCCAGACCGGCGGGTACAGCCGCAGGCTCTCCTTGAAGACCTGGTCCAGGTAGGGCAGGCGCTGCACCTCCTCAAAGCCCGGGGGGCCCTCCAAGGCGTCCACCTCGGCCTCGAGCCGCTCCCGCACCTCGGGGTGCCGGTCAAGCAGGTACCAGGTCCAGACCAGCGCGTTGGCGGTGGTCTCGAGGCCGGCCGTGATGACCGTGAGCACCTCGTCGCGCACCTGCCGGTCGGAGAGCTGCACGCCGGGCTGCTGCTGTGCTTCCAAGAGCATGGAGAGGAGGTCGTCCCCCAGGTCGCCCCGGGCCCGGCGATAGGCGATGTGGCGGCTCACCATCTCGTTTAGGGCCCGCACCACCCGGATGCCGTCGCGGTTTAGGCCCGGGTGCCAGTCCGGTAGGTTGAGCCAGCCGTAGACCATCTGACCCACCACCTTCTGCCCTAGCATGATGGCTCGGTGCATGATCTCCCGGTCCTCCCCCGCCTCCACATCAAACATGCACTTGGCCACCACCCGCAGGGTGAGGGCGTTCATATCCTCCTCGAGATGCCTAATCTCGCCGTTTTGCCAGTGGGCGAGCATCTCCAGGGCGAACCGCCGCATCACCTCGGCGTAGCCCTGCAGGCGCTTGTAGTGGAAGGCCGGCCGCATGATGCGCACCTGCTGCTTCCAGAACTCCCCTTCCGAGACCAGGATTCCGTTGCCCATTCCCCCAGCAAAGGCCCGGGTCAGGTCGGACTTGTGGAACTCATCGGCCCGCTCAACCAGCACCTCGCGGATCAAGTCGGGGTGGTTGAGCAGGACGATCTCCCTACCGGAGGCGAAGCGGAAGGTGGTGATGTTGGGGCTGGTGCGAGAGAGGTGCAGGAAGAAGGCCAGCGGGTCCTGACGCAGCTCGAGCTCAGTGGGGTCAAAGGTCATAGGTATAAGGATATCCGACGGCTAGTTGGGGCTCACCTCGGCCTGCCGCTTGGGCAGGTTCCGCGGCGCAGCCTCAAAGCGCAGGGGCTGAGCCGGGATGCGGGTGTTCCGCTCGCCCTGGCTTATCTCGCCCTGCAGGGAGAAGGCCACCCGAACCGCGCTGTGCTCGGCCCGGAGGGGCCTGGGCGGAGCCTGGGGACAGGGGACCTGAACCGCCCAGCCCGCCTCGTCAAAGGCCAAGCAGTCCGAATAGGCCACCACGAACCCCCCGGGCTGGAGGTAGTCGGCCAAAAGGTTGCCGCTGCTGCCCGAAATCTCGGTGGGAATGGTCGCGGGCAGGCCGTTGGGGAGGCGGCTGGCCCCCACCGACAGGTTCTGTTCGTAGATGTAAAGGAGCCACTTGTCGTCGTTGGCTGGGTCGGGGCCGGGGTTCTCGGCCCCTGAAGCCCTGCGCACCACCCAGCCGCGGCTTAGGGGGTAGACCATCACGAACTTCACCACCTCCCTTCCCGCTACCTCGGTGGGGGGCTGGAGCAGGGCGATGGCTGAGTCCTGCCCAATCCGCCAGACGTTGTCGTCGCGGCTGGGGTTGCGCACCGTGTAGCCCCCCGGGCTACCAATGGAAAGGGTAACCCCCGGAGGGTACACGAAGGCCGCGGTGGCCACCAGGTCGCTCACCAGGTTCCCCGCGGTGCGCAGGTCCTCTGTGAGGAGCTGCGCGTTCTGCACAAAGCGCAGGCTTTCGCTGCCGCTGCGCAGTCCGGCTGCGACCAAGGCCAGGATGGCCACCCCAACCGCAGCGGCGATGAGCATCTCAATAAGGGTGAGGCCCGTGGCACGCATAGACCCTCTACAGCGGCGGCCGCACCACCTCGGTGGTGAAGCGGTAGGCACGGCCTTGGGGGCCGGAAAAGCTCAGGCTCACCCGGCGCAACACCACCCGCTGGCCCAGGGCCTCCACCTCCTCCACGTTCAGCTCGAGGCCGGAAAAGCCGCTGGGCAGGGGCAGGCTGGGCAGGACCCCTCGTTCAAAGGCAGCCTCGTTGGCCCAGACCGCCCGCAGGCTGTCAAAGTAGCTTCGGGCATAGGCCTGGGCCTGGGTGTCTATCTGGGCGTTGCGGGTAAGGGTGAAGCTCGAGCCCAGGTAGGTCAGCATCAGGATGGCCACGGAGAGAATGGCCAGGGCCACCATCACCTCCACAAAGGAAAAACCCCTACGGCGCACGCACCACCACCTTCCCCGTGCTTCCCACGATGTTAACCTGCAGGACCCGCGCCCCTGGCCCCTGCAGCTCATAGGTGCTGTTGGCGGCGCTAACCCGGCCGTAGGGGGCATAGAAGGTCACCCTACCGCCCGCGGGTACCCTTTGGAAGACCACCCCCGCGGGGAGGGACCGCTCCATCAGCGCACCGGCGGGCCCCACCTGGTAAGTGGACCCACCCTGGCGCGCCTCAAAAACATGGTCGAGGGAAAGGCGGCGGGCCTGCTGGCGGATGTTCATCAGCTCGGTGGCCACCTGAAGGGCGGCCTCCCGGATGGCCAGGTTCTGCCGGTAGCTCTGGAGGGAGACAAACCCCACCCCCAGGAGAACCCCCAGCACCGCTACCACCACCACCAGCTCCAAAAGGCTGAGGCCTTTAGGCCCCCTCACTGCCC
>NZ_QWKZ01000189.1 GCF_003574085.1 Meiothermus luteus | reverse complement strand
GGTGCAGGGGGTGGAGGGGGAGATAGAAAAGGTACGGCGGGCCGACCTCCTCCTGTTCCTCTTCCCCATCTGGTGGTATGGGATGCCGGCCATCATGAAAGGCTGGATTGACCGGGTCTTCGCCTACGGGTTTGCCTACGATGAGGCCCATTCCTTTGAGCATGGCCTCTTTAGGGGCAAGCAGGCCCTGCTTTGCCTCACCACAGGAACCCGGGCGGCTTACTACCAAGAAGCCCCCGAGCGAGACCTGCTCCGGGTTCTGGAACCCATCCACTACGGCGTCTTCGCCTACTGCGGGATGGAGGTGCTGCCTCCCTTCATCGCCTACGGACCCGCCGAAATGAGCGAGGCCGAGCGAAGAGAGACCCTTGGGGCCTTTCGAGGCTACCTGCAAAGGCTGGCTGAGCTAAAACCCTTGCGCTTCAGCCATAGTAGCCTTTAGCTATGCAACGCCGCGCTCTGCTGGGGGGTCTGGTTTCGTTTGGCCTAGGCCTATCGGGGCAAGCCCAACGCCCCTCAAACCTGGAGAAGGCCGCGGCATACTCGGCCCAACACCGCGGCATCGCCCTTTTGGTCATGGTGGAGGGAAAGGTGGTCTGGGAGGATTATCCCAATGGCGGGCATCCCGAGCGGCCCCACGAACTCGCCAGCGGCACCAAGAGCTTCAGCGGGCTTATGGCGGTGGCAGCAGCCCAAGACGGTCTTCTAGCGCTGGACGAGCCCGTGGCTCAAACCCTCTCAGAGTGGCGGGACGACCCCCTACGCTCGGCCATCACCATACGCCAGCTCTTACAGCTTGTAAGCGGCCTACCTGGAGGCCGCCTAGGCCGCCCCCCTACCTATGCCGAGGCAGTGCAGACCCCAGCAGCGGCCCCCCCAGGCAGCCGCTTCTCCTACGGCCCTATTCCCTTTCAGGTGTTTGGCGAGCTGATGCGGCGAAAGCTAGGGGGTGACCCCCTGGCCTACCTGGAGCGGCGCATCTTCTTTCCCTTGGGCCTAGAGTACGCCTTCTGGCGACGAGGTCCCGACGGCTATCCCCACCTCCCTTCTGGGGCCTTCCTCACAGCACGAAACTGGGCACGTCTGGGCGAGCTGGTGCGCACGGGCGGGGTTTGGCAAGGGCGACGGCTACTGGACGAGGCCCTTGTTGCCGAATGCTTCCTTCCCTCGTCCGTCAACCCTTTCTACGGCCTTACCTGGTGGCTTTCTAAAGCGCTACCGCCACAACAGCAAACGGCCTTGCGGCAGTTCGGGCTCGAGCTCGATCAGCCCGGTTGGGTGGTGGCCGCAGGCGCTGGCGGCCAACGGCTTTACGTGCACCGCGAGAAGGGTTGGGTGGTGGTACGACAGGCCGCAGGGATATTGGAGTCTCTGGAGGGAAACCGTCCTCCCTTTTCAGACCGGGTCCTCCTTCGTCTTCTGACCGGCCCAGGGGAAGCCCCGTAACCTAAATAGTAGGCAAAGGGCATCCAACCGCTATGACCCAGGGTGAAGTGCGCGAGATGGTCTGGACGGCGCTGGCCCGGCACCACGCGGCCACCTACCCCCTCCCCCCGCACGGCCACCACCCCAACTTCGTGGGGGCCAGCCGGGCCGCCGAGCGGCTGATGCGCCTGCCCCTATGGCACAAGGCCCAGGTGGTGCTGGCCGGTCTAGACCAGGTGCTCAAGCCCTTGCGGGAAGCGGCCATGAAGTCCGGAAAAACAGTCCTCATCCCCCACCCGGACAGGGCCGGCCGGTACCTGAGCCTAAAGGGTTTGCCGCCCCAACAACTCAAGCGCATCCGGGAGGCCGCCTGGCTCGGTCGGCCCGTAGAGCTGGAACACATCCCCATTGACCTGGTGCTGGTGGGCTCGGTGGCGGTGGACGAAAAGCTGGGCTGGCTGGGCAAGGGCTATGGCTTTCCGCCCAAAAACCTCCGGGTCGCCGCCCCCTGGGCCACCCTGGCCCACACCCTGATGGTCTTTGAGGCCCTGCCCTGCGAACCGGAGGGCAAGGTGGACTTGATCGCCACCCCACACCAAGTCATCAGCATCTGAAGTAGGCTTGTGGGTATGTGGACCAAGGAGGAGCTTGACCGCTACGCACGCCACATCGTGCTTCCTGGGGTAGGGGGAGCGGGGCAGGCCCGGCTAAAAGAAAGCGCGGTGCTGGTG
>NZ_QWKZ01000188.1 GCF_003574085.1 Meiothermus luteus | reverse complement strand
GGGGTAGGCCTTTTGGGGGGGGGCTTGGTGGCCCTCGCGTTGCTGCGGCGGGAGGCCCTACGGCTCCTTTGGCCGGCCCTGGCCGCCTTCGCGTTGGCCCTGGTCCCCTTGGGGTTGCAAAATCTCTCCCGTCCGGCCCAGCGGGAGGTTTCGCCTGGCTACCTGGGGCAGGCGGTTTTGTACCTCGAGCCGGGCCAGACCCGCCCGGGCGAGGTGCGGTTTGGGGAGCTGCCCAGGCCCATGCTGCTCAATTTCTGGGCCACCTGGTGCCCTCCTTGCCGAGCTGAGATGCCCCTTTTGGCGGAGTACCAGGAGAAGGGCTACCCCATCGTGCTTTTGAACGTGGGAGAAAGCACCTCGGCGGTTCAGGCTTTTATGGGTCATAACGGGCTTTCTGTCCGGGTCTTTCTGGACCCTGGGGGCCTGCAGCGGGCCTTTGGGGTGAGCGGCCTGCCGACCACCTTGCTGCTGGATGCCGAGGGAAAGGTGGAGGCCCGCCACCTGGGTCCGGTCAACCGAGCCCAGCTCGAGGCGCTGCTAAGGCGCCTGCACGCGTCCCCCTAGGCTAGACAACCCATAGGGGTTCGCCTATAATCGCTAAGGTTGCCGAAGAGGCCCGGTTCTCTCGGCGCGCTTTTGGACCGCTAGCTCAGTGGTAGAGCAACCGACTTTTAATCGGTTGGTCACAGGTTCGAATCCTGTGCGGTCCACCACGGAGCCCCGCCCCTCTTCCAAGCTGGGGCTTTGTTTTTTGGGGCCTATATACTGGACCCAATGCGCCCCCACACCACCCCTTGGTACCTGGTGCTGTCCTCCTACTGGTTCGCCAGCAGCTTCAAGTGGTTCCTGATTCTGCTGGTCCTGCTGCCCGCGCGGGTGGCGGAGCTGGTGCCGGAGGCGGAACGGGCTACCCGCCTGGGCTTTCTGTTTGCTCTGGGGGCGGCAATGGCCCTTATTGGACCGCCCCTGTGGGGCTACCTCTCCGACCGGGTGGGCCGCCGGATGCCCTTCCTGGCCCTTGGGGCGGTGCTCACCGCGGCCGCGCTGGTCTGGATGGCCTACGCCCCTAGCTATTTCCAGCTCGTGCTGGCCTACCTGCTCCTGCAAATTGCCGATGATATGGCCACCGGCCCCTACTCAGCCCTCATCCCCGACCTGGCGGCCCGTCGGGAACGGGGGGTGGCCTCGGGGTGGCTGGGCGTCCTGCAGGTGAGCGGGCAGGTAGCAGCGGGGACGACGGGCTTTCTCCTGGCCCACCTTCAGGCCCAGTTTTTGGTCGTTGCCCTGCTCAACCTCCTGGCGGCCGCGCTAACCCTACACTACATCAGGGAGGTTCCCTTGCGCCCGCAGCGCCGGGGCCTGTTCCAAAGCCTGGTCGCCCCGTGGCGCAGCGCCGATTTCCGCTGGGTCTGGCTCACCCGCTTTTTGGTCATGCTGGCCCAGTACGGGGTGCAGACGTATTTGCAGTACTACCTGGCCGATGTGGTGCGGAGCTTTCAGGCCTTTGGCCGGGTTCTGGCCACCGAGGCCTTCCAGGCGGTGGCCCTCCTGGGCCTGCTCATCTCAGTAGGGGCGGCCCTGGCTGCGGTTCCAGCTGGCCGCATCTCTGATCAGAAGGGGCGCAAGCCGCTCATCTACCTTGCCGGGGTGGGGCTGGCCCTGCTGATGCTGCCCCTTTGGCTCCTGCCGCGCTTTGACGTTTTGCTGGGGTTGTCCTTGTTTTTTGGCCTGCTGTACGGGGCTTATCTGGCGGTGGACTGGGCCTTGGTGGCGGATGTCCTGCCCAACCCTGAGGCCCACGCCACCGATATGGGCCTCTGGCAGACCTCCATCGTGCTGCCTCAGGTGCTGGCGGGGGCCTTAGGGGGTGTTTTAGATGGTCTCAATCAGCAAAGTGCGGGGCTTGGCTACATGGTGCTCTTCTTGTTGGCGGCGGTATGCTTTGTGCTGGGCACTCTGCTGGTGCGCCAGATTCGCTCGGTTCGCTAGGGGGCCTATGCTGGTGTTTCTTCTTCCGCTGCTGTCCCTGGCCTGGGCCCAGGCCACGCACACCGTTCAGCCGGGGGAGACCCTGTTTCGCATTGCCCAGCGCTACAGCACTACGGTGGAGGCTTTGCAGGCCCTCAACGGCATCCAAGACCCGCGGCGGCTTCGTGTGGGGCAGGTTTTGCAGATAGGGGAGGCCCTTCCCGCCC
>NZ_QWKZ01000187.1 GCF_003574085.1 Meiothermus luteus | reverse complement strand
CCAAGCCCCCCTGGAGGGCTCGGAAAATCGTCCAAGTCGCTAAATTAGGGGATAACCCCGCCAAAACCCCGGTGAGCCCCACCCCCACGAGCCCCAGGCCTATGGTGGTGCTCACCGGCAAGGGAATGCGGGGTACCAAAGGAGAGAGCAGCACCAGCAGGAGGAAGGGAAGCCCAATGCCTAGGTGGGCGCTGCCCACGGGGGTCCCGAAGAGCCGCTCGAGCCCTGGTAGCATGGGCACCACCGCATATAAGGCCACATAGGTAAGCGCACCCGCAGGGATAAGGGCCCAGGCCACCCTCCCAGCATACCCGTAAAAAGAAGGGCCCCACGGGGGCCCCAAGGCTCGCCAAGCCTCCGTGGGGACGGGGGTAGATTAGAAGTTGAACTTCAGGCCAGCGCGGGCTCCCAAACCAAAGTTGAGGCCGGGCTCGAGGCGGGGGTTGGCCTCCAGGAAGAGGCCCACCGGGCCTTGGGGGTTGACGTCCAGCCCCACCGCTGCCGAGCCGTAGATGGGGTCAGACAGAGCCGGCAGGTAGCGAGCGCCCACACCCAGGTAGAAGCCCAGCGGCCCACTGCCAAAGTGGCGGGTCAGGTAGGCCTCCGCCCCCAGGGCCTGCGTACCCAGGTTGTACTCCAGGCCGGCGCGCAGACCAAAACCCAAAAAGGCCTCCCGTACTCCCACCACACCGCCCACGGCGATGTTGTTGCTGTTAAAAACACCTCCCGCAGGCTGGGGAACCAGGCCCAGCGAGGCGGAAGCTCCCAGGTAGAAGTTGCGGTTTTGTGGGGCAGGAGCAGGCTGCACCGGCGGGATCGGGCGCACCTCAGGCTGCGGCGGCGGGGTGGGGGCCGGCGGCTGGGCCTGCCGGCGCAGCTCACCCACCTGGTTCTGTAGTGTGGTGACCTGGTTCTGGAGGGTGCCGACCTGGGCCTGCAGGGTGCGCACCTGCTCCTCCAGCGTGGCCACCCGCGCGGCGTCGGGACGGGTGCGGAGCTGCTCTTCCAGCTCGGCGACGCGGCGCTCTAAGGCAGCGACTTCCTGAGGCGCGGCAGGGGCCTGGGGTGCTTGGGCCAGCTGTTGGACCCGCCGCTCCAGGGCCTCAATGCGGGCCTGTAGCTCGGCCGGAGCTGCTGGAGCTGGAGCGGGCTGGCCCGGAGCTTGGGACAGTCGCTGAACCTGCTGCTCCAAAGCCGCTAGGCGCTCTTGCAGGGCCTGGGCCTGCTGGCTTACCTCAATGGCCCGCTTCACCTCGGCCTCCAAGGCTGCTAGGCGGGCCGCTTGGTCCTGCTGGGTACGCTCTAGCTCCTGGTAGCGACGGCGGAGCTCCTCCATCTCCGGGGCCACTTCCTGAGCCCCCCGCTCCACCGCCAGCCGGCATTCCGGCTGAGCATCCTGCAGCCGGTTGGTCTGGTAAAGGCGGAAGAAGATAAGCGCGGCCTGGTAGCGGGTTAGGTTCTGGTTGCCACGGAAGGTTCCGTCGGGGAAACCCTCAATCAGACCGCAGCGCACCGCAAAGGCCACCGCTTCCTGGGCCCAGTGCCCGGCCGGCACATCGCGAAACTGAGGCTGGGCCTGGGCGAACAAGCCGAAAAGGGTAGCCATCGCAAAGGCAACGAACCATCGGCTTCTTTGCATGTTTCCCTCCTTCTTGGGGATTCAACCCCGCTTCCCACGGTAGTTTGCTTAGGTGAGAGGTCAAACGAGCCTTTTCTAAAGGAGATTTATAGGCCTATCACCCATTTCACAACCATGGCCAAGGTGAAGGCCAGATAAAGCCGGTGGGCAGGCCACCTGCGTATACTAAGTTGAGAAGTGCCCCAAAGACGGGCCGATGGGAGCCTCCGTATGCGTAAAGCCGCACTTGCCCCTTGGCTCTTAGCCCTGGCGCTGGCCCAAAACGCCCAGACCTACACGGTGCAAAGGGGGGACACCCTTTACTCCATCGCCCGGCGGCACGAGACCACGGTGGAAACCCTGATGCGCCTGAACCGGCTCCAGAGCCCTACCCTGAGCGTAGGGCAGGTGCTGGTGCTGCCCTCCAGGTCTGTGCTGCACACGGTCCAGCGAGGAGAGACCCTCTATTCCATCGCCCGGCGGTATGGCTCGAGCGCAGAAGCCCTCCAAAGGGAGAACAACCTGAGCAGCACCACCATCCTCCCGGGCCAAGTACTCCGAATTCCCCAGGGGGCCCCGGAGCCAGCCCCACCCCCAGCG
This sequence comes from Meiothermus luteus, assembly GCF_003574085.1. Lineage (GTDB taxonomy): Bacteria > Deinococcota > Deinococci > Deinococcales > Thermaceae > Meiothermus > Meiothermus luteus. The sequence goes on along the minus strand of NZ_QWKZ01000187.1, from coordinate 11 downwards.
GGCGCTTCGGC
>NZ_QWKZ01000186.1 GCF_003574085.1 Meiothermus luteus | reverse complement strand
CTCCCAGCCCCAACGCCAAAGCCCCCCTTCCCCTGATTCTCGGCCCCAACCCGCTGGCCCAAGAACTCAAGGACCGCTTCCCCTACGCAAAGAGCCCCGAAGAGGCCCACTTCGTCCTGGACTGCCGGGTGAAGCTCGAGCGCAAGCACGACCTCCCAGAAGGCCTTCCGGTGGTCGGCCTGGTCTGGGGCCACTCCACCAGCCGCCTGCAAGCCGAGCTGAAGGGCCGCCCCGTAGCTGGGTTCAGCCTGGTCCCGCCGGTCGGCCCAAAGGCCATCGTAGAACTCTACACCCCCCTCTCGGGGCCCAACCCGGCCCTTCCGTTGGCCCAAGCCTTCTTTGAAGCCCAAGGCCACCCCACCCTGCTGCTGCCCGACCAGCCCGGCGGGGTGGGCTTCCGCATCCTAGCCTTGCTCATCAACGAAGCCGTCGCAGCCCTTGCTGAGGGCATCGCCCGGCCAAGCGACCTAGACCGGGCCATGCGGTTGGGAACGGGGTATCCCTTGGGGCCTTTGGAGTGGGCCGAGCGCATCTGGCTCAAACCGGTTCTGCGGGCCCTAGAGGGGCTCTTTGCCGAACTGGGCGAGGACCGCTACCGGCCCCACCCCCTGCTGCACCGGATGGTGGCGGCGGGGCTCGAGACCTTTGGAAATCTCCCCTCCCAGGAGGGAGATTGGCAAACCCATACCCACAAGGAGGCAAGATGAAACGAGCTCTGATAGGACTGCTGGCCCTTGGGCTGGGCTTAGGCTTGGCCCAGCAAGCCCCCTTAAAAATCGGGGTGGTGGTCTCGGCCACCGGCCCCGCGGCCAGCTTGGGCATCCCCGAGCGCAACACCCTGCTGCTCCTAGAGGAGCAGGTCAACCGGCGCGGCGGGGTGGCCGGGCACCCGGTGCAGTTCATCATCCTGGACGACGCCTCGGACACCACCCAGGCTGTGCGGGCTACCCGGCGGCTCATCCAGGAAGACCAGGTGCTGGCCATCATCGGCACCACCACCACCCCGGCCAGCCTGGGGATGATCGATGTGGTGGCCGAGGCCGGGGTGCCCAAAATCTCCCTTGCGGCCAACCTGGAGATCGTATTCCCGGTGGATGAAAAGCGCCGCTGGGTCTTCAAAACCCCCCAGACCGAGCAGCAGATGAGCCAGCCCATCGTGCGGGACATGGCCGCCTCGGGGGTCAAAACCGCCGCCTACATCGGCTTCAACGACGCCTACGGCGAGGGCTGGGCCCGGGCCTTTGAAGCCACCGCCCGCGAGGCCGGTATCCAGGTGGTGGCCTCAGAGCGGTTCGCCCGCACCGACACCTCGGTAACCGGTCAGGTGTTGCGCATCCTGGCCCGCAACCCCGACGCGGTCTTGATTGGCGGTTCGGGCACCGCTCCGGTGCTGCCCCAGCGCACCCTGCGGGAGCGTGGCTACCGGGGCCTGATATACCAGACCCACGGCGTGGCCAACCCCGACTTCCTGCGGGTGGGGGGCGACGTGGTGATAGGAACACGCCTGCCGGCGGGCCCGGTGCTGGTCTTTGACCAGCTCCCCCCCGACTTCCCCAACCGCCAGGTGGCCACCAGCTACGTGCAGCAGTACGAATCGCGCTTTGGCATTGGCAGCTACTCTACCTTTGGCGGGCACGCCTACGACGCTTGGGCCATCCTGCGCCCGGCCCTCGAGCGGGCCCTACGCCGCGAGCAGACCAGCAACCTGGCGGCCTTCCGCCGGGTGCTGCGGGATGAGATAGAGGCCACCCGCAACGTGGTGGGCACCCACGGTATCTTCAACATGTCCCCCACCGACCACCTGGGCCTGCGCTTCAACGAGGCCGCGGTGATGGTGGAAATCGTAAAAACCCCCACCGGCAAGCTCGACTGGAAGCTCCTCCGCACCTTCAGGTAGGAGGGCCTGTGGCCAAAGACCAGCAGCCAGCCGCCAGGACAAAACGGCCGTTGGCTGCTGGTTGAGGCCCTTCGGCACCTGTTATGGACTGGGCGATATTCTCCTTTCTGGCTGCGGATGCTCTACAAAACGGCACCATCTACGCCCTGCTGGCCCTATCGTTGGTGCTGGTCTTTGCGGTCACACGGGTCATCCTGGTGCCCCTAGGGGAGTTCTTGGTGTACGCCCCCCTCACCTATGTCTGGTTCCTGCCCCCCGAGGTAAGCGGGCTCAATCTAGGAGGACAGATGCCCGGAACCGCCTGGCTGGCTGCGGCCATGTTGGCGGGGTGGGCCCTTTTGGAACGGAAAAATCCAAGAAGGGCTGGTCTTCTGCTGTTGGGGGGCCTGGGGGTGCTGGGGCT
>NZ_QWKZ01000185.1 GCF_003574085.1 Meiothermus luteus | reverse complement strand
GGGGCGGTCGGGGGGAGGAGGGTCCTCGCGGGTGTCCAGGGTGATGGCCACCTCGCTGGTGGGGTTTTGGACCACGGAGGACTCCACCAGCTTGCGCATCTCTGCGGCCAACGCCCGGGCCCGCTGAACCTCGGCCTGGACCAGAATTTCCTGCTCGTGGGCCTCTTTAATCTGGCGCAGGTAGCTTTCCAACCGCCGCACCTTGGGACCGCCCACGCTCTGCACCCGCTGCAGGGACGACTCGAGCTCCAGAATGTCCCGGCTTTGGCGCAGAAGGGCAGCCTGAAGCTTCTCCTCGAGCCCGGTCAACACCTCCCGGCCCTCCCTTAGCAGGTTGCGGGCAGCCTGGGGTTCAGGGTTCTGCTTGATGGCGTTAATCAGGCCGCGCAGCCGGCCCACCTCGGGCCAGTCCACGTAAAGGCTGAAGCGCTTAAGCCCGGCCTCGAGCTCAGCCAGCGACTCCAAGGCGTGGGCCGAGAGCTCACCCCCTGAGGAGGCCTTATGGAGCCCCAGCTCCTTCAAGAGCTCTTCAACCCGGCTCCGGGCCGCCGTGGGGCTCATCTTGCTCTGCAGCTCGCGGTAGACCAAGCGCTTGAGGATGACCTCGGCCTGTGCGGCGTCCAGCCGGTCGGGGGTGATGCCCAGCCGGCGTACCCCCTCCTCCAGCACCGCTCGGGTGCGCTCGCCCAGCATGGGCTCGAGGGACTTACCTAAGGTTTGATACAGCGACAAGCCCTGACCTCCCAGTTCAATCCACCTGCACTCATCCCAAGTCTACAGTGCATCCGGGAGTAGCTTGGTGCAAAGCGACATTAAGAAAAGCTCAAGACACCCACACCCCTCCGCGACCCGGAGGGGGCGCCCCACCAGACCCAGCCACCGGTGGGCTGGGTATTAGAATGCTGGCACCCGCCCGGCGCGAGGCGCTGAGCCAAGGGCCTAGCGGCGGGTCCGAAGCGAGCCTCCAGTACCGCCTACCCCGATGAGCATACCCCCAGCCTTCCGGCAAGCCCTTATAGAAGCCGCCCAGCGGTTCCCCACCCCCTTTTACGCCTACGACTGGCCCACCATCCAAGCCCGGTTAGAACGCCTGAGGAAGGCTTTTCCTAAGGCCGAGGTCTTCTACGCCTTGAAGGCCAACCCCCGCCTGGGCCTGCTGCGGCGCTTTCGCGCGCAAGGCCTGGGGATGGAGGCGGTAAGCCTGGGGGAGGTCTACCGGGCCTACCGGGCTGGCTTTCCTCCAGCCCAGGTGCTGCTCAATGGCCCCCTCAAGACCCCCAGCCTGCTGGAGACGCTGCGGCGCTGGGGCATCCCCATCCTGGGGCTAGATTCCTTGCCCGAGGTGCGCCGGGTGGGCCAGGCCCTGCCCGGTGCCCAGGTGCTGCTCAGGGTGAACCCCGACCTCCCGGTGACCACCCACCACCACCTGGCCACCGGACAGGGGGAGAGCAAGTTCGGCCTCCTCCCGGAGGACCTAGAGGCGGCCTTGCTCGAGGCCAGGCGGGGAGGCCTGGAGGTGCTGGGCCTGCACCTGCACCTGGGCTCGGCGCTGGAACGCCCGGAAGACTTCGCCGCTGGCTACGCCCTGATGGACGGGCTCTACCGGTCCTATGGCCCCTTCGCGGTGATGAATCTTGGGGGCGGCTTTGGCCTGGGGCTGGCGCTGGAGGCCCTGGGCCCAGCGGCCACCGCCCTGGCCCGCAAGCACGGCGCCCGGCTCTGGCTCGAGCCCGGCCGCTACCTGGTGGCCGAGGCCGGGGTGCTGGTGGCCCGCTGCTACGGGGTGAAGCGCACCCGGCGCAGCTATCTCCTCATAGACGCCGGGATGAGCCAGTTCCTCAGGCCCATGCTCTACGGCGCGGCTCACCCGGTGGAGCCCCTTTACGAGAGCCCCCGAAGAGGGGTTTACGACCTGGCCGGCCCGGCCTGCGAGGCAGGGGACGTGCTGGCCCGGGACGTAGCCCTCCCTGAGCCTCGGGAGGGCGACCTCCTAGCCATCCTGCTGGCCGGGGCCTACGGGAGCAGCATGAGCAGCAACTACCTGGACACCCCCCGCCCCCTCGAGCTGCTCTGGACAGGAGAGGAGCTCGAGGTGCTGCGCCAGCCTCAAAGCCTGGAGGCGCTCCTGGCGGAGGAGGGCTAGCCCCCTCAAGGGGCAAACTGGGCCTCCAGGCTCGGCAAGTCGGCCCTGCGGAAACCCAGGCGAAGCTCGGACCCAAGCGGCAGGGATTGGGCAAAGACCACCGAGGCGGAAAGACCCAGTTCGGGGAGGAGGAAAACCCCCTGCCCGCCCCGCCTTTCCAC
>NZ_QWKZ01000184.1 GCF_003574085.1 Meiothermus luteus | reverse complement strand
GGCCATTGGGGTGGGCAACCGGGTATTGATAATGGAGAACGCCTGGTACTCCGTCATCTCACCTGAGTCCTGTGCGGCCATCCTATGGCGGGACGCCCGCGAGGCGGCCAAGGCCGCCGAGGCGCTAAAGCTTACCGCCCCTGACCTCCTTGCTCTAGGAATTGTAGACCGCGTCGTTCCCGAGCCCGACGGCGGGGCCCACCGCAACCCCCAGGCCGCCCTAGCCCACCTCAAGCAGGCCCTATCGGAGACCCTGGCCGAGCTGGCCCCGCTGAGCCCCGAAGCCCTGCTGGAGGACCGCTACCGCCGCTTCAGGGGGTTGGGGCAGTTTTTGGAGGGCTAGCCAGGAGGCTCAGGGGCTCGGTGGCCAGAATCCGCAGGGCTTTGCGGCGTCGGCTTTTTAGCTCCTTGAGCTCGAGCCGCTCCAGCTTAAGCCGGTTTAGGGCGTAGTCCAGGTAGACCGCCTGGGCCTCGGGGGCGGCCCCACCCAGCACCTTGCGCCGAGCCAGGAAGCGCTCTGGCTCCAAAGCCCTAAGAAGCTCTGGGTCCCCCACACCGAGGTGGCTTTGCAGGTCATCCAGGCCCAGGTCGGCCACGGTGCGACCTTGACTGCTCAGGGCCCGCAGCATCCCCTGGACCCGGGGGTAGGCTTCGGCCAAGGGAAGGTACCTGTGGGAGACCAGCACGTCCACCAGCTCGGAGGCCAGCACGCTCCGGTCGCGCAAGCCTTGGGCCAGCACCTCCGGTACGAAGCGGCTCTCCTGCAGGGCTACCCGCAGCAAGGCCACCGCCCCCTCGGCGGCGTAGAAGAGGCTTTGTAATGGCTCGAGCACGCCGGGTCCGTGGTCGTTCACATCGCCGAAAGGGGTGCTGTAGTTGAGGTGCCCCAGAATCGCAGGCCCCCCCATTAGCTCGGAGAGGAAGGCCCGAACGTGCTCCAGGACCACCGGGTTGACCTTCTGGGGCATGATGGAGGACCCCTGGCTTATCCTCTCCGCCACCACAAACCCTCCCTGCTCAGCCCAAAACAGGAGGTCGGCCACCAACCGAGAAAGGCTGGCGGCCAGGCCTGCCAGGGCGTGGGCGATCTCCAAGGCCCAGTCCCCAGCCGCAATGGCATCGTAGGTGTGCTCCAACGTCCCACCAAAACCCAGCCACTGGGCCAGGGCCCTGCGGTCCACCGGGTAGGGGCTCCCCGCCAGGGTAGAGGCCCCCAAAGGGCACTTGTCGGTGGTCATAAAGGCCGCCCGAAGCCGTTGGTAGTCGCGTGAGAGTAGGTTTTCCACCCCGGTGAGGTAATGCCCCAAGGTGGTGGGCTGGGCCGGGCGGTGGTGGGTATAGGCGGTCAGGAGGGTCTGGCGGTGGGTCTGGCCTAGGTGCAAAAGCTCGCGCCTCAGGTCTGAGAGGGCGGTGAGAACCCGCAGCATCCGCTCAGCGGCATAAGCCCGGAAGACCGTGAGGTCCAGGTCGTTGCGGGAAAGCCCCCGCCGGAGGGCCCCCGCCACCTCCAGACCAAACCGCTCCCGCAGGGTGTGGTCAATGGTAAAGAAGATGTCCTCGAGCTGACCGCTGAAACCGGGCACCGGCTCTTTGCGCAGCACCAAGAGGGCCCAAGCCGCCTCCTTGGCCTCGGCAACCCCGAGCTTGGCCAGCCCCAGCGCATAGGCAGTGAGGGCATCAAAAAAGTGGTCGCTAAGGTGCTCCCGGGCGAAGCGAAAGTGTCGGCCTAAAACCCAGCGGCGGTAGAGATTGTGCCAGCGCATAGGCGACTCCCTTACCCAAGGGTACACCCACCAGGGGCTTAGAATGGTTCAAGCAGCGATTAAAAACCCTACACCGCCCCCCAAAGCGGTGGAGAGCAGGTTGGTGAGGTTGTTGCCCCAGCGGAAGCGGTCCTCTCCCAGCCCCAGCAGGGTGTCGGCCACCGCCCCAACCACCCCCCCCACCACCACCGCCAGCGGGGGGACCCCCAGCCACAGTGCCCAGGGCAGGTAAAGCAACGCCCCCAGCAGCAGGGCTAGGCTGCCCTGGAGGCTCACCGCCGCGTTGGTGCCCGCCGGCACCCAGCCCCTGAGGAGATGCCAGGCCCGCCGCGCTCGGCCGCCCACCTCGGTGGCCAGGGTATCGGCCGCCGCCGCGGCCAGGGCCGAGAGAAAAAAGACCGGCGAACCCCAAAGCAGCCCCAAGGCCGCCGGAAGCCCATTGGCCAGAACCTGGCCCGCCGTGCGACCCATCCGGTCCTGGCTCCTCGGGTTGGCCCGGCTGGCCAGGCTCCCCAGCACCACCAGGTAGACCACCGCCAAGGCTGCTGGAAGCCCCCCCACCCCCAGGGG
>NZ_QWKZ01000183.1 GCF_003574085.1 Meiothermus luteus | reverse complement strand
GGGGTGGGGGGGCTTTCCAAAGGAGGGCCGCGGCCGCTACCGCCACCCCGGCCAGAAGCCCATAGGCCAGACGCCAGGGCAGCCAGACCATCAGCAAAGGGGCCAGAACCGCCCCTACCCCGAAGGCCGCGCTGATTCGGTTCAGCACCACCGCCTGCCCGGTACGGTAAAGGTCCAAGGGCAGCGCGTTGCAGTGGAAGTTGGCAATGGCTACCCCTATCCCTAGGAGAAAGGCCCCTCCGAAAATTCCCCAAACCTCTGGGGTTAGGGCGAAGACGCCCAGCCCCCCCCCCCCACCCAGAAGCGCCAGGGAGAGCCAGGGATGGCGGCGCCGCATTCGGCTGCTCAGCAGGATGCCGAGAATGGCCCCCGCAAAGAGCAGGTTGAAGTACCAGGAGAGTTCTCCCCTCACGCCGAAGGCCTGCTGCCATTGGGGAAGCACCGCTCCGACCGCAGCGCCAGTAGCCCCGGTCATGAAAAGGCCTAGGGTGCTGCCCAGAATTAGGCGTAAGCGGAGGGGGTTCGCAGCTTCGCTCAAGCGTTTGGCTCCGGATGCAACCTAACAAAAAGCCCCCAGGCTGGGCTGGGGACCCTGTGGTGACCCCAAGGGGATTCGAACCCCTGCCGCCGCCTTGAAAGGGCGGTGACCTAACCGCTAGTCGATGGGGCCAGGAAAGGGCTTATCTTGAACTCGGCTCTGCGGGGCTTGGCCCCACCGTACCGCGGTCCAAGATAAATCTGGCTGGGGCACGTGGATTCGAACCACGATTGACGGAGCCAGAATCCGTAGTCCTACCGTTAGACGATGCCCCAACGGCCAGGGCCTGCAACCACAGGCAACCGGTATGGTACAAGATGACCCGGGTTTTGGCAAGGGCTTCTCTATAATCTCCTCAGGACGTAGGTCCTCACCTGGAGGAGGCTTTTTGAAGGAGATAGAGCAGAAGATTGTTGAGGCCTTGAGCCAGTTGGTTTCCCCTACGGCGGCGCGGAGCTTGCTTCAGCGGGCCTTGCGGGGCCAGCCGTCCCATCTGCTCGGCCCCAGGGGCTGGGCTGAACTGATTGAGGGGCCCTTGCAGCGTGAGCTGGTGGGGATTCTTCCGATCAGCGGGTTGCTGCCCGACCTGAGCCGGCTGGTGCGGGAGTTGCGGGCCCAGGATAGGGGTCCTTCAGACCCAAGGAGGGCTGCCCAGCCTACCCTGGAGGTTCCTGACCCGACCGAGTATGTGGACCTGAGCAGCGAGAAGGAGCGCCAGGCCTTGGTGCAGAGCCTGGCCCGGGGTGAGGGGGTTTTGGCAGTGGTGCTGGAGTCCATCTACGGTCAGGAGCTTCGGCTGGGGGCTTGTGGGCCAGGCGTGTTGGAGATGCTCAGGGCAGCCCATGGGTTGCTTGAACGCAGGGGAGGCTACCGGGTGTTTTACACTGTGCTGGGGGGAGCCCAGATGGTGCTGCGGCCCTTGGGGTGTGGGTATCTGGCCCTGCTTATGCAGGGGGAGGCCAACCTTGGGCAGTTTCTCTTTCGTATGCGTAGGATAGAGGCCATCCGGGTAGGCGCTGAGCGATAGGAGGTTTTGAGTGATGAAGCGATGGTTCGCCCTTTTAGCCCTGCTTGGTCTGGGTTGGGCTACCCCAGCCCTCACCCTCTACGACCAGCTCGCGCCCACGCTGGATCAGGTGCGTTCGCTGCAAAGCAGCAACCCGGCGCGGGCTTTGGAGCTTCTGACCAAGGCTGAGGACGACTTCCGCAAGGGCGCGGCGGAGCTGGCCCCGGTGTTGCGGGATGGCGTGCTGCAGTCATTGGCCGATGCCCGCCAGTCCCTGGCTCGCCGCAGCAGCGCCGACCTCGAGGCCAGGGTTCAGATTATCAAGGCCATCCTGGGAAAGGCCCTCTACGACGACTACTTCAAGGCCCTAACGGAGGGCCGCGCCGCCGAGGCCGCCCGCCTTTTGCCCAAACTTCTCTCGGCCAGTGGGCTGCCCGCGAGCCTTCGGGCACAAGCGGAGCCCCTGGCCGCGGAGGGCAACCTCGAGGGGTTGCGCCGCTTTTTTGAGCGCACCTACGCCCAGGGCATTATCAACGCCCTGCAGCGGGCCTTGGCCCAGACCAGCCCGGTGCGGGCTTACCTCGAGGCCACCCGGGCCTACGCGCTTTACCTGATTGTGCAGGACTCCCCCAGAGCCCAAGGGCTGAGCGCCAGGAGTTTTGTGGATGCCATGGGCAAGCTCTCCAGCGGCAACCTCAGCGGCTTTAAAAGCGACGCCCAGGGTTTGCTGACCCAGGCCCAGAACTTCTTAAAGGCGGCCTCGAGCCCCCAGTCACAGGGGCGCAGGACCCCTCCTCCCGCTGCGCAGAACCCCCCCGCCCCTGGGGGGGTTCTGCGCAGCGGGAGGA
>NZ_QWKZ01000182.1 GCF_003574085.1 Meiothermus luteus | reverse complement strand
GTACCTGGAGGTGGCGGGGGCCATCCGGGGAAAGGAGGGACTACCGCTTGGTCCTGAAGGGGAACCAGAGGGAGCGGTTGGGATGGGCGGTGGAGGTGTTCTCTCCGCCCTCAAGCTCCTGGGGTTGTATGCGTTAAAGAGGGTCACTTAGGTAGCAAACTTGGGTTATGCTAATATGGCTGTATGCGCACCACTCTGGACCTCCCCGACCCTCTCTACCGGCGCCTCAAGCTCCAAGCTGCGAAGGAGGGAAAGACCCTCAAGGAGCTGGTGACCCGCTTCCTGGAGGAGGCCTTGAGCCGCCAGGCCTCCGGGGGTGCGCGCTCCCTTCCCCTAGTACCGGCCAAGGGCCGCCGCATCCTCCCCCTGCGAAACGCCGATCTCTGGGAGCTTTTGGAGGATGGACCTTCCCGACCTTAACGTCTGGTTCGCCCTCCTGGTGCCGGAGCATCCCTTTCACCCTCGAGCCCGCTCCTACTGGGAAGGGACGGGCGCGGTGGGGCTGGTTCGCGTGACCGCCCTGGGCCTTTTGCGGCTTCTTACCAACCCCAAGGCCATGGACGGAAAGCCCCTAGAGCTAGGGGAGGCCTGGGGAATCTACCGGGAGCTTAGGGTTAGCTCGAGCGTTCCCCTGTGGGAGGAACCCGATGGCCTGGAGGAGGCTTTCGCGAACCTGGTGGCGAGAGGGTTTCCGCCTCGGCTTTGGACCGATGCCTACTTGGCCGCTTTTGCTATGGCCGGTGGGTATCGGCTGGTGACCTTTGACCGGGATTTCCTCAGCTTTTCTGGTCTGGAATGTCTGCTTTTGGAGGCCTGAACCAGAGCACGAGCGGGCCTGGAACCATGAATGCCTCGGACAAGAAGTCCGGGGTTGTTCGGTTTGCGGGACGACGCCACTCCCCAAACTGCATCCTAGGGATCCACGTCATCAGGGCTCAGGTGGGGACCTCATCGTAGAGTTGGTATTAGAATTGATTTGTACGGCAAATTGCCGTACATTGAGGACAGAGAGGGGAGAAGATCATGCCCAAGACCGCACGTATGGAGTTCCGGCTCACCCAGAGCCAAAAAGAGCTCATCAAGCAGGCCGCCCGGCTCGAGGGGCGTTCGCTGAGCGAGTTCGCCACCGGGGCGCTGGTGGCCGAAGCCCGGCGGGTGCTCGCAGAGCAGCGGCAGCGCGAAGAGGTTCAGGTAAGTCAGGAAGCCTTCGCCCACCTGGTGGAAGCAATCAAGCAATCCCCACAAGTACTCCCCGACCTGCTGGCGCAGCTCAGGAAGGCGGCCAGATGATCGAAGCGCCCTACCGTATCGAGCCGCTCGGTTCTCATCACGACCGAGCGGCTTTCACCTGCGGCAAGCCAGAACTTGACCGCTACCTGCGGGAGGTGGTTTCGCAAGACCGGCGGCTCTCGCTCTCTCGCTGCTTCGTGCTGGTGCACCAGGACGAGCCTGCTCGAATCCTAGGCTACTACACCCTGTCCAACGCCGCCCTCCGTCCTGAGGCAGCCCCCGGGAAACTGGCCAGGGTTCGACGCTACGACCAGATCGGGGCCCTGCTGCTAGGCCGCTTTGCCCTGGACATCAACCAGCAGGGCCGGGGGTTGGGACGGCGGATGCTACTGCACATGCTGCAGCACGCGGCGCGGCTGGAGGAGGAGAGCGGCTTTGCCCTGGTGCTCGTCGATTCCATGGATAAGGAAGCCACAACCTTTTACCGAAAGTTCGGCTTCCAGCCACTGCCCGGCACCCCGCAACGCATGTACCTGTTGCTCAAGGATTTGCGCGCCACCCTCCAGACCTTCGCCCAGCAACCGTCCTGCCCCTGAAGAACTCACCAGGAAAGAGCGGCGGGCACCACCTTTTAGGAAGTTCCGCACCGCTGTCCGGGGTCTCTAGGGGAGAGACGCTCGGCACAGGGGGGCCTTCTTCCAGATAGGCCCGGAAACGCTCCTCGGCGTTGTTGCGTTGAATCCGGCAAACCGTCATGGAAGCCCCCAGGGAATAGAGGAGATCCTGGTCTATGCGCGTGCGGGGGATTTCCTTGATCCACTCCACCGGCCGCGTGTGGCGACAAGGTGGGGAAAGCTCTTGCCGATACTGGTACGCGCCCTTCACGCGGCCCAGGACCACCACGGGCCGCTTCTTATACCCCTTTATGCGGTATCCTTCCCCCATGACCGTCGTTGACCACCTGACCCTCCCTCAACTCCAGCAACGGATCAAGAAGGCTAAGGATTCCGTGGAGAAGACCCGCCTCCTCGCGGTGTACCACGCCAAGCGGGGCCTCACCGCCCAGGAGGTGGCCGCCATCACCCTCCAGGATAGGAGGCACCATAACCCGGGCCCCAGGCCAAAGCTGACCCCAGAAGAACAGGAGAGGGTGCTGCAGGCCCTCCAGGGACCCCCGCCCGACGGCGGCTTGTGGACGGGGCTCAAGCTGCAACGCTGGGTGGCGGAGGCGC
>NZ_QWKZ01000181.1 GCF_003574085.1 Meiothermus luteus | reverse complement strand
ACCCCCCGTACCCCCTGCCTTCCCCGCCAAGCGGATCACCCAGGAAGTGCCCCAAACCCTGGAGGCCCTCGCCCAAGCCCGGGAGCTTTCCTTAGACCTAAAGCCCAGGCGGCGCCCCTTAGGAGAGGGGTTGCCGCGGGAGGCCCAGCTCGCCGTCTTCCTCGCCTCCCTCTTCTTCGTCCTGGGGCTTCTTGGGCAAAGCTTCCTCCACCAGATGGCCGCCCGAGAAAGGTCTCGTCTGGAAAGCCTCCGGCGGGAGGCGGCCCTCTTGCGGGAGCAAGCCTTCCAGCCAGCAAGGCCTGAGGGGCTCGGCCTGGAGGAGATCCTCAAGGTGGCCTCGGAAAAGCCGGAAACCCTCTGGCTCACCCGCTTGGAGGCCGAAGAAGGCCGCCTCTTCCTCGAGGGAAAGGCCCTGGACCCCTATGCCCCCCTCCTCCTCGCCCAAAAGCTTGGGGGGCAGGTGGGCCCCCTGACGCGGGCAAGCGTGGGGGGAAAAACCGTGTACGCCTGGGAGGTGGAGGTTGCAAAGGCCCAAGCTCGGTGAACTCCTCCTGCGCCTTGGGTACATCACTGAAGGGCAGCTCCAGGCCGCCTTGGAGGAGCAGGCCCGCACCGGGGACCTCCTAGGGCAGGTCCTCCTGCGGCGGGGCTACGTGAAGGAGGAAGATCTGGCCCGAGCCCTGGCGGACCAGCAACGGGCCCCCCTCATTCGCCTCGCCGAGCTCTCCCCCGACCCCCAGGCCCTGCGCCTTCTGGACCCCCGCTTCGCCCGGGAAAAGCGGGTCTTCCCCTTTCGGGTGGAGGGCAACCGCCTCCACGTGGCCATGGCCCACCCCTCGGACCTGGCCCTTCTGGACGAGCTCCGTTTCCTCACGGGGAAAGAAATCGTGCCCCACCTGGCCCCGGACCGGGAAATCCTCGAGGCCCTGGACCGCCTCCTGGCGGAGGAGGCCCGGCCCAAGGAGGAAGCCCGGCGGGAGGAAGCCGCCCAGGTGGACCTAACCCTGGAGGCCATGCCCGCGGTGCGCCTGGCCCAAGCCCTCCTGGAGCGGGCCATCGCCCTCATCGCCAGCGACCTCCACCTGGACCCGGAGGAAACCCATCTGGCGGTGCGGGCCCGGGTGGACGGGGTCATCCAGGAGCTAGAGCGGCTTCCCAAGGACCTGGAAGCCCCCCTCGCCGCCCGCTACAAGGTCTTGGCGGGCATGGACATCGCCGAAAGGCGCCGCCCCCAAGACGGCCACTTCACCTTCCCCTTTGAGGGAAAGCGATACGAGGTACGGGTGGCCTCCGTGGGCACCCTCCACGGGGAAAAGCTCACCCTGCGCATCATCTACCCCGCGGGGGTGCGGCTCGGCCTCACGGAGCTTGGGATGCTCCCCGAGGAGCTCGCCCTTTTCCAAAAGCTCCTGCGCAAGCCCCACGGCATCCTCTTCGTCACCGGCCCCACGGGAAGCGGCAAGACCACCACCCTCTACGCCGCCCTGGACCGCCTTTACACCCGGGAGAAGACCTTCGTCACTATTGAAGACCCCGTGGAGTTCCCCCTGGAGGGCGTGGTGCAGATCCCCGTGCAACCCAAGATCGGCCTCACCTTCGCCGAGGCCCTGCGAAGCGTTTTGCGCCTGGACCCCGACGTGATCCTGGTGGGGGAGGTGCGGGACACGGAAACCCTGGACACCGCCCTCCGGGCCGCCCTCACCGGACACCTGGTCCTGGCCACCCTCCACGCCAACGACGCCATCGCCGCCGTGACCCGGCTTTTGGAAATGGGCGCGGAGAGGCACCTCCTGGCCTCCACCCTCCTCGGCACCGTGGCCCAGCGCCTGGTGCGCCGGGTCTGCCCCCAGTGCGCCCGGCCCCAACCCCTTTCCGAGGAGGCCCGCCTCTTCTTTGGGGCCGAGGCCCCCGAGGAGGAGGTGCGGGGAGAGGGGTGCCCTTTTTGCCGGGGCACGGGGTACAAGGGACGGGTGGGGCTCTACGAGGTCTACGCCCCCGATCGGGAAGCCCTCTACCGCTTAGGCCTAGGCGCTAGCGAAGGGGAACTTTGGGAGCGGGCCAAGGCCCAGGGCCACCGGGATCTACGGGCGGTGGGGCTTTACCAGGTGCGCACAGGGGTCACCACGGGGAGCGAGCTTTTGCGGGTGCTGGGCATCTGGGAGTAGGACATGCGCTTCCTCTACGAGGCCACGGACGAGAAGGGCGAGCGGGTTTACCGCGGCGTCCTCGAGGCGGAAACCCCCCAAGGGGCCAGGCGCCGCCTCCGGGAGATGGGGCTTTACCCCTTGCGCCTGGAGCGGGTCAGGCGCCCCTCCCGAGGGCGGGTACCCCTCCCTGAACTCGTCCTCTTCATGGAGGAGTTCGCCACCTTGGTGGGGGCGGGTGTACCTGTAACCCAGGCCCTGCACACCCTCTCCCTGGAAAGCCAGCACCCCCTCCTGAAGGAGGCGGCCCGGGGGGTGCGGGAGCGGGTGGAAGGGGGCG
>NZ_QWKZ01000180.1 GCF_003574085.1 Meiothermus luteus | reverse complement strand
CGTAGACCCAGCCCTGCCCCATCCGCCGGGACCGGCTCCCACCCTCGAGGCCCCAAAGCCGCAGCTCCCCATCGGCCGCACCGCTTAGCACCCGGCGACCATCCGGGCTGAAGCGGGCCGACCAGACCGGGTGGCGGTGGCCGCGAAGAACAGCCTGGCCCCCACCACCCGGCCCCCAGAGCCTCAGGGTGGTGTCGGCAGAGGCGCTCAGCAAAAGGCCCCCAGAGGAAAAATCCAGCGCATGCACGGTGTCGGTGTGGCCGCTTAGGGTGCGCTCCAAGCGGCCGTCGGGGCGGTAGAGCTGGATGTAGGCATCGGCCCCCAGGGCCAGCGTTCCGTCTGGGCCAAGGGCCACCGCGCTGACCGGGGCTCGATGCCCGCTGAGAAGCCCCAAGGACGGCTGGGCCCCAACCAGCGACAACCCCAGAAAGCAGCAGATGAGCCCCCCTCGCACCCCCTCACCATACCCCAAGGAGCACAGCCCCTTTAGTAGGCCAGGAAGCCCCCGTCCGCCACCACCGCCTGGCCGGTGAGGTAGTCGGCCTCCTCGCTGCACAAGAACCCGCCCACCCGGGCGATCTCCTCCGGGGCGGCCCAGCGCCCCAGGGGAATCCGGGCGGTAATCGGCCCATAAAGCTCGGGGTTCTCCCAGACCGCGGCGGTGAACTCCGTCTTGACGTAGCCGGGGCAGAGCAGGTTCACCCGGATGCCCAAGGGGGCCCACTCCTTGGCCAAAGCCCGGGTCAGGCCGAGCAGACCGGTTTTGGCGGTGGTGTAGGCCGGGATACGCACCGGCCCCCCGCCGCTAAAGGTGGTCACCGAACCAATGAACAGCACCCGCCCCCAGCCCGCTTGGGCCATGGCAGGAGCCGCGGCCTGGGCCAGCAAAAAGGCCACGTCCAGGTGCAGGTACAAAACCCGCCGCCACTCCTCGTAGGAAAGCTCCAAGGCCGGCTTGCGCACGTTTATTCCTGCGGCGTGAACCAAAGCGTGCAGACCCCCGGCCTGGGCGATGGTTCGCCGCACCACCCCCTGCGGGGGGTCTTGGGCCAGGTCCGTGGGCACCGCAAAAACCGGCCAGCCCTGAGCCTGCAGCTCCTCTACCGCCTCTTGAGGCTGGCGGGCCGCCACCCCCACACGAAAACCCCTGCGCAAAAGCTCCTCGACAATGGCCCGGCCAATGCCGCGGCTGCCGCCTGTGACCAAGGCTACTCGCTCCATCTAACGCTCCACAAAAGTCTGCTGCTGGAGAAAATCTGCCAACTCCGAGGCGGAAGGGGCCCCTTCGTAGTCGCCTGGGACCGAGACCGCCAAAGCCCCCAGGGCATTCCCTATCCTGAGCCGCTCCGCGGGGGGTTTACCCCACAAAAGGCCGGCCAGGTAGCCGGCCGAGAAAGCGTCCCCCGCCCCCACCGGGTCCACCTCCTCCACGGGGAAGGCCGGGGACTCAAAGCAGCAGCCTTCCACCAGGGCCAAAGCGCCCAAGCGCCCCTGCTTGAGCACCACATGGCCGGGGCCCCGGGCGGCCAGGGCCCTGAGCAGCTCCAGACCGCTCGCCTCCCAAAGGCGGGCATCCTCCTGGCTCAGGAAGAGGCAGTCCACCTGGGGCAGGACCTCCTCCAGCCAGGCCCGCGCCGGGCCAGGCCCCCACAGCTTGCTCCGGTAGTTGACATCCAGGCTCACCAG
This sequence comes from Meiothermus luteus, assembly GCF_003574085.1. Classification (GTDB taxonomy): domain Bacteria; phylum Deinococcota; class Deinococci; order Deinococcales; family Thermaceae; genus Meiothermus; species Meiothermus luteus. The sequence continues at coordinate 799 of NZ_QWKZ01000180.1, read as the reverse complement.
CGCGCCTCGGCGCCGGGCCTCGGCCATGGCCCAGCGGGCAAAAGCAGCGGCGCCGGAGGATAGGGCCGGGGTGATGCCGCTCAGGTGAAAGACCCGGCACCCCTCCAGGTAGTCGGGGTCAAAAGCACCGGGGATCATCTGCGCGGCCGCCGAGCCCGAGCGGCGGTAGTGCACCCGGCCCCGGCCTCCCGGCAGGCGCTCGCGGATGTAGAGGCCGGTGGGGGCCTCGAGCCGGCGCACCTGGCTCACCTCCACCCCCTCGGCCCGCAGCCGCTGGAGCACCAGCTCGCCCAGCTCATCCTGCCCCAACCAGCCCACAAACCCGGCTTTGAACCCCAGCCGGGCCAGGGCGATGGCCAGGTTGGCCTCGGCCCCTCCTACCCGTAGCTCGAGCCAAGCCTGGTGCCGCAGGTAGCCGGGCTGGGGGGCCAGCAGCAGGACCATGGCCTCGCCCGCCGCCACCACCTCAGGCATGCCCAACCTCCAGCGGTTGGCCCCAGCGACGCCCCAACTCCCGCAGGGCCTCGAGGGTGGCCGCCTCCAGCGGCACCCCATCCCTGAGCCGGACCGCCTTCAAGGCCCGCTCCCGCTCGCCCGGCAAAAAGACCTCCCCAAAACCGGGTGCCGGTGGGGTGGCCTTTATCCCCTCCCAAAGCTCCTCCATCCGCTTTAGAAAGACCTCCTGGGAGAGGAAGCGGGCGGGGTCAAGGGCTAAAAACAGGTGCCCCACATTCTGGGGGCGTGACCAATCGTCGTACATCCGGCCTACCCCGTGGGCAACCCCCGCCCCGGTCAGCAC
>NZ_QWKZ01000018.1 GCF_003574085.1 Meiothermus luteus | reverse complement strand
TGGATGCAGTGGGGGCCCGGTTGACCAACCCCGTCACATTGGGGCCAATCAGGCCCCAGGCCAGGGCCGAGGGGCGCATGAAGGCCGTGCGGGAGTTTCCATCCCTCGATACCGAAAGAAGGGTGTTGATGCCAACAAGCTCCCCGTCCCCGTTGAAAGCGCCGCCCCCGGAGTTGCCGGGGCCGATCTGGGCGTCGTGCTTGATCCACTGCTTGCCCCCGCTTTCCATGTCTTCGCCGGTGAAACCACCCACCACCCCGGTAGACATCGTGATGGTATAGCCCCCGGTTGCCTTGAAACCGAACACATAGATGGGGTCGCCCACAATCAGCTTGTTGGAGTCGCCGATGGGAACCGCCGGAAAGGTGACGTTGCCGATGGGCTGCCCATCGGCAGTGCGGGTGATGCGCAGGATGGCCAGATCAAGGTTGGGGTCGGTCGCCACCACATCGGCCAGATAGCGGATCTCGGGCGGCTGATCCACAAAGCGGGTGGTGCCCACAAAAAGGCGTGGGGCAATGCGACGTTTCTCGAGGTCGCCGATCACGTGGTAGTTGGTCAGGATGAAGCCCTGAGGGCTAATGAGCGTGCCCGAACCTACGTCGTTGTTGCCGGTGGTGATGAGTACTGTGGCCGCAATAATGCGCTCACGCACGTCGCGCGGCAAGGTTTGGGCCAGGGCCATCCCTCCAACCCACAAGACCCATAAACACAGCAGGCTTACACGAATCAATCCTTTATACCCTTCCTTCATAACAACCCCCACGAGCCAAACGCACCGTCTACCGCGGCTCGATTCGGTAGAGGCCAATAGATACCGAGCAGGCCGAAGAGGAGGGAAGCGAGCAATTGACCATGTGCACCCTAAAGCTGTGGGTTGTGGGCTTGAGGACCAAAAAGTCGTAGTGTGCGGTGGGCTCTCCGCGATCCTGCTCTTGCCCTCTGTCGTCGTAGATGACTAGAGAGATACGGTCCCCGTCGTATTCGGAAACCGCGACCAAAAAAAGATTGCCGCTGCCAGACCGACCTATCTGTTTGTACGGGCTGTATCTTCCCGAGGGCGCTTCCGACAACCAAGCATCTACCAGTCGAGGGGCCACCTGGCGGCCCATCTCCCGGCTTAGAAGCGAGGCTAGATTCATCGAGACGGCAACATTGCGAGCGGCCATTGCCTCGGCATCCCGCCTTGGAATGGCCCCCGAGCCGCTTGCGGCGGGAACGCAGGATACCAGCGCCGTCAGGCTTAGCCCAATTGCCAGGGCTGTTGGTAGGAGTTTCATGATTCTTTTTCGCCTCCTTGGCTGGTATGGTAGACCAGGTGTTTGGAAAACCCTGTGAGAAATTGCCAAGGGCGTGTCAGAACTCCACCCCCAGCCCGGGCGGCCCCGCCCTCGAGGGGGAGCCGGAGGAGGGCCGCCCGCGTTTGCCAGGGGTGGTAGCGGAGGGTCCTCATGTCAAACACCCTCCGCTTAGGGGCCGCGGTCCAGGAGAACCACGCTAGCCGGGGAACCGACCCCGTCCGTGGTCACCAGAAGCACATAGCGGCCGTTTGCGGAGATGAATGGTCCCACGGGTGTAGACGGCTGTTGAACTTGTTCGAATCCATGCCAGAAGTGGTCCGGGGGCAACAAGGGCCGATAGAGAGCGGAAAGGGATACCAAGCCCCAGTCTTTCCGCCAGAGATAGAGGGGTGGACCGTGAACGGAGTAGTAAACCAACAAACTCCCTTCCTGGAAAGAAGCCCCTAAAGCCCTCGCCTCCCTGAGAAAGGGCTGCAGTCCGCCCCCTCGCGTCCAACGGTGAAGCCGAGCCAGAGCCAGGTTGGATGCCCACGAGTTGGATAGCCAGGCTTCATCCCCTAGATCGCTGGTGAAATACCTTACCCCGAAGAAGGCTTCTTGTCCCAGAAGCTCGATTTCCGAAGCGGATGGCCCATACCGCCTGCAGGGCTGACCGGTTTGCTCGCGAACGCCGAGGATGGAACCGTCGTTGGCCACCGCGCTGGCCAGGCAGTCCCGTGGGAACAGGGTCCAGGTCCCCTGGAGGAAATCGTAGCGGGCGGTCAGCGTTGAGTAATTAGCCGCGGGGTCCTTAACCCCGATGAACCCGGCAATGTAGCGGCCGTTCGGGGAGAAAGCCGTTTCCAGCCTAATGCAGTTGTCGTCGAGTTGCCAGGGTGAGGGCGGGCTGGGAAGGGGGAGCACCCGAACGCCCGTCCCCGGCTCCCACACTTTGATAAAACACGATTCGTATGGAACAATACGCTCCCACGCCACCCGGTTGCCGTCCGGGGAGAGGACAGGCGCACCAACGGTATAGCCACTCCCGCTCGCCGTAGGATCGTCCAGGACCACCGTTCCCCCACTCGGTGTCCAGTAATACACTTTCCCGTTCGGGAAGCCGGAGTAGTAGGCCACGGCCCCGTTGTCCCCTACACCTCCGAACTGTGCGAGTGTATCGTTGGTGACCGTGAGGAGCGAGACCGCTTGGGGCAAGGTGAAGAGGGCGATTTCCACGGTGGTGGGCTCTCCGGGTTTGCCGGGGATTAAGCTGTGGACGCTCGCCCCATCTCGCTGATAGTAGCCCACCTGCCCCTCCCACGGCACGGGTGTTAGGGGGTCGTTCTCGGGGCGTTGCCATCGCATGAGGACGGCGTTGCGCGGGGGAAGCCTTTGGGGGAATGTGACCCCTACCCATGTTGACGGGGATCCTTCGCCTTGGTAGAGGTAGTTCAGGGAGAAGCTAAAGACCCCGTAGGGCAAATCCGCCCTCGGGAAGCCGGTTTCCCTGTAGACGGGGCGCTGAGCGAAGCTCACCTGTTCTTCTGCCCCGACCATGTGAAGGTAAATCCTTATCAGCACCGGGCCCAGCGGGGTCTGCACCAGCGCGGTGCGTTCATCTTCATCGTAGAGGGCCACGGCCAAATGGTGAACGATTAGGCCGTTCCTCGCGTTGTCCTCGTCCAGGTATTCCCCGTCCACCAGCTCATAGGTGACGGTTTGCCCCTGAGGACTCAAGGTTTGCATGGGTATGCCTGCGCCACTCGCGAGAAGCGCCTGCCGGTCAAGGGGGCTTGGGAGGGACAGGGTAACCCTCAGGCCGCCCCCGACGGGCACGTTGGCTGTGAACGCTATCCCCCCAAAAGGCTGATCGGGGCCTACCGCACCAAAGCCCGTGGGGCGCTCGGTAAAGGTGCCTCCCTCGATGGAAATCCGCACCCGCCCGCCCGGGGTGTCCAGAAAGGCCACGGTATCCCCCCCCTGCGCCACCCCCAGGGCCACCGGGTCCTGCACCTGCCCGTTGGCCCGCCCATCGGCGTCCAGGGGCCCCCCGTCCTGCACCCCGAAGGTGGCGGTGCGCCCCTGGAGCTGGGCCCCCGGGATGGGGTTGCACGCGCCGTTCAGGCACTTGAGGAGGACCGCCCCCTGGGGGATGTCCTGGGGGAAGGTGAGGGTCACGGTGAGGGTCCCCCCGGCCTGGGGGAGGCGGGCGGTGAAGGCGACGCCCCCGTAGGGGGTTTGGTAGCCGCTGGCGTTCACCTGGACGGAAGAAGGCTGCTGGGTGAAGGTGCCCCCCTGGAGGGAGACCTGCACCTGGCCGCCTGGGGTGTCCACGGTGCCCGCTGTGCCGCCGTTGCTTCCTCCACCGCCGCCATTGCCACCACCCCCCTGCCCCCCGCAGGCCGCGAGGAGGAGGGCAAGACCCAAGAGCCAAAAGGGCCAAAGGTGTCTTCTCATGCTGCACCTCCCTTCCATCCTGGGGCAGCGGAGGTTACAAAAACCTTAACTCCAGGCATCCCCCACCGCTACTTGATGAGGGAGTTAAAGTCATCTAATACCTTCGTGTGCTACTTGATCTGGACTCCGAGATGTGAAAAAAGAGGGGGTGCTAATGCACTCAGATCGCGAGCACCCCCTCTACCATCTTGATGCAGAGACCCTCCTGACAGCTACCTATATCTGGGTAGATGACCAGCTCAAAGCGCTGAAGGCCCAAGGAATCCGCCTCCCCAAGAAACAAAAGCACCAGAAGGCTACCCTGGCGGAACTCCTGGCCCTCGCCATCTTTCTCCTGCTACAAGGCCAGGATCCCGCCAAAGGCTTCCTCTCCGCTAAAGCCACCCTCAAGGCCTACTTCCCCTCCCTCCCCCACCTCTCCCGCTGCTACCGCGTACTGCAGAAGGCCCAGGGGCTGCTGGCCCACCTCCTCCAGGTGGTCGACCTGAAGCCCCTCCCCCTGGCCCAAGGTCACCGCATGCATAGCCTGGATCTCCCTGAAGCCGCCGTGGGGGTGGGCCCTTTGGGGGCGCGGGTACGTACTGATGTCAGTGATGAACGAGCGAGGCCTCTTCTTCCGTTATGCCCTCCTTTCTGGGAACGCCCGGGAAACCTGGGGGAGGGAGCTGGTAGCCGACTGCCCGCGGTCCTGGGGGATCGGGGCTTCCGGTGGGTTCAGGGTATCCAGACGCCTCCCTACCGGCTTAGGGGAGGGAAGGTGGTGGAGACAGGGTGGAAGGATTGGATGGGGAAGGTGCGCAACTGGATCGAGACCCGGTTCAGTGTAATGGTGCGGTCATTGGGGTTGCACAGGATAGAAGCCCGCTCCTACTGGGGGCTGGTGGCTCGGGTCAACCTCATCCTTCTGGTGCATAACCTCATTCGCAGCCGGGTTCTCTTGAAGCGTAACAAGGGCGCTTGCTCGGGCAGCGGATGACCACAAAGGGGGGAGGGGAAGCGGGGTCTAGAACCGGCCTTGCCCCCACCAGGTAGATGTTCTCCTCCCTGTCCCGGGCAAGGGCAAAAGGCCGTACAGCCGCATCCAAAGCCGCAACTCCCTGGGAGAACACCCCCGCGAAAGCCGCCTCCGCCAAAACCTGCTGGCTTTGGGTGTGCACCACCGCCTTCGCCTGGGCCAGGTCCTGGAGAGGGGAAGCGGTGGGCTGGGTGCAGGCGGAAAGGACCAGCAGGAGGCCCGCCACCCACCGCGGCGGATGCTCCTCTCAGAGAGAGGAGCCGTGCGCCGGGCGCCTTTCATCTCTGCTTTCATCTCCACCTCCTGGAGCTTGGATGCTCCAGGACAGAGGGTAGTAAAGCCATCCTTAATCCGGTCTGAACGCCCGTGGGCCGCTGGGTTCCCAACACAAAAAGTGCGTTTATATACCTAAACGCACTTTTTGGTATAGTGGCCCCATGGGCGCTCTAGTTCCCCTGAGCACCTGGCAAAACCCCGCCAAGCGGCGCCTTGAGGCCATTCGAGCCGCGCACGAGCGCGACGAGGAAAAGCTGCTCGAGCTACACCATGCCTACCTGGTGCTCAAGGGCCGCAAACGGGCCCGGCTGAGCCCAAAAACCCTAGCCCTGTACCAGGTGGCCATCCGCGACTATCTGGCCTGGGCCTGGCCGCCCGGGGCCTGTGGGCCTAAGATAGAAATCTTGAAGGCCACCGGCGATGACCTTGACCGCTGGGTACACGACCTGGAAACCCAAGGCGGGCACCTCAACCCAAACCCCAGCCCCCTCAAACCCGGCAGCATCGCTACCTACCTGGCCGCGGTGCGTTCATTTTACCGGGCCCTAGCCTGGGCCAAAGCCGCCGAGCTGCCCCAGGCACGGGCCCCGCAGGACCCCACCCCAGCCCACGAACGCCGCCCAGCCCTGCCCTTGGAGCTTTACCAGAGGCTCCTGGCCCATCTAGCCCACGACGAGCCCCAGGCCCGCCGAGACCGGCTGGCGGTACGGCTCATGGGCGAAGCCGGACTGCGCATAAGTGAGGTTGTTAACTTGGAGCTACCGGAGGTGCACCTGGAGGAACGGCTGCTCGAGGTAACCGGAAAAGGCGGGAAGCGGCGCAGCGTTCCCATTTCCCGCTCGCTGGCCGAGGAGCTTTCGGCCTGGCTGCTAGTCCGCCGGGCCCACGCCCGCCCTGGCGATAAACACCTGCTCATCAACCTGGGAGAGCGCAAGGGCCATGGCCGGGGCATGACCGAGAAGACCTTGCGGGAGCGGCTCAATCGGCACTACCGCACCTTGGGTTTTCCCCCCCGCTACTACGGGGCCCACCTGCTCAGGCACACCGCGGGCACCCGCATCTACAGAAAGAGCCGGGACCTCCACGCCACCGCCAGGCTTTTGGGCCACGCCAACGTGAACACCAGCGCAATTTACGCCAAGATGGATATGGAAGGGCTTTTTTCCCTGGTGGACAGGCTCGAGGAAGAAAGCTGATAGACTCTAGGCAATGGTTACCCAGAAAAACTTGCTGATGTTTTTCCGGATCGTCACCCGGATAATTTTCAACCTGGCCCTGGTGGCCCTTTTGGTTGGGCTCCTGGTGAGCGTAGCCCGGACCCTGCTTGACCTTGGCCTGGCCTTCAGCCAGCCCACCGTGCGGCTGGGGCTAAAGGACCTGGTAACCAACATCCTCTCACTAGTGGTGGTGCTCGAGCTGGTTCGGGCCTTCGTGGACTACTTTGAGTACGAGCGCATCCGGGCTGAAATCCTGGTGGAGGTGGCGGTAGTCTTTGTGCTGCGGGAGATGATGCTGGGGCTTTTCTCCGGCGACATCCGTGGGGCAGACGTCCTGGTCTGGAGCGCGGGCATCCTGGCCCTAATTGGGGCCCGGGCCCTGGCCATCGCCTTTCCATACGGAAAGGAAAGAAAGCCCGCAGGTTGAGGAGGGCATACTGCCCGCCGACGCACCCCGCTCCTGGCTGGTACGATAGGCGGCAACGCTAAAGGAGGCCCCATGGAAATTTTCTTCCAGCTGTTCTGGCTCTTCTTCATCCTCTCCGCCCTGAGCCCCTACTTCAACCAGCAGATGCTGCTGGCCGCCCGCGCCCGACGGATCACCGACCTGGAGCGGAAGCGTAAAAGCCGGGTCATCACCCTTATCCATCGGCAAGAAGGCTTTTCCTTCCTGGGAATTCCCTTTGCCCGCTACATTGACATTGACGACTCAGAGCAGGTCCTGCGGGCCATACGGCTCACCGACAAGGAGATTCCCATTGACCTGGTGCTGCACACCCCGGGTGGGCTGGTGCTGGCCGCCGAGCAAATCGCCGAAGCCCTTCTAAAGCACCCTGCCAAGGTCACGGTCTTCATCCCCCACTACGCCATGTCCGGCGGCACCCTAATCGCCTTGGCCGCCGACGAAATTGTGATGGACGAAAATGCGGTGCTGGGGCCGGTTGACCCACAGCTTGGCCAGTACCCCGCCGCCTCCATCCTGAAGGTGCTCGAGCAAAAACCCATCGCTGAGATTGACGACCAGACCTTGATTATGGCCGATGTGGCCCGGAAGGCCCTGGCCCAGGTCAAGCGGACCGTAGCGGGACTGCTGCGCAAGCACTTTGACCAGGAGAAGAGTGAGGCCCTAGCGGAGCTTCTCTCCCAGGGCACCTGGACCCACGACTACCCCATCAGCGTAGAGGAGGCTCGTAGCCTGGGCCTACGGGTCTCCACCGAGATGCCCCTAGAGGTCTACGAGCTGATGGGCATGTACCCCCAACCGCGCGGGGGAAAACCCAGCGTCCAGTACGTGCCCATCCCCTATGGGCGGGAAGCCCCAGGCCGGCGGGGCTAGGCTCAGGCCAACGCCTCGGCCCGCCTGATGCTGTAGACCCGGCTTATCCCCCGGTCGGTGGTCACCCCGTAGAGGGCGTCGCAGGCCTCCATGGTGCGCTTCTGGTGGGTAACCAGAATGAACTGGGTCTGGGCCCCAAAGCGCCGCAGAAAGCCGCAAAAGCGCTGAAGGTTGGCCTCATCCAAAGGCGCGTCCACCTCGTCTAGCACGGCGATAGGAAGCCCATTCCCTTCCCCAATCTCCGCGAGTGCGAAAAGAAAGGCCAAAGCCCCCATGGTGCGCTCCCCCATGGACAGGAGGCCCAGGTTCACGGTGCGCTTACCGGCGGGTCTGAGCACCAGCTCGAGCCCCTGGGGGCCCTTTTCCAGGCCGACCTCGGCGTCCAGCAGGGCCTTGGCGTAGTGGGCGAAGCGCTCCTTAAAGCGGGCATAGACCCGCTCCAGCCGCCCCCGGTAGTCTGACTCAACCCGCCGAAGCTCCTCCTCTAGGCGCTTTGCGGCCGCTTCTGCCTCCTGCAGGGCCGCCTCGAGCCGGCCCACCTCCTCCTCCAGGTGGGCGTGTTCCTGCTCGGCCAGGTGGTTGACGGGGCCCAAGGAACCCAGGGCCGCCTCAACCTCGGCCAGGGCTCGAGCCAGGCTGCGGACCGACCCCGTCTCGGCCGGCCCCGGGGGCAGCGTGGCCAGCTCCTGACGCAGGGTTTCCGCAGCGGCCTCGCGGCGGGCCTGGGCCAGGTGGAGGGCCTCCAGCTCGGCCAGAAGCTGGTTGGCTCGAGCCAGAAGGCGCCGCCCCTCCTCGTCTAAGACGCGGTTTTGCTGCCGGGCCAGGTCCAGGCGCTCTTCCAAAGGCCTAAGCCGAAGCGCCTCACGGGCCCGCTGCAGGGCCTCTTTGCGCTCCAAGAGGGCCGAGCGCCGCTGGGACAGCTCCTCCTCCTCAGCCTGCAAAGCCGCAATGCGCTCCTCCACCTGTCGGGCTTCCTGCTGGGCCAGGCAGTAGCGTTCCTGTCCTTCCCGGTAGCGCTGCCAGCGCTGGTAGAGCTCCCGGGCCGCCGCAAGCTGGGCGGCCAGAAGCTCCTGCTCACGGCGGAGCCCCTCCAGGCGGTCTGGGTCAGGAGACTCCACCGGGGTGGGGGCCTGGGGGGGCGGGCCCTGGGCCAGCCGGGCCAGGCTAGAGCGGAGCGCCCCCAGCTCGGAGGCCCACCGGGCCTCTTGCTGCCGCAAGGCCGGCAGGCCAAGGCCATCCAGCTCAGCCTGGAGAGCTTCCAGGCGTCTTCCGATGGCCCTGGCCTCTTCCTCCAGGCGCTGGGCCTCTGAAAGGGCCTCCCGGTAGCGGCGCCGAAGCGCCAGCGCCTGCCCTCCCCGCTGCATCCGTCCTCCGGTGAGGGCCCCGCTGCTCTCCAAGAGCTCCCCTTCCAGGGTCACCAAGCGGGGATGCTGGGGGTAGCGGCGGGCCAAGGCCAGGGCCGCAGAGAGGCTCTCCATCACCAGGGTTTCCCCCAGAAGGACAGGCAGGGCCTCCGGGCAGGCCGGCAGGGCCACCAGCCGGCGGGCCTGGCCCACCACCCCGCTGTGGCCGCTGAGGTCTGGTCCCCCCCGCGGGGGCTTGAGCAGGCTTCGAGGGAGGAAGGTGGCCCGCCCCCCGTGCCGCTTGAGGTACTCAATGGCCGCCTGGGCAGCCCCCTCGTCCTCGGCCAGCACCCACTGCATCCGAGCGCCCAGGGCTACCTCCAGGGCCAGCTCGAGGCCCGCGGGTACCTGCAGCAAATCCGCCACCACCCCGATAATGCCGGGGATTCCCGCCGCGCGGGCCCGCTTAGGCCCCTCGGCCAGGTCGGCGCCCGAACGCAGCAGGTCCTCCAGGCGGCGGGCCTCGGAAAGGGCCCCTTGGGCCTCGCCCAAAAGCCGCCCTTGTTCCCGGCGGCCTTCCTCCAGCCTGGCCCGCAGCTCCCGCTCACGGGCCTGGATCTGGGAAATCCGGTCCCTTAGGGCCTCTAGTTCAGAGCGCAAGCGGGCCTCCTCAGCCTCCAGGGCCTCGCGCTGGGCCTGGGCCTCCTCGTAGACCTGCAGGCGGGCTTGATACCTGGCCTGGGCCTGAAGGTAGGCCTCGTAGGCCCGCCGCCGGACCCGAAGCCGCTCTTCCTCGGCGCGTATGCCTTGCTGAAGCTCCCTCAGGCGAAGCTCGGCCTCCTGCAGGGTGGAGGGGTTGGGCTCTGGCTCCTGGGGCGGGGATGGGGGTTCTAGCGAACGGAGCCTCTCAAGCCGCTCCCGCTGCTCCTGCCGCTCCCGCTGGAGCCGTCCCAAAAGCCGCTCCAACGAAGCCTGCTCCTGCTCTACCAGCCGCAGCTCCCCAGCCAGGGCCTCGGCCTGGCGCAGGGCCTCGGCGTAGGCGCTTTGGGCCCGTTCCAGCTCCTCTGAGGCCTCCTGTTTTAGGGTTTCTAGAGCCCGCAGCCGCAGCTCAATGCCCTGCCGCTCAGCCTCCAGGGCCTGTGCCCTCTCCCGGGAAGCCGCCGCCTCCTGCTCGGCCTCCCGCACCCGGGCCAGGAGGAGGCCGCGCTTTAGGGCCAGGGCGCGGGCGGCTAGGGCCTTGGCCTTTCGAGAGGCCTCGAGCTGGAGGGCCTTTTCGGCCAAGGTAGCCCTGCGCTCAGCCAGCTCCTTGGAGCGCTGGTCCAGCTCGAGGCCAGCCACCTCCAGCCGTTCCTGGGCCACCCGGCTGGCCTGGGCCACCGCCCGTAGCCCCGCGGCCTCCTCCAGATAACCGAGCAGAACCGCTGGCCCAGCCTGCAGGACCTGGCCCACCTCGCCTTGCCCCACGATGGCGTACCCGCTGCGGGAAAGGCCGGTGCCCATCAGGGCCTGCTCCACCTGGCGAAGGCTACTGCGCACCCCTCCCAGGCGCACCTCACCGCTTCCGTCCCTTTCCAGGCGGCGGCTCAGCACCACCCGGCGGCCGCCTCCACCCAGCTCCAGGGTCACCTCGGCAAAGCCCAGGGGAGCCCGCTCCTCTGAGCCGTGGAAGATCAGGGAAAGCGCTTCCTCCCCCCGAAGCTCCCGGGCCCGGGCCCCCACCGCCCAGCGCAGGGCCTCCACCAGGTTGCTCTTTCCCGAACCGTTGGGCCCCACAATTCCGTAGACGCCAGGCCCAAACTCCAGGCTGGTCCGCTCGCCAAACGACTTGAAGCCCTGAACAATCAGCCGCTCAATGCGCATGGGGGGTCTCCAGGCTAGGGGCGCTTGAAGGGGTCAAGGAGGGAGAGGTGCCCCAGGCTTTCCACCTCCTGTCCCCCCAGCAGGAACCTAACTTGCTGCACCTCCTTGAACTCCAGCAGGGTATTGGCAATGCCGTAGATGAGCAACGACTCGCCCGCGGCGCCGAAACCCAGGTTGGCGTAGGAGCGGGGCAGGTCCACGATGGCGGTGCCGTCGCGCAGGAAGACCGTAGGGGTGGGAGAGCCGGCCGGAACCAGGGGGGCGGCACCGGGGAGCTGCGGTCCTCTGGTCAGCTCCTCTAGGGCCCGCTCCAGGAGGTTTTCCCCTTCGGCCACCTGGACGGTGCGCTCCTCCACCACCAGGCTGTCTTGGGTATCCTTGGCAAAGTAAAGCCGGAGGGTGCGGGCGCCCGGCTCCTGGGGCTGTGGCCCCGAGGGAAGGTTTAGGGGCCTGAACTCCGAGGACTCCTGGGTGGCCCATAGGGCCAGCCCCCCCAGCAAAAGGACCAGAAGCCCTGCTAGGTTGGTCAGGGTCAGCCACTTTCTCATGGGCGGTTGCCTCCCAACCCCAAGTAGGAAAAGACCGCCTGGGCCAGCACCGCGGCGGCCTGATCCCGCCCTTGGGCCGTGCGGAGCTGCTCAAAGCCCACCTCCACCAAAACCGCCGCGCCCCCGGCCAGCGAGAGGACGTACATCGCGTCCTGGCTGACCTGAGCCACCACCCCTCGAGCCGCGAACCCCCCCGATATGGCCTGGGCCAGGCGGGCCGATGCGCCGGGGGGGGCCACGTAGCGCTCCAGCAGCTCCCGCTGGCCGCCGGAGGTGCGGGCTAAAAGCTCACGGCCCCGCTCCAGAAGGCGCAGGGTCTGAATCTCGGGGTGGGTGTAGACCGTGGTCTGCCGCCCCGCAGCGGCGTGCAGGCTCAGGAAGACCTGGGCGGTGGAGGCGTACTGGGCGCGGGCCAGCAAGGGAACCTCGCGGTCGGCCTCCCGAGTCAGGGCGACCTCCAAGCCGCGGGCCTGCAGAAGCCTCCTCAGGCGCAGGGCAAGGCTCAGGGTCAGGTCCTTCTCCCGCAGCTCGCCCACCCTCACCCCGGCGTCGCTCCCGCCATGGCCCGCGTCCACCACCACTCGAGCCGCCCGCCGACCCTCCCCCCTCTCCACCACCACCTGGCGTGGCAGGAAGAAGAGCCGCAGGGGCCCGTCCCCTTGGGGGAGGTAGACCTCGCTGCCCCACTCCTCCTGGCTAAAGCTCACAGGGGCCCCTGGAGGGGCATCGGGGACCTCCTGGACCCCAATTAGGGCCACCCGCGGGGGGCTTCCCGGGAGGAGCCGGGCCTGTACCTCCCGGTCAAAGCGCAGGATGTAGCGCTCCACCCCCTCCAACGCGGCCCGCTCTACGCTGAGCAGCCGGGCCGGGCGCAGGGCCAGCACCGAGGCGCCGTAGTCGGTGCGGTAGTAGAGGTCAAGCCGACGGGCCAGCTCCTGCACCGGAACCCATAGCCCGCCCTGGTAGCGGTAGGCCACCGCCGAACGGGCCGCCTCGGCCTCCTGGGCGGTAACCTCAAAGGCCGCCACCCGGCTTCCTAGGCTCAGGTAAAGCCGATCCGGCGTCTCCAGGTACCCAAGCCCCAGGGCATCCGCGATTCGGCGGGCCTGGCCATAGGCCTCCGCACCTCCCGGGCGGATGACCTGGGCCTCCTGGGCCCCCACCCGGAGGAGGTTTTCGTACTGGGCCGAGCCGAGCCCGAGAACAAACAATGCGAGAACAAGGGCGCGCCGCATCCAAACACCGCCTCAGTTTTACTGGGGAAGGGGACCGAGCGCAAGGGCAGGGCCTCACAAAAACCCTGCCCGGTGGCCTTCAGCACCTACCAAAGCGGTTTCTCTAGGCTAAGCCGCAGCAGGCCCCGCTGGACCACCACCAGCTCGGCGGGCCCTGGGAGGGCCAGGCCGCGGGGGTTCTCCAGGGGCACCTCGAGCACCAGCTTTTTGGGCAGGGGCCGTACCTGGGGGCGCAGCTCGAGGCCCGCTTCGGGGGTGTCCCACTCGGTAAAGGCCAGGTCATCGGCCTGGTTCAGGTCTACGCTGTAGATGCGGCTTTTGGCGCCGTCGTGCTCGTGAACCAGCAGGAGCCTGGGCTTGGGCCAGGCCAGGCCCACCACCTGGCTGCTAGGGGCATCCAGGAAGTAGGCGTACTCGGCAAAAAGCCCGTCGGGGTTCAGGCTCAAAAGCACCAGCCGCAATACCGGCGACCGGGCGGCCCGATCGCAGTCCGGGAGGCACAGGGGCTTGCCGTTGATAAGGGCCAGATAGTTGCGGCTCTCGTCCAGGGCCACCCCACCCAGCGCCCCTGGCACAGCCCCAGCCGCAAAGACCGGAGGCAGGGCTTCCTTGGCCTGGCTTTGACCGATAGGCCCGTAGAGCCGGGTTTTTTGGGTCTTGGGGTCCAGGTACAAAAGCCCCTGGCCACCCTCGAGCCAGGCCCAGCCCTCGCTGGCCGCCATCACCGCCCTATCTACCGGGAAAAAGGCTTCCAGGCTGGGCGCCTCGGCCAGCCGAAGCAGGGCGATGGCCCGCTGGCCCTGGTGCTGGAGAGTGGCCCAGACCTGCCCGGCCTTATGGGCCTGGCCCAGGTGGGTCAGGCTCTGCTCGAGGGGGGCCTCGGCCCAGCCCTCCGGCAGCGGCACCCGGCTGATCTGACCCAGCGCCGCACCCTCCGGTGGGGCCACGTTCTGTGAACCATCCACCTTGACCACCGGTTCTTGGGTGGGCCGGGCCAGCGGGGGCGCTATAGGTATCTCAGGTGCAGCCTGAGGCGCGCCCTTGGGACCGGGGATTAGCTGGGCGATGCGCCACAGGGCCCGGGCCATCTGGTAGCGGTTGACCGGCTCTGCGCCGCGGAAGCGGCCGTCTGAACCCAGCGGCAGCACCTCCAGGGCGACCATCCGCAGCACCGCCGCCTCCGCCCAGTGCCCCCCGGGTAGGTCTTCAGGGCGCAGCACCTTGGCCGGCGTCCCGATGCCCAGGTTTTGCGTGAGCCTGTCCAGCACAAGGGCGAGCTGGTAGCGGGTCAGCCCCGCTCCGCCCCGGTAGGTTCCATCGGGGAATCCTTCTACCAGGCCCTCCCCCACCATCCGGCGGATGCCCGGCAGAGCCCAGTGATCGGGCTTGACATCCTTGAAGCGAACCTCGGCCTCGCGCACCGGCAAGGGGCTCTCGGCCAAAACTCGAGCCAGGGTGGTGGCAAGCTGATAGCGGTCAAGGGTCACCTCGCCGCGGAACTGGCCCCCGGGGTAGCCCTGCAGCCAACCCCGGGCCACCACTTCCGCAACGGCCTGGGCCGCCCAGTGGTCCTTGGGGACGTCGCTTGGGAGGGCTTGGGCCGTGGTGGTCGCGACCAGGAGGGCGTGGATAAGAATTCTCATCCTCATCGTCCGAATGATAGCCATTTGTGGGGCCTCTCCCGGTGGGATTTCACCCTTCTGGCGTTACATGTACCCCAGTCCAGCTTTGGCGGCCGGGTCAGCGGCCGGCCCCGCGCTTGATTTGCTAAAGTAGTGCCAAGCTGGTGCAGCGGGCCTCGCTTATGGTCATACCCTACCCTGCCGTTTTAGTCCTTTCGCTGGCAGCCATGGTGGCGGTCTACAGCCTGGGTATGGCCGGCGTCTACGCCCTGCCCTGGATGATGTTCTTCACCGCCATCACCGCCAGCGTCTACGGGCCGGGTCCTGGGTTCCTAGCAGCAGCGGCCTCGGTGGCCGGGCTGCACTTTTTTCGCTCGAGCCTCCAGGACTACCTGGTCATGGGCTTCATCCTCTTTCTCTCGGCCCACCTGGCCCACCTGGTGGGGGAAAGCCTGCGCCGGGCCCACCGCCGGGCCAAGCAACTGGCCCAGATTCAGGAGGTCTTTTTGCAGGGCCTGGAGGTGGTGCCGCGCTTCTTTGAGCGCCACCAGCTCCTACGCGAGCTGCCCCGGCTGCTCTCGCGGCTGCTTCGGAACAGCCAGCTTCATATCTGGGTGTACAGCGGTGCCGATCGGCTTGAGCCGCTGGAGGAGGGTCCAAAGGCCCCGAGCGAGTTGGCCCAGCGGGCCCTGCGGGAGCGCCGCCCGGTATGGCACGAGCCCACGAGGATCGCCTGGCTTCCCGGCGGGGGCAGGCCCTACGAGCTAGCGCTACCCATTTTGGCGCGGGAGGAGCCGGTGGCGGTCTTGCAGATTGTCCGGAGCGAGGCCTGGCGGCCCGAAGAGCTGGAGCTCTTCGCCCGGCTGGCCCAGACCATCGGGCGGCAGCTCGAGCACCTGCACGACCTCGAGCTGCGCCGGCTTTTGCTCCAAGTGGCCGACCGGCTGGCCGCCGCGCACGACAAGCGTGAGGTGGCCCAAGCGGCCCTGCAAAGCCTGATGCCCGCTTTGGGGATGGAGGGCGGGGTGGTCTTTCAGCACCGCCGGGGGATGCTGCAGGGGGTGGCTTGGGAGATCCCCCAAGACCTGCGCCCCACCCTGGCCCCTCTGGCCCGCCGGCTTGCCCGCCCGCGGGGCCTGGCCTGGCAGGCCTACCACAGCGGCATGCCCTTCTTCACCGAGGACTACGGCGCCCACCCCGAGGCCCTGCCGGAGCTCAAACAGCTCGGCTTTGAGACCCTGGTAGCCTACCCGGTCCACACCCGCGACGCCACAAAGGGTCGGGTGGTGCTGGTGCTGGGGCACCGCGGCCGACTGGCCTGGACGCGGAGCCGTAAGGAGATTCTGCTGGGGGTGGAACGGATTTTTAGCTCGGCTTTGGAGCGGGCTTTGCAAGATGAGCTGCACCAACGAATTAACCGGCTGCTCACCGAGGCCTGGTCGTACCCTTCGCAGGAGGTCTACCAGCGCATCCTCGAGGCCGCGGTGGAGCTGGTCCCCGGTAGCGAGACGGGGAGCCTTTGGATATGGGAGGAGGAGGCCTACGCTTGCCGCGCGGCGATAGGCGAGGTCTGGGACTGCGAGGCGCGGCAGGGTGAGGGAGATATGCTCGAGTGGTACGCCGAGGGTTCGACCCGGGCCCTGGAGGGGGCGCCCCGCATCCGCGCTGAGGACAGCGGCCAGGCAGGCTTTGCGGCTAACCTCTGCCTGCCGGTAGCTCACCAAGGCCGGGTGCTGGCCTACCTCAACCTGGACAGCCAGGACCCCCAGGCCTTCGCTGAGGACTCCTTGGCCGCTGCCCGGCTGTTTGCCACCCCCATCGCTACACTAGTCCACGAGCTGCAAAGCCGCGCAGCCTTGGAAAAAGCCGCCCTGACCGACGGGCTTACCGGGCTGTACAACCGCCGGGCCTTCGACCTCAGGCTCAAGGAGGAGGTGGAGCGGGCCCGCCGCTACCGCTATCCCATCTCCCTTCTGGTCATTGACCTCAAAAACTTCAAGCCCATCAACGATCAACTCGGCCACGCTGCTGGTGACCGGGCCCTGCGGGAGGTGGCCCGGGTACTTTTGCAGAAGGGGCGGGCTGGGGACATGGTCTTCCGCTGGGGGGGAGACGAGTTCGCGGTGCTGCTGCCTCAGACCGATGCCGAGGGGGCCTTGGCGGTCGGGCAGCGGCTGCTCGCGGCCATTGCCCAGGTCTGTTTAGAGGGTATCTGCCTCTCGGCCAACCTGGGGCAGGCTACCTTCCCCCAGGAGGCCCAGGACGCCGAAGGACTGCTGCGCCTGGCCGACGACCGGATGTACGCGGACAAGCGGGCGTCCACCTAGCCTCCTAACTGGAGCCCCGGCTTAGAATGAGGCCCATGTTGAAGGCGGTTTCTGGAAGCAGCGACATCCTTCCCCAGGCTAAGGAATACCCATTCCGCGAACCGGTTTTTCGCTACATTGTGAAGACCGCCGAAGAGGTGCTGCGGGGGGCCGGGGCCCAGATGATCCACACCCCCATCTTTGAGTATCTGGAGGTCTTCCAAAAGGGTGCCGGCTCTACCTCGGACATCGTGGTCAAAAAGGAAATGTTCGTGCTGGAAGACCGGGGCAAGCGGCTTTTGGCCCTGCGCCCGGAGCCGACCGCGGCTATTGTGCGGGCCTACAACGAGCATGGCATGAAGGTCTGGCCCCAGCCGGTGCGGCTGTTCACCTGGGGTCCCATTTTTCGCGGGGAACGGCCGCAAAAGGGCCGCTACCGCCAGTTCCACCAGGTGGACTACGAGGCCCTGGGCTTGGCCGACCCCGTTTTGGATGCCGAGGCCATTGCGCTTATGGTGCGCATCTACAAGGCCTTGGGGCTCCAGAACTTTGAGCTCCGTCTGGGCTCGGTGGGTGACCCAGAGGACCGGGCCCGCTACAACCAGTATCTGCGGGGGCTGCTCCTACCCCACGCCAACCGGCTTTCACCCGAATCAAGGGCTCGCCTGGAGGCCAACCCCATGCGTATTCTGGACTCTAAGGACGAGCAAGACCAGGCGGTTTTGGCCGAGCTTGGGGTCAAGCCGATGCTGGAGTTCCTAGGAGAGGAGGCCCAGGCCTTTCACGAGCAGGTCTGCCGCTACTTGGAGCGACTGGGGGTGGCCTACACGATAGACCCCAACCTGGTGCGGGGGCTGGACTATTACGTCCGCACGGCCTGGGAGGTGCACCATGCCCACGTTGGGGCCAAGTCGGCCCTAGGCGGTGGGGGCCGCTACGACGGGCTTTCGGAGATGCTGGGGGGTCCCCGGGTGCCTGGGGTGGGCTTTGGAATCGGTGTTGAGCGGGTAGCCCTCGCTTTGGAACAGGAAGGGGTGGCCATCCCCCCCGACCCCTCCCCTATCCTCTACCTAGCCCCTCTGGACGAGGCGGCCAAGATTGAGGCCCTGGTCCTGGCCGAGCAGCTCCGGCCCAAGGCCTTCGTGGAGATTGGGTACGTTCCCAAAAACCCGCGCAAAGCCCTGGAGGAAGCCCTAAGGAGAGGGGTGGAGTACGTCGGGTTTTTAGGAGAGAATGAGCGGGCCAAAGGGGTGGTCACCCTCAAACACCTGCCTACCGGTGAGCAGAGGGAGCTCGAGCCGCTTCAGCTTCACAGCCTGTTTGAGGGGCCACGATAGACCAAGTTAAATCTCCCTGAGTGCCCGCTGTAGGGCCTGCCGCTTGTCCTCCGCTTTTTTCTGGTAGTCGCGGCGGCCTCGAGCCAGCGCCAAGAGGAGTTTGGCCTTACCCCTCTCGTTGAAGTAAATCTTGAGAGGCACCAAGGTAAGCCCTTTTTGCTCCACCCGCGTTTTTAGTCGGTCCAGCTCCCTGCGGTGCAGCAGCAGCTTGCGGGAGCGTCTGGGTTCGTGGTTGGTGTAGCCGCCGTTTTCGTAGGGGGCTATGTAGAGGTTCTCCAAAAAGAGTTCGTCGCCTTGGAAGCGGGCAAACGTACCGGTAAAGTCCACCCGACCGGCCCGGATGGACTTTACCTCGCTGCCCTTTAGGGCTAGCCCGGCTTCAAAGGTTTCCAGAACCTCGTAGTCGTGCCTGGCTTTGCGGTTCTCGAGGCCGGCCATGGTGTTTACGTGATATTGTTCACGATTTTACCCGCTCGTGAAAAAAATCTACTACACCTCTAGTGGTCCTTGTCGGGAAGCCCCTTATCCTTAACCAGGAAAACAAACATCAACAAAAGAAGCACGATGACCACCGCCGCAGCTATGGTAATGGCTTCGTCCATAACAACCTCCCGGAAAAGTCTACCACTCCCCATGTAGACTAAAGCCGTGACGCTGCCTAGGGTTCCGGTGCTCGCCTACGACTGGGTCCTCATCAGCCTGGTCTTGCTGATCAACCTGGTGGGGTTGGTCACCCTCTACAGCGCTGCCCCGAGCAAAGCGGTGTGGACCCAACAGGTAGTCGCTTTTCCCATTGCCGTGGCCCTAGGAGTCCTGGTGCAAATTCTCCCAAGACGGCAGGCTTTCTCCTGGGCCTTTCCGCTTTACGGCCTTTCCATCGGGCTGCTTATCCTTGTCCTGCTCGTGGGCCGTGAGATTAACGGGGCCAAGGCCTGGTTTGACCTGGGGCCGGCCAGCTTCCAGCCCAGCGAGGTGGCCAAAATCAGCCTGGTTTTGGTGCTGGCCCGGGTGCTGGGGCTGCGCCCGCTGGAGCGGCTGACCGACTACCTGCTGCCGACCATCATTGCGGCCCCGGTGCTGGGGCTGGTCTTCATCCAGCCGGACCTGGGCGGAACCCTGGTCCTCCTTTCGGGGGTGCTGGGGATGCTCTTCGTACGGGGCATGCCCATGCGGCACATCGCGGTAGGGCTGGCCGTTGCTGCAGCCCTGATGCCCACGGTGGTCTGGCCCAACTTAAGCCCCTATCAGCGAGAACGGGTGGAAATTCTCTTTGACCTCTCCAAAGATCCGCGGGGCAAAGGCTTCCAGCAAATTCAGTCCACCATCGCCATCGGCTCAGGCGGGCTTACCGGAAAAGGCTTCGGGGCTGGTACCCAGACCCAACTGGGCTTCGTCCCAGAGCGGCAAACCGACTTCATCTTCTCCGTGCTGGCCGAGGAGTGGGGCTTCGTGGGGGCCACAGGGCTGCTCTTCCTTTACGGGCTGCTCTTCTTCCGGCTGGGCCGGATGGCCACCGAGTGCGTGCGCATGGAAGACCGGCTGGTCATCGCAGGTATACTCTCCATGCTGGCCTTCCAGGTGGCGGTCAACGTCGCGGTAACCTTGGGCCTGGCCCCGGTCACCGGGCTCACCCTCCCCCTGGTGTCCAAAGGCGGCAGCAGCCTGCTGATGGTCTACCTGGGGCTCGGGCTGGCCCTCCTGATCCACCGAGACCGCTACCGGGAGGCGTAATCGGTTCCAAGAACCACCACCACGCTGTAGCCACCAGGCTCCAGACGCAAGCGGGTCTGCAAGGGCAGGTGCAGCAGGTCGGCCAGGTCTCTAGCCAGCAGAAGGGCTGGAGATTCACGCCCCACGACGGAAACCCCACTTTGCACCAGGACCCGGCTCTGCCCCCCAGGCCCCGCCAGGCGCATCTCCGGAGGGGAAAGGCCTAGCTCGAGGAAGCCCTGCCGGAAACGCGCCCCTAGGCCCGCACCGCTTTGGTCCAGCAAAAGAACCCTAAGCCCCAGGGCCTCAGCTTGCACCAGCCGCGCCATGGCCTCAGCGTCGGCACGGTAGCCCAGCAGGGCCGAGGTGAAAGCGGGCATGGCCACGGGGTCAGGGACAAGGTAGGGGCCCTCCTCGAGGGTGGGCAAGGTAGCGCTGCGCAGCACCACCCCGCGCAACCCCGGAAGGAGCTCCAGCGCCTGGGCCAACGAGAGGTTCGTCTCCAAGGAGGCCCAAAGGGAAGCCGCCACCCCTGGCAGGCGGGGCCAGTAACGGGGGCTTTGGGCCTTCTGGGCCACCTGCTGCAAGACCTCCTTAATCCGGTCTATTCGGCCCAGGTCGGCCCCTTCCCAGCGGCGAAAACGCATGTACTTAACTGCGTCCTTGCCGTTTAGGTGCAGCCGGCCAGCGGGAAAATCTATGTACAGCCCCGCGGCCCGGTCGGTGTAGCGCATGGGGTAGGGCAGCTCCACCTCTACCCCATCCACCGCGTCCACCAGCCGCATCACCACATCAAAGGTGAGAATTAGGTAGTGCGGCACCGGCACACCTAAAAGCTCCTGCACCGCCCAGCGCAGTCCCTCTGGGCCAGCTCGCTCGTAGACCGCGTTAATTCTTCCAGCAAAAGGCCCGCTGGGGGTCTCCCCCTGGTAGTACAGGTCACGTGGAATAGCCACCAAGGTCGCCTCAGCTCCCTGAAGGCGAAGGTAGAAGATGGTGTCGGTCCGACGGCCAGGCCCGCAAGGGGTGTGGTAGCCACAGTACTCGGTGTCGCGCGCAGCCACCACCAAGCTCAGCTCCTTGGGGAGGTCCTGGGAAAGGACCAAAGGAGCCCCCTGGGCTTCTTGGAGGCGGGGCCCATAGGCCAGGGCGGCGGCCAGCAGGAGCAAGGCCAGACCAAGGAGCAAAAGGGAAAGACGAGGGGTTGAACCTTTTGGGCGCACCCAGGCCATAGCGGCTACGCTTTAGGGAAGGGCGGGCCCTGCAAGGCTGCGTAGGCCGCCTGGGTGCGCGGGTGTGGTTCTATGCCCCTGCTCTGCAGGTAATTCACCTTGCAGGCCACAGCCTCCTGATAGGCTTCCAGCAGCCTACCCTCTAAGGCCCGCTGCCGAATCTCGTGGTTGACCCCCCGGCCTGGCTCAGAAACATCGGCCACATAGAGGGCCATGCCAATTCCCTGAGCGGGGTCCACGCCGTACACGTGGCCTTCAATCGCTTCCAGTACCTCCTCATCCTGAACGCCCCACTCCTGGGCCATCCGCCGAGCGGCGCGGCCGTGCAGGGCCAAGGGGTGCCGGCGCTCCACCTCGTTCTCCGGCGGCGCCAGCAGGACGAGTTCTTCAGGGCTCAGGTCGCGCGCGGCGTCGTGCAGGATTCCCGCCAAATAAGCCTTGTCCGGGTCCAGGCCGTTGGCTCGAGCGATCGCGGCGGCCAACTCAGCCACCCGCAGGATGTGGGCAAACCGCTCGGGCTTCACCCGCTGGCGCACCCTTTCCAAAAAGTCCATAGCTGCAACCGGGTTGGTCAATTCCTGCCTCCGAAAAGAAGGAACACGCCTACCGGCTAGCAGCCTACCAGCATCCCTTGGAAATTTCCAACACCCTTGCGCCAAGCGCTGGAAAAGGCTATAGTTTTCAGATGGCTGGGTTCACACCCGAGCTTTTTGGTTTTTTTGGAGAGTGTAGCATGTACGCAATCATCAAAACCGGTGGAAAACAGTACCGGGCCGAGGCCGGCAGCCGGTTGCGGGTGGAGAAGCTCGAGGCCAACCCCGGCGAAACCGTGGAGTTTGAGGCCCTCATGCTGGGCGGCGAGAAAACCGTGATTGGAACCCCCACTGTCCCGGGGGCCAAGGTGGTGGCCGAGGTGGTGGGCCACGGCAAGGGCAAGAAGGTGGTGGTGGCCAAGTTCAAAGCCAAGGTCCAGTACCGCCGCAAGCGCGGCCACCGGCAACCCTATACGGAGATTGTGGTGAAGGAGATTCGCGCCTAAGGAGGCAGGCATGGCACACAAAAAGGGTCTAGGCTCAACCAAAAACGGGCGCGACAGCCAGTCTAAGCGGCTGGGGGTTAAGCGCTTTGAAGGGCAGGTGGTCCGCGCCGGGAACGTCCTGGTAAGGCAACGCGGTACCAAGTTCCGCCCCGGTCCCGGGGTGGGCATGGGGCGCGACTACACCCTCTTCGCCCTGGTGGACGGGGTGGTGGAGTTCGCCGACAAGGGGCGGATGGGGCGCTTTGTGCGGGTCAGGCCCCTGGAATCCGCCCAGCTAAGCTAAGGGGCGCCAACCGGGCTGAAGGCCGGAAGCGGCTTTCAGCCTTTGTTTTCTATGTTCAGGGATGTCCTGGAAATCCAGGTAGAGGCCGGGCGCGGGGGCGACGGCTGCATCAGCTTTTGGCGGGAGAAGTACATCGCCAAAGGCGGTCCCGACGGAGGCGATGGGGGCGATGGAGGCTCGGTCATCCTGCGGGCCCGGGGCGAGGTGGACTCCCTTTCCACCCTGTCCAAGCGGATATACAAGGCCGAGAACGGGCAGCACGGCATGGGCAAGGGCCTATCCGGCCGCTCGGGCAAGGACCTGGTGGTAGAGGTACCTCGGGGCACCCGGGTTTACGACGCGGAAACTGGAGAGCTGCTGGCCGACCTGGTTGAGGAGGGGCAGACCTTTGTGGCGGCTCGAGGGGGGCGGGGCGGCTTTGGAAACCCTCGGTTTGTGACCCCCACCCGCCAGGCCCCTCGGTTCGCCGAGGCGGGAGAACCGGGAGAAAAGCGCAGGCTGCGCCTAGAGCTGATGCTCCTAGCCGACGTGGGCCTGGTGGGCTACCCCAACGCAGGGAAAAGCAGCCTGCTCGCTGCCCTTACCCACGCCCACCCCAAGATCGCCAGCTACCCCTTCACCACCCTCTCCCCCAACCTGGGGGTGATCGAGCGGGAGCTGGAACGGCTAACCATCGCCGACATCCCCGGCATCATTGAAGGGGCCGCCCAGGGAAGGGGGCTGGGGCTAGAGTTCCTGCGGCACATCGCCCGCACCCGGGTCCTCCTTTACGTGCTGGACGGAACCGAAGGACCGGCAGAAGCCCTGCGCACCCTTCAGGAGGAGCTGCGGGCCTACAACCCCGAGCTGCTCACCCGGCCGGCCCTCATCGCCCTGAACAAAATAGACCTCTTGGGCCCCAAAGAGGTGGAGGAGCACCTCGCCCAGTTAGCCCGAAGCGGCCTGCCGGTGCTGGCCATCTCCGCCGCAAGCCAAGTAGGGCTTCCGGAGCTGGTAGAAGCCCTTTTCGCTATGGTCAAGGCCGCCCCGAGGCCGCGGCTCGAGCAGCCCCGGCCAAAGCCTGCCCCCAGCGAGGAGATTAGGGTGACCCGGGTGGCCGAGGGGGTGTTTGCGCTGGAAGCCCCCCAGCTTGAGCGACATCTCAACCGGATTAGAGGGGATTTGATGGAGGCCGCAGGCTACCTCCAGGAGCTCTTCAGACGCTACCGGGTAGAGCAAGTCCTGAAAGCCCACGGGGTGCGGGCCGGCGACATGGTGCGCCTTGGGGCCCACGAGTTTGAGTACATTCCTGAGGTAGAATAGGTGGGAATGGTCAAAACCCTGGATGCCCTAACTCTGATTGCCGAGATCAAAGAAGCCCTAGAGGACAAAAAGGCCCTGGACGTGGTGGCCCTTGACCTGAGGGAGGTTTCCGACACCTTGGACTACTTTGTAATCGCCACCGGGACCTCCCAGCCCCATCTGCAAGCCTTGGAGCGGGCCGTGCGGGAGAGGCTGCAAAGCCAGGGCCTCCGAGCCGACCATGTGGAGGGGCCCAGCCCTCGCTGGGTCCTTCTGGACTACGGCCCAGTGCTGGTCCACCTGATGAGCCCAGAAGCACGGGAGTACTACGACCTCGAGGGCTTCTGGGCCGATGCCAAGAGGCTATAGCCCAAACAGCCCAAAAAACCCCTCGCGGGCCCATGAGAGCAGCTCCCCTAGGGGCTGGCGGAAAACCGTGAGGAGCAGGAGCAGGGCCACCACCGCATAGGTGGGGTTGCGCTCGAGCCGCCATACAAAAGGGTGCCAGCGCAGAGGGAGAAAGCTCTGCAGGATTTTAGAGCCGTCCAGAGGGGGGATGGGCAACAGGTTGAAGACCGCCAAGACAAGGTTAACGCTGGCCGCCACCGCGAGCGCCTGCACCAAGCCCCGAAGGAAGGCCCCCGGGCTTTGCAGCAGGCCAGCCTCGAGCAAGTACCGGAGGGAAAGGGCCAGTGCGGTGGCGATCAGAAGGTTTACGACAATCCCCGCCACCGAAACGACAAAAAGCCCCAACCGGTAGTGGCGGAAGTTGGGGGGATAGACGGGCACCGGTTTGGCCCAGCCCACCCCAACCAGCAAAACCAGGAGGGAGCCAATGGGGTCGAGGTGGCGAAGGGGGTTTAGGGTTACCCGACCCTGCTCCTTGGCGGTGGGGTCGCCCATCCAAAGCGCCGCCGCCGCGTGGCCCCACTCGTGCAGGGCCAGCGAAAAAGCCAGCGCCAGCACCACCAACAAAAAGGCCAGCGGGTCGCTTTGCAGCAGGGATATCAACCCCATCTATAGCCCCATGGCCGAGAACAGGCCGTTCAAAAGGCCACTTAGCCCCGCCCGAATGGCCGGGAGGACCCCGGTGAGGTTGAGCACCAGAAAAATCACAAAGAACCCCAAGAACCCGTAGCTTTGAAGCTGGTCCATAAAGCGCCGGGCCTCCGCGCTGCCCACCGCATAGACCACCCGGGCCCCATCCAAAGGCGGCACCGGGAACAGGAAGACCGCCGCGTGGCCTATCATGAGCGAGCCCGCCACCTGCAGGCCCAGGGCAAGGCTCGAGGTGGCCGGTCCTAGGGGCTCCAGGAGCCGCCCTAGAAGGATGTACAAAAAGGCGGCCACAAAAAAACCCAAAGGCCCCATCAGGGCCACCTGGGCCCCTTTTGACCCGAAAAGCCGCCAAGGCACCAGCCGGGGAAAGCCGAAGCCCAAAAGGGCCAGGAACAGAAGCCCCAAAGCGTCCAGGTGTACCCTGGGTTCGAGGGTCAAAAAACCGTACCGGCGGGGCTCGGTGTCCCTATAACGGTCGGCTAGATAGGCCTGAAATAGGTTGTGAATTACCAAACCGAAAGCGCCCCCAGCAAAGGCCACCAAGTAGGCCAGGGAGTCTCTGCCAAGAAGCTCAAAGAAAAACATGCTGCCACCAGTCTATACGAATCCCCCCGCCCAAAATCAGTCCAACAAGCGGGTGGCGACGAAGTTGGTGTAGACCACCCCCCGCTGGTAGAAGGCGTTGTCCATCACCTTGAGGTGGAAGGGCACTGTGGTCTTTAGGCCGGGGCCCTCAATCACAGTTTCGGAGAGGGCCCGGCGCATCCGGGCGATGGCCTCCTCCCGGCTCTCACCGTGTACGATCAGCTTGGCCACTAGGGAATCGTAGTGAGGTGGGATGCTGTAACCGGCGTAGAGATGGGAGTCCACCCGCACTCCAGGTCCGCCAGGAAAGTGTAGGGTCTCTACCTTGCCAATGCTTGGGCGGAAGTCCTTCTCGTAGTCCTCGGCGTTGATGCGGCACTCAATGGCATGGCCCCTTAGCTGGATATCGCTTTGCTGGAGGGTAAAAGGCTCACCGGCAGCGATTTTAATCTGAAGCTTGACCAAATCCAGCCCCGAGACCATCTCGGTAACGGTATGCTCAACCTGGATGCGGGTGTTCATCTCCATGAAGTAGAAGTTCCCCTCGGGGTCCACGATGAACTCCAAGGTGCCGGCCCCTTGGTAGTTGACGTACTTGGCCAGGCGCACCCCAGCGGCCAGAATCTCCTGGCGCAAGGGCTCCTCTAGGCGGCTGGGGGCCTCCTCAATGAGCTTCTGGTTGCGCCGCTGCACCGAGCAATCGCGCTCCCCCACGTGTACCACGTGCCCCTTGCCATCGCCCATCACCTGTACCTCTACGTGGCGGAAGAGTTCTACGTACTTTTCCAGGATGAGCGAAGGGTCGGAAAAGTAGTTCTGGGCCTCCACCTGGGCCTGGGCAAAGGCGGTCTTCATCTCATCGGGCGAGCGCACCACCTTCTGCCCTCGCCCTCCCCCACCCGCGCTGGCCTTGAGGAGCACAGGGTACCCGATGGCCTCGGCCGCCTCGAGGGCCTCCTCCACCGACTGGAGCACGCCGGTTCCAGGCACCGTAGGCACGTTGGACTTGGCCGCGATCTCTCGCCCTCCCGCTTTGGAGCCTAGGCTATACATGGACTCCGGGGTAGGACCTATAAAAACGATGCCGTGATCACGGCACATCTCAGCAAACTGAGGGTTCTCGGCCAAAAACCCATACCCCGGATGAATCGCCTCCGCCCCGGTGATGATCGCCGCTGAAAGGAGGTTGGGTATATTGAGGTAGCTCTGCGCCGAGGGGGCCGGCCCAATGCAGATGGCCTCATCGGCCAGCAATACCGGCAGCGACTGGCTGTCGGCCTCGCTGTGGGCCACCACAACCTTAATCCCCAGCTCGCGGGCTGCCCTAAGCACCCTAAGGGCGATCTCGCCCCGGTTGGCCACCATGATCTTCTTGAACATAGCCGCTCCGCGTTAGGCAGGCTCAATCAAGAAGAGGACCTGCCCGTATTCCACCGGTTCGGCGTTCTGCACCAGAATTTTCCGCACCACGCCGCTCACCTCGCTCTCAATCTCGTTCATGAGCTTCATGGCCTCAATGATGCAGAGCACCTGCCCCTTCTTCACGGTATCCCCCTCCTTCACATAGGGCTCGGCGTCGGGAGAAGGAGCCCGGTAAAAGGTGCCCACAATGGGGGCTTTGACCTCCACGTACTTTCCAGTTTCCTCCTTGGGGGGCTCGGCCTTGGGGGGGGGCGCTTCAACAGCTGGAGCCTGAGGGACAACCGGGGCCGCCTGGGGCACCGGCTGATTCTGGGGCACCGGGGCCGGCGGGGCCACGTACTGCACCTCCGGCCCGCGCTTGATGGTGAGCTTGTAGTCGGGGGTCTCCAGGGTAAGCTCCGAAACCTCGTGGTCTTGCAGGGCCTGGAGGATGGACTTGAGCTCCTTTGCATTCATGACTGCCTCCAAAAAGGGCTAAGGTTCGCTTTGCAGAAGCCAGCCTATAGAAGTATAAGGCCAAAGCCGGAAGCTAAAGCCCGAAGCCCGTCGGGGAGCAAGCGAACCCCACCCACCACCCAAAGGCGGCCGCCGGAAGGTCGGCCTCCTCAGGTCGGGCAAATCCGGTCAAGCCCGGCCTAGGTACTCCCCCGTGCGGGTATCCACCCGGATCACCTCGCCGGGCTCCACAAAAAGGGGCACCTGCACCACGGCTCCGGTCTCGAGGGTGGCCGGCTTGCTGCCCCCCGAAACGGTGTCGCCCCGTACCCCTGGCGGGGTATCCACCACCTTAAGCTCCACCGAAGCCGGCAGCACTATCTCTAGTGGCCGTCCGTTGTACATGGCCCCCTGGACCACCATGCCCTCTTTGAGGAAGCGGGTAGAGTCGGAGATGCTCTTGGGCACATGGAACTGCTCGTAGGTCTCCATGTCCATAAAGACCAGCTCCTCCCCTTCGGGGTAAAGGTACTGCAGGTCTTTGGTCTCAATATAGATGTCCTCGAGCTTCTCACCCGAGTTAAAGGAACGCTCCACAATGGCGCCCGTCTCGAGGTTGCGGAACTTGGCCACCACCTTAGCTCCACCCCGGCCTATCTTCTGGTGCTGGTACTCAATGCACTGCCAGAGGGCACCGTCCATTTTCACCTTGGTACCGTTGCGCAGGTCGGTTACGCTGATCATTCAGCCTCCTTGACCATCCCCAAAGAATGGGGAAAACCAGAGGTCTAGGATACCGAAGGCATCCCTCCGGTTTCAATCCCAAGCCACCTCGAGGGGTGCTAAGCCAAGAGCGATTAGACTGGGCAGGTGCGTCGGCTTCCCCGCGAGGTCTACATCCTGGTCATGGTCAGCATTGGCCAGGCATTTGCCTGGCTGGCCCGGCGCTTCGGCCTGCCCGACTTTTCGCCCTGGCGCGACTTGCCCATGGAGCTCAAGCAAGAAGAACTGGCCGCCATGTGCGGCACCACCCGGGTAACGGTCACCCATACCTGGGCGAGCTGCGCAGCCTGGGGCTGGTGGAGGGGACCCGGGGCCGTTACCGGGTCAAGCTAAAAGCCCTCGAGGTAAGGGGTGGGCGCCGGCGGTGTTGATTTTGTTCACATTCACCTGCGTCCAGCTTGCATAGCCGCGAATATTCTCCGCCAGGCTGGCCACCTGCGCCAAGACAACCCCGATAAACAGCAGTCCAAATCCACTTTTTCATTGGGATCCCTCCCGAGGCTCGGGTTAGCCGGAGGCTCGAGGGCTTTGTGTATTGACTAACGCCGCTTCCCTCCGTGTTCGCCTCTCTCCCCCAGCAGTTTCCCCACAGGGTCGGTAGGAATCGTCGGTCATCCCAAATGGGCTGACCGATTACACCCGCTTGACCCAAGCAAAGGGCCACCCTATACTTAGTTGGCCCGGTAAGGGCTTGAGGGAGCCTTGGCGAGTCAGCTAAGGCTTGCCTGGCGAGGTGAAAAATGCCCTTTACTAGTGAGGAAAAAGCCCGTATCATTGAGCAGCACGCGCAAAAGCCCGGCGATACTGGCTCTACCGAGGTGCAGGTGGCTCTTCTGACCGAGCGCATCAACCGCCTTTCGGCCCATCTGACCACCAACAAAAAGGACATGTCCGCCAAGCGGGGCCTTCTCATGCTGGTGGGTCAGCGCAAGCGGCTTCTGCGATACCTGGAAAGAAAAGATGAGGCGCGCTACAAGGCCCTCATTGAGAAGCTAGGTCTCCGCAAGTGAAAAAGCCCCGGGGTTGCCCCCGGGGATTTTCATGTACAATGGACTTAGCAAGGTAGGCGGGGCCGGGGTATGGCTCCGCTGGTGTCTTGGTGTTAGGAAAGCGGTTTTGATCGTATGCAGCACGGGCAACGTGCAAAGCCGGCCAGGCAAGAACAAGTTAGAGCGATGAAAACAATGCGCGCCCAGCGCATAATCTGGGCTATTGGGAGCCGCCATGAATCAAGCCAGTCCAGTACCCCAAGGCAAGCGCTACAGCGTGGAGCTGGGGGGCCGCACCCTGAGCATCGAAACAGGAAAGTACGCCAAACAGGTCTCGGGCTCGGTCTGGGTACGCTACGGCGACACCGTGGTCATGGCCACCGCTCAGGCCTCCGAGAACCCCATTGAGGCCGACTTTCTACCCCTCACGGTGGAATTTGAGGAGCGCCACTACGCCGTAGGGCGTATCCCCGGTAGCTTCATGCGTCGGGAGGGCCGGCCCGGCGAAAAGGCCATTCTATCGGCCCGCCTAACCGACCGGCCCATCCGCCCCCTCTTCCCTAAGGGCTTCCGACACGAGGTGCAGGTCATCATCACGGTACTCTCAGCCGACCAGGAAAACACCCCGGACATCCTGGGTCCCATCGCCGCCAGTGCCGCCCTGATGCTCTCCGACATCCCCTGGGAAGGCCCCATCGCAGCGGTTCGGATAGGCCTGCAGGGCGACCGGCTGGTGCTGAACCCTACCGCCCAGGAGGAAAGCCGGCTTGACCTGGTGGTGGCTGGCTCCAAGGACGCCATCATCATGGTAGAGGCCGCCGCCCAGGAAGTTTCGGAGGATAAGCTAGTGGAGGCCTTGGAGTTCGCCCACCAAGCCATGCAGCCCATCCTGGCCCTGCAGGAGCAGATGCGCAGCGAGCTGGGCAAAGAAAAGTTTTCCTTTACCCCTCCCGCCGGGCTCGAGGCCGAAGCCCAGGCCGCCCTCTACCAGCGAGCCATGGAAAAGGGCCTCTCCAGCGTACTGCAGACCGCCTCTAAGGGCGAGCGCTCCAAGGCTTTGGAGGCCTTCGCCCAAGCGCTGGTAGAGGAGTTCGCCCCCCCCGCTGAGGACGGCACGGTAGACCCCCTGCGGCGCAAGCAGGTGTCCGGGGCCTTTGATGAGGTGATCCGCAAAGAGCTGCGCCGCCTTATCCTAGAGGAAAACCGCCGGGCAGACGGACGCACCCCTAAGGAGGTGCGGCCCATCTGGATAGAGACCGACGTCCTGCCCAAGGCCCACGGCTCAGCCCTCTTCACCAGGGGTGAAACGCAGGTGCTGGGGGTGGTGACCCTGGGTACCGGCCAGGACGCCCAGCTCGTGGACGACCTGGGCATTGAGACCGAAGACCCCTTTTTGGTCCACTACAACTTCCCCCCCTACTCCACCGGCGAGGTGCGGCGGCTGCGCGGGGTAAGCCGCCGAGAGGTAGGGCACGGCAACCTGGCCAAGCGCGGCCTCAAGGCAGTGCTGCCCAGCCAAGAGGAGTTCCCCTACACCATCCGGGTGGTGGGGGATGTGCTGGAGTCCAACGGTTCTTCCAGCATGGCCACGGTCTGCGCGGGCTGCTTGGCCCTTCTAGACGCCGGGGTACCGCTCAAAAAACACGTGGCCGGGGTGGCCATGGGGTTGGTGAAGGAAGGAGAACGGGCAGTGGTGCTCACCGACATCCTGGGGTTGGAAGATGCCTTGGGCGACATGGACTTCAAGGTGACCGGAACTCGCGATGGGGTCACCGCGCTGCAGATGGACATCAAAATCAAGGGCCTCTCTCCCGAACTGATGCGCCAAGCCCTTTACCAAGCCCGCGAAGCCCGGCTGCATATCCTGGAGCTTATGGAACGGGCCCTCCCCACCCACCGCGCCGAGATGAAGCCCCATGTGCCGCGCATCCTCGCGCTCAAGGTAAGCCCGGAAAAAATCGGGCTCATCATT
This sequence comes from Meiothermus luteus, assembly GCF_003574085.1. Taxonomy (GTDB): domain Bacteria; phylum Deinococcota; class Deinococci; order Deinococcales; family Thermaceae; genus Meiothermus; species Meiothermus luteus. The sequence continues at coordinate 5,663 of NZ_QWKZ01000018.1, read as the reverse complement.
GGCCCTGGCGGCAAGAACATCCGTCAGCTCGAGGAGCTGGGGGTGGAGATTGACATTGAGCAAGACGGTACCATCCGCATCTACAGCTCCAACGCCGCCGCTGCTGAAGAGGCCAAAAAGCGCATCCTAAGCCTCACCGCGGAGGCCAAAGTGGGTGAGATATACGAGGGCACCGTAACCCGGATCACCAACTTCGGGGCCTTCGTGGAAATCCTGCCGGGCAAGGACGGTCTCCTTCACATCAGCCAGCTCGCCAAAGGGCGGGTAGAACGGGTGGAGGATGTGCTAAAGCTCGGCCAAAAGGTGCGGGTCAAAGTCAACAGCATTGACGAGCAGGGGCGGGTTGACCTCATCCGACCGGAGCTGGAAGGAATCGTGCCCCGACGCCCGGCCAAACGCTAGTCTACAGGCCGCGCGCGTTCGCGCAGTTATGCCTCCTCGGGGCAAGCCGTTCCGGGGTCGTCGCAGGAGAAAACATGAATGAGAGTTCCAACGCCGTTCGTCCTCGGGGGCCGCGCCGCCGGCAACCCCGGCCAAAACCCAAGGAACCTATCCTCCTAGGCAAGCCGGGTGGGTCTGTTGAAATCGTCTTTCTCGGCGGGACCGGAGAGATTGGAAAAAACATCACCGTGTTCCGCTACGAAGATGAGGTGTTCGTCGTTGACGGGGGGCTGGCCTTCCCCGACGAGCACATGCTGGGGGTGGACATCGTCATCCCTCGGATTGACTACCTGATCCAAAACAAGGACCTGATCAAAGGATGGGTGCTCACCCACGGACACGAGGACCACATCGGGGCCCTGCCCTACCTCCTCCCGCAGCTCCCCAAAGTGCCGATCTACGGGGCCCGGCTCACCCTGGGCCTGGTCCGGGGAAAGCTGGAGGAATTTGGCATCAATCCGGGCGAGTACAACTTCAAGGAGGTCTCCACAGACGACCGCATCCGCATCGGTCGCTACTTCCTTCTAGACCTCTTCCGGATGACCCACTCCATCCCCGACAACTTTGGGATGGTCATCCACACCCCGGTTGGCAAAATCGTCCATACCGGCGACTTCAAGCTGGACCCGCGGCCCATTGACGGCCAGACCTCTCACCTGGAAAAGATCGCTCAGGCCGGGGCTGAAGGGGTGCTCTGCCTAATCGCCGACTCCACCAACGGCGAGCGGCCTGGCACCACCCCCAGCGAGAGCGAGGTGGCCGAGGAGCTGGACAAGGTCATCGGTGCGGCCAAGGGGCGCATCTTCGTCACCACCTTCGCCTCCCACATTCACCGCATCCAGTCGGTGGTCAGCGCAGGGGAAAAGTATGGGCGGAAAATCGCGGTGGAAGGACGCTCAATGCTCAAATACGCGCGAATCGCGCTCGAGCTGGGCTACTTCAAGCAAAAAGACCGCTTCTACACCCTAGATGAAATCAAAGACCTTCCGGATGAGCAGGTGCTGGTCATCGCCACCGGCTCCCAGGGCCAGCCCGAGGCCGCCCTATCCCGCCTGGCCTCGGGGAACCACGCCAAAATCGCCATCAAAGAGGGGGATACGGTCATCCTGAGCAGCAGCCCCATTCCCGGAAACGAGGAGGCGGTGAACACCATGATTAACCGCCTGTACGCCCTAGGGGCCTACGTGTTCTACCCGCCCCGCTACAAGGTTCACGCCTCGGGCCACGCCAGCCACGAGGAGCTAAAAACCGTGCTGAACCTGGCCCGGCCCCGCTTCCTCCTGCCCTGGCACGGCGAGGTACGGCACCAGGTCAACTTCAAGTGGTTGGCGGAAAGTCTGCCCAACCCTCCGGAAAAGGTCCTCATCCCGGAAAACGGCCGTCTCATCCGGCTCAGCTCCGACCACATTGAGTTTGACGGAAAGGTACCCCATGGGCAGCTTTACGTGGACGGCCTGGGGGTGGGCGACATCACCGACGAGATACTGGAGGACCGCAACCACATGGCCGCTGAAGGGGTGGTGGTCATCACCGCGCTGGTGAGCCGCGACCCGCTGGTAGAGGTGATTTCCAAGGGCTTTGTGAAGGCTGGGGAGCGGCTTTTGGGCGAGGTGCGGAGGATGGCCCTAGACTCTCTCCACCGGGGCATGCGGGAGAAAAAGCGCCTGGAGGAAATCCGCGACGACATCTACTACCCGGTCAAGAAGTTCATCGCCAAGAACACCGGCCGAAACCCGGTGATTTTGCCCATCGTGATACAAGGCTAAAGGCCCCTCACAGTCTAGAGGGGCCCTCAAGCACCGCCAGGGCAGCCTGATACATCGCCTCCACATCGGCCCTGCGGCCAGTCCACAGTTCAAAGGCCAAGGCCCCCTGCCAGACCAGCATGGGCACCCCCCCTAAGGTAGGCAGCCCGGCCTCGGCCGCCTCGCGCAAAAGGCGGGTCTGAAGGGGGTTGTAGACGATGTCCACCACCGTTCCCCAGCGAGGCAAAAGCCCCCTTGGCAAGGGAGAGGCATGGGGGTCTTTCATCCCCACGCTGGTAGCGTTGACCAAGAGGTCGCAGCCCTCCACCGCGGCCTCGAGGTCAGCCTCGGTAACCGGGTAGGCCCCCAGGTCCCGGCAAAGGGCCTGGGCCCGCTCCAAGCTGCGGTTGTGCACGCCCACGTAGGCCCCTCCTTCCCGCAGGGCATAGACCACCGCCCGGGCAGCACCCCCAGCCCCTAGGACCAGGGCCCTCTTCCCCCGGTACACCACGCCGGCCTCCCCCAAGGCAGCTATGAACCCCGGTGCATCGGTGTTGTGGCCGATTAATTTGCCGTCCTTTACCTGTATGGTGTTCACCGCCCCGATGGCTCGAGCCTCCGGGCTCATGGCATCAATCCAATCCAGCACGCTTTCCTTGTGGGGAATGGTGACGTTGACCCCTGTATACTCCCGCCGCACCTCCTGAAGCCGATCCCTCAATCCCTCCGGGGGGGTTTCCAGCGGCCGATAGGAACCCCGAAGCCCCGCCGCCCTCAAGGCCGCCTCCTGCATGGCCGGGGAGACCGTGTGGCGCAAAGGAAAGCCTATCAAACCCAGCTTCACAGGAGGATTCTACGCCACCAAGGTAGGCTTGCCCAGGCAGCCGCCCCCACCTTACACTCCCACCAGCTCGGCTTGCTAAGATAAAGCTGGTGAGAAACCTAATTTTCGCCTTGCTGTTGCTTGCCGGCCTGGCACAGGCGCGAACCTATGTCGTCCCCATTGAGGGGACCATTGACGGACCTTTGGCGACCTTCGTGGAGCAGTCGCTGGCGCGGGCTGAGCGGGAGGGGGCCAGCGGGGTGGTCTTCCGCATCAACACCCCTGGAGGGCGGGTAGACGCCGCCATCCGCATCACCGACCGCATTCTGGCCTCCAGCGTGCCTACCTTGGCAGTGATAGAAAACGCCTTCTCCGCGGGGGCCCTAATCTCACTGGCTGCCCAGCAGATTATGATGCTGCCCGGCTCCAACATCGGCGCAGCGCTGCCGATCACGGTTACGCCGGTGGTGGAGAACACCAACCCCGCCGATCGCAAGGTTATCTCCGCGCTCAAAGGCAAGTTCCGTGCGGTGGCCGAGGCCCGCGGGCGGCCAGCCAACATCGCGGAGGCCATGGTGGACCCCGAGGTAGAGGTGCGGGGCATCACCACCAAAGGCGAGCCGCTGACCCTCTCGGCTAAAAAAGCGGTAGAGCTCAAGGTGGCCGACGCCGAGGTGGCGAGCCTACGGGCGGCCCTAGAGAAAGCGGGCTTCAGCAGCGAAATAGAAACCCTCGAGCCGGGCCCCCAGGTGCGGGTGGCCCGCTTCCTCACCGACCCCACCATCGCCGCCATACTGCTGGCGGTAGGCGTCTTGGGGCTGGTGCTGGAGTTTTTCACCCCGGGAACCTTCATTCCTGCCATCATCGGCCTCACCTCCTTGGGGCTCTTCTTCCTGGGAGGGTACCTGGCCGGGCTCTCCAGCGCCCTTACCATCATCCTGCTTTTCGCCGGGCTGCTCCTGGTGGCTTTTGAGCTTTTCGTCACCCCGGGCTTCGGCATCCCCGGCCTGCTGGGGCTCGGACTGATTGGGGCCTCCATCTACTTCACCTTCGGGGACGAGGCCCTGCAGGTGGGCTCTTACGCCATCATCGGGCTGGCGGTGGGCCTCTTCCTGATGTTCCGCTACCTACCCAAAGGCCGGGTGGCCCGCCCCTTCGTGCTGAGCAGCGCAGTAGAAGAAGTGGCTCCTCCAAAGAACGAGCTGGAGTCCCTTTTGGGGGCTATCGGCACTGCGCTCACCGACCTGCGTCCGGCTGGAACCGCCCAGTTCGGCGACCGGCGGGTGGACGTGGTCACCCTAGGGGAGTTCATTGACCGAGGGCAGACCATCCGGGTAATCCAGGTGGAAGGTCCAAGGGTTGTGGTGCGCAAGGTGGAGGGCTAGGCAATATCTGGTAGGCTAAGCCGCAAGACCTTAGGAGGACTCCATGGAGATAGGTGCTTTAATCCTAGCCGGTATCGCGCTGTTGGCAGTTTTTCTCTTCTTTTATCTGGTCCCGGTGCCCCTTTGGATCACCGCGCTCTTCTCTGGGGTCAACGTGCCCCTCACCTCTTTGGTGGGCATGCGCTTCCGCCGGATCCCCCCGGCCAAAATTGTGAACCCCATGATCAAGGCCTTCAAAGCGGGTATCCCGGTGGAAACCGCCAAGCTCGAGGCGCAGTACCTGGCCGGAGGAAACGTAGACCGGGTGGTAGACGCCCTAATTGCTGCGGACAAAGCAGGGATTAAGCTCAACTTTGATCGGGCTGCGGCTATAGACCTGGCCGGTCGGGATGTGCTGGAGGCGGTCAAGCTCTCGGTCAACCCTAAGGTCATCACCAGCCCCACGGTGGCTGGGATGGCCAAAGACGGCATCCAACTCCTGGTGACCGCCCGCATCACCGTGCGGGCCAACATTGACCGCCTGGTGGGGGGGGCTGGGGAGGAAACCATCGTGGCCCGGGTGGGTGAGGGCATCGTGGCCTCCATCGGCCAATCGGAAGACCACAAGATGGTGCTGGAACAGCCCGACCGCATCTCCAAGACCGTGCTGGCCAAAGGCCTAGACGCGGGTACGGCCTTTGAGATCCTCTCTGTGGACATCGCCGAGGTAGACGTGGGCAAGAACATCGGCGCTCAGCTTCGCACCGACCAGGCCGAGGCGGATAAAAAGATCGCTCAGGCCAAGGCCGAGGAGCGCCGGGCCATGGCGGTGGCTCTGGAGCAGGAAAATGCCGCTTTAGTAGAGGCCATGCGGGCCAAGCTGGTAGAGGCCCAGGCCGCGGTCCCCCTAGCGCTGGCCGAAGCTCTGCGGAGCGGGCGCCTGGGGGTGATGGACTACTACCAGCTCAAGAACATAGAGGCCGACACGGATATGCGGGAGTCCATCAGCCGAGCCAGCAGCGGCAACATCCCCGAGGGCGGTTCGGGCACCAGCGGAACACGCTAAGGGGAGGTTTATGGGTTTAGACGACTTACTGGGCCTGCTCTTCCTCTTTTTCTTCATCATCCTCCCAGCGCTCCAGGGCCTCCTGCGGCGGGGGCAGCAGATACCCCCCGACTTTGAGCCAGACGAGATTCCTCTCCCGGGCGAGAGGACGCAGCCGTCCGCCGCAGGAGGCCCTGGAGCGCTGGGAGGATGATGAAGAAAAAGAGGAAGAGCAGGCCCAGTAA